>JAMCXQ010000033.1 GCA_023474835.1 Patescibacteria group bacterium | reverse complement strand
GCGTCCGGCTGTTTCGCGTTTTCTGTTTCCGCGAGTTTCTCTTTGGCAAAAACCGCGATTTTCCGGTATTCCGCCTGCAAAACGTCGAGGTTTTCCCGAGCCGCCCAGTTTTGTTTTTTCGCCAATTCCAGCAAAGCGATTAAAACTTCGCAACCCGCTGCCATTTGAAAGGCGATTTCCTTTTTTTGTATTAAAAAAATTCCCTGTCCCGCGCAAGCCAAAAACAGAAAACTTTCCAAAATACTATTCGCTTTTTCCCTTATCTGCTGCCTCAACGGCTCCCCTGCGGGAAAATCCCGGCTTACCCCGTAAAGAGCCATCGCCAATTTCAGGCACCGCTCCTTGTCCATATAACTATTGGTTTATACTACCACCCAACGGCTAAAAGTCAATTCGGCTGGTCCGCCATTTGTTAAACTGGTCGCGAAAAAAAACGCAGCGCGAATAGCGGAATTTTTTGGCCAGTTTGAAGATTTGATTTTTTTGTTCCGGAGAAAATTCCAAAAAAATACCGCCTGTTTCACTTAAAAAATTCTTTGCCCTCCCGAGCAGCTTTTCAATGAAAAAAAGCCCTTTATTCCTGGCAAAAAGGGCTTTTCGCGGCTCGTACTGCAAAACCGGTTTCTGGACTTTGCTTTTGTTTTTATGGCTGGCATAAGGCGGATTGGCCAAAACCAAATCATACCCGCTGTCGGTATCTGGTACCGACAGCGCTTTGAACATATCGGATTTTATGACGCGGTATCTGTTTTTGCCGATGTTGTTGATTTTCAAATTCAACCTGATTTGTTTCAGACAATTGTCATCAATGTCAACAAAATCGCAACGGCTTTTTGGGATATGCTTCAAAACAGCGATTCCGCAGCAACCCGAGCCCGCAAACATATCTAAAATCTCCAGAGACCATCTCTCTGTAAGCTTACAGAGAGATGGTCTCTGTAAATCTTGAATTGCCTCGCCGACCCAGAATTCGGTTTCGTCTCTGGGTATCAGGGGTTTGTAGCGCAAATCAATTTTGCAGCCCAAAAATTTCTTATAGCCAATGACATAGTCAACCGGCTCCCCTGCTTCCAGCCGCCCAATATCCCTGGCTGCTTTCTTTGACCAAACCCCCTTATGCTTTTCATTCAACAGCCAGGTTATTTGCTGGCTGTTGTCAGATTTTTTCTGGCCCATAAACAAAATCCGCGATAGTTTTTATAATGAAAATACTTGCCGCCTTTTTGCGAGAATACTTCGCAGTTTTTCAGCGAGTCGTCAATAAGCAGGGCCTTGTTATAATCGTTTTCTCCCAGGCCTTTCATCGCCATGTCAAACAAAAAACCGTTTTGTTCGCTCTTAAAAACGCCGTGGTCGCACGAATTGACGATAACCGGAAAAATTTCATCAAGGCCCAAATGTCTGATTATCACTTCATTAAAAATATCCATATGGTTGGTTACCAAAGCCAGCTTCACTCCCCTGTTTTTCAATTTCAAAGCCAATTTCAAAGGCCCTTTTTCAACTTTCATTTGTTTCACGCTCTCAACAAACAAACCATTCAGTTTTTTCAAATGCAAACCGGTCTGCTTGCTCACAAAACAATTAACCTGCTGCCAGCCAACTTCGCCTCTCAGCCACAAATCAACAATTTTATTTGTTCCGGTTCGATCAAAAACGTTCTCCTGGATAAATTGCCAAACCAAAAAATGCTGTTTTCGCAGATTGGCGTAAAACTTGCCGCGGCTCAAAACCCCGTCAAAATCAAAAATAACCACCTGATATTGATTCATACAGCCTACTGATTATTGCTTACTGCTTATTTTATTGCTTATTTACCTGCCTTTATCTCAATGACGTCCCCGTCACGGACAACATAGTCCTTGCCGCAGGTAGCGATAAGGCCGCTGGCGCGGGCCTTGGCAAAACCGCCGGCCAAAAGCAGCTCCTGCCAGTTTATCACTTCCGCCCTGATGAAATACTGCTCAAAATCACTGTGTATTACCCCGCCGGCCTGGGGCGCTTTTTGGCCTTTTATCAAAGTCCAGGCTCTAGTTTCATCGGGCCCGGTCGTGAAAAACGAAATCAAACCCAAAACATCATAAGCCAGCCGTATCAACCCATCAAGGCAGTTCTCGCGGCTCAACCCCACTTTTTCCCTTTCCTCTCCGGCCCAGTCCCCTGCTTCCAGTTCAGCCAAAACATCAAAACAAACAAAAGGCAAATTGTTTTGCTCAAAAAATTTTATTGTTTGTTCGGAAATTTCCCCGGCCGCGCCGTTCAGCAGATAAATTCTTTTTTTCAAGCACAAAAACTGGTAGGGTTTTAAAATTTCAATGTCCTCGCCAGCCAAATCCGCTTCGCTTAAAATTTTGCCCTTGCCCAAAATTTCTTTTGCCCTTGTTAAAACGTCAAATTCTTTCTGCGCGCCCTGCCTGCCCGCTCTGATTTCTTTTTCCAGGCCCCCCAGCCTTTTTTCAATCGTTTCCAAATCCTTCAAAATAAGCTCGGCGTCCAGAATTTCTTTGTCCCTTAAAACATCGAGGTCCTCCTGCGTGTTAACGATGCGGCTGTTTTGGAAAGCGCGCAGAACGTAGCAAATGGCGTTTGTTTCCCTGATGTGCGACAAAAACTGATTGCCCAAACCCTCGCCCGAAGCCGCCCCTTTTACCAGGCCGGCAATATCCACGAACTCCACCGCGGCGAAAATCTTCTTTGCCGAGCCGGTCAGCTCCGCTAGCTTGTCCACCCGTTCGTCATTTAAGGCAACAACGCCCACATTGGGGTCGATGGTGCAAAACGGATAATTTTCCCGCGGAACCTGTTTTTTAGTCAAAGCCTGAAACAATGTGGATTTGCCCACATTGGGCAAACCGACTATGCCGATGCTTAATCCCATATTTTGCTTGAATTAGTCATTTTATAACCACATAAAAAGCAGAAGGACCTTTGCCAACCTGTTTAGTTATTTTCAGCTTTTTTAATTTCTGCAGTTCAAGCTGGGCGGTGCGACGCGCGCAGTGCAGAATATCAACCGCGTCACTTACGGTTATTTTACCAACAGCATTGATAAAGTCGATAATTTGCAGTTGTTTTTTGTTAAGATAAATTTGATTGGCAAGTTTTTTGCTGATTTTTGCCACAGACAAAGCATCTATTTGTTCTTGCACACGAAGAATTGATTCTTTGAAGCCCTCCACAAAATACTCTAACCATTTAGTAAAATCTGCCGGGCGATATTTTGGGCCAATGTGTACCGCCTTATAATATTTCTGCCTGTCTATATTGTAATAATCCTCTAAGGCAAAAAATCGCCTAAAATCATAGCCATTTTTATATAAAATCAAGGTAGCCAGCGCGCGGGCAGTTCTACCGTTGCCATCAGAAAAAGGGTGAATGCTGGCAAGCTGTCTGTGGCTAATGCCGGCCTGGATAATAGGGTGGATGTTCTCTTTGTTTGCCGCAAAAAGCCATTCAACTAAATCCTCCATAAGCTCTGGCACTAATTTTGCTTCCGGGGCGGTATAAATTACCTCATCAGGAGAAAACATTGAACGTTTTACAACAAAAACCTTGCCTTTCCGGTAGTAGCCGGACTGCTCTTTTGGCAAGGTTTTATCCGTAACTAAACGGTGCATTCGCAAAATAACTTTTCCTGTTAGTTGTAAATTTTCATTAACGATTTTTTCAATATATTTAAGAGTTTTTAGATAATTTTTAACTTCGTAAATATCCCGCTGGGGGGCGTCCACTTTTTTCCCTAATAACAATGCTTCTACTTGATTTACATTAAGCTGGTTGCCCTCAATAGCAGTTGAACTTTGTGACATTTTAACCAAGGCCTGCCTGCGCAGTTGCAATTCTTGAGTGGGTAAAAGCCTTGCCTTTTCAATGGCGGTTTTAGCTTGAGCAATAGCGGTTAGCAGAGACACTATTTTATTATTTAAATTGTATTTTGGTTTAAACATAGCTTTTCTTAAATTTTAGCAGATTTTTAATAATCGCGCAATAATCGCGCAAAGATTGCGCAACAAAATTAAAAAACGCCCATCGTGGCGCTAAATCGGGCTCATACCGAATTGTAGCCGTCCAGGAATGAATCAAAAATAATAAAATCCGGACCTTTTTGAACATCCGGAAATTGTTAGAAAATATCTCAACCCAAACAAAAGGATTATGAATTTCTGCGCCACAAAAAAATTACGGATCATCTGATTATTATTTACCGCGACATAATATCATCACTGTGGCCATGCATTAAAGATTTATAATTGGGTAAAGTTCAATTTTCGTACCAAAAATTCTTCAAAAATGTTGATTTTAAGCCCGAAACCCGCTCTTTGAAATTCAAA
>JAMCXQ010000004.1:19808-21423 GCA_023474835.1 Patescibacteria group bacterium | reverse complement strand
AACAGACAAAAAGTTTTTAAACGTAATCATAAAAGCTGATTTCCAGGGTTCTTTGGAAGCGGTGGAAGAAGTTTTGAAAACAATCCCCCAGGACAAGATTGGCTTGAGAATAATCAGCTTTGGCGTTGGCGACGTGGGTTCTTCGGACATCAGAACAGCCGAAACATCCGGAGCCGTGATTTTCGGCTTTCGGGTGAAAATAGACGACTCAACCAGAATATTCAGTGGGCAAAAAAAAGTAAAAGTGAAAATCTTTGAAGTTATTTACGAAATGGCGCAGGAAGTGAGAACGGAAATGCTGAAGGTTTTGGAACCGGAAGTAAAAAGAACGGAACTGGGCAGATTCGAAGCCACGGTACTGTTCAAAGGCGGCAAAGAACAGATTGTCGGGGGCAGGGTTTTGGAAGGAGAGTTTACGAAAAACATCCAGGCCGAAGTTTGGCGGGACGAAGAGAAAATAGGCAAAGCAAGAATAAAAAACCTCCAGCAGGATAAAAAAGACACGGGAAAAATAACAAAAGGCAAAGAGGGGGCTTTACTTCTGGTTTCGGAAACCAGAATAAAAGAAGGCGACATTCTGGCGGCCTACAAAGAAGAGCGGGAAAAAGGAACTTTGTAATTTCAATTTCAATGGCCAGCGAAAACAGGGTTAATAAAGTGAACGAGCTGATAAGGCGGCTTTTGGCTGAAATTATTTTGAGAGAACTGGAATTCCCCCGCGGGATTTTAACAACCATAAGCGAAGTTAAAACATCTTCGGACTTGTCCGAGTGCAAGGTTTTTGTTTCGGTTTTCCCGACATCCGAAACAAAAAACGCTTTCAACATTTTGCAGGCGAACATTTATTTTCTGCAGCAGTTGCTCAACAAAAAAACGGATTTAAGGATAACGCCCAAAATCGTTTTCAAAACGGAAACAGCAAGCGCCGCAGCAAAAGTGGAAAAGATTTTGGACGAGATAAAAACGGAGTAAGTGGGTTTCGGCCTGGTAGCCAAGTAGCTAAGGCGTCGCTCTGCAAAAGCGATATACATGGGTGCAAGTCCCATCCAGGCCTCATGAGAGAAAGAACATATTTGTTAAATGAAAATTTTTTTAACGAATGGACTCCAGAAATGACGTATGTTTAGGATTTTGGTTTGCTGATGGATACATGCGACATGAAAAATCATACAGAGTGCAGTTTAATTCAAGCGACCCTGATATTTTACTTGCAATACGCAAGAGCATTGGCTCTAGTCATCGGATTACGACGGCGTTAGGGAAAAAAAAGTAAAAAAACTGAATATTGTCTTGTTGTTTTTTCAAAAAAAATGTACTCTGCTTTATTGGGCATAGGAGGAAAAAGAAAAAAGGGTAAAAAGATGTTATTTCCTGAAATTCCTGAAAAATTTTTACCAGATTTTATTAGAGGATATTTTGATGGCGATGGAAGCGTCTTTTATACAACATATCTACATAGTAAAATTCATAGAATGCGAACGGAATTAAGGAGTAATTTTACATCAGGTAGTCCTGAATTTTTGGAAAGGCTTAAAAGCATTCTAGCAGAACAATTAAGTTTTACGAATAAAAAAATTTGTCCGTTTAATAACAAAGGGTCTTGGAAGTTTGGCTA
>JAMCXQ010000004.1:0-19798 GCA_023474835.1 Patescibacteria group bacterium | reverse complement strand
CAAAAAAACTTTTGAAATTTATGTATTATCCAGGATATTCAATAGGATTAAAAAGAAAAGCGTCTTTTCTTGAAAGAGTATCTATTAGTAAAAATATGCCCGGGTGGAGAAATCGGCAAACTCGCAACACTTAAAATGTTGTGGCCGCAAGGCCTTGTGGGTTCGAGTCCCACCCCGGGCACAAAAAATTATCGCAGATAATTTTTTGAGCACGGGGAGAAAGCCAACTGCTTGGCTTTCGCTGGGACGAGAAGGGTTTGTCGATGTCTTTGACCGACAAACCCAGGGCGCGAGTCCCACTCCGGGCACTTTATAATTAAAAATCCAAAATGAAAAGTGAAAAATTAAAATCCGTGAGGATTTTTTCGGGAATACAGCCCTCGGGCGACATTCATATCGGCAATTATCTGGGAGCCATAAAGCAATGGATTGCCTTGCAGGAAAAAAACGACTGCGTTTTTTGCATTGTTGACTGGCACGCCATCACCGTGCCCTACGAGCCGAAATTATTACGGCAAAAAATAAAAGAAGTTACGGCGACTTATCTGGCGGCCGGCATCAATCCCAAAAAATCAGTTATCTTCGTGCAGTCGCACATCAAAGAACACGCTGAACTCACCTGGCTGCTCAATACCATCACTCCCATCGGCGACTTGCAAAGAATGACCCAATTCAAAGATAAATCAAAAAAATACGGCGGCAACATTTCGGCCGGCCTTTTCAACTACCCCGTTTTAATGGCCGCTGACATTTTGCTTTACCAAACAGAGCTTGTGCCAGTGGGACAAGACCAAAAACAGCATGTGGAACTGGCCCGCGAAATCGCCCGCCGGTTTAACGCCAAATTCGGTGACACTTTCACTTTGCCCCAGGCGCAAATAATGAAAATCGGAGCAAAAATTATGTCGCTTGCCGAACCAACCAAAAAAATGTCAAAAAGCGACAAGCCCGAAACGCGAATCGGGCTTTTTGACACTGCCGAGCAAATAAAAAAGAAAATCGGCTCCGCAACCACCGACTCAGGCAAAGAGATAGAATACAACCCTGAACAAAAACCGGGCATATCAAACCTGCTCACAATTTACAGCTTGTTCGCCAATAAAACCATCAAGGATCTGGAAAACGAATACGCCGGCAAAAATTACCAGACGTTCAAACAAAATTTAGCCGAGCTTTTAATTGAAAAACTGGCGCCTTTCAGAACCAAAAAAGCCGAGTTTGAAGAAAACCCGGAGCAGATTGGAAAAGTTTTAAAAGAGGGCGCGGAAAAAGCCCGGGCCATCGCCCAAACAACAATGGAAAAGGTTAGAGCAACAATGGGCCTGTTATAATCAAAGGCCATAGCGGAAATAATCGCTATAAATTTTATCGGCTAAATCCTGCGCTTTATCGCGGAAGTCGCGGGGTATGTATTTATCGAAAAGAGGAGCTATTTCCCCGCCATATTTTACCAGTTTCCGGCTGAAAAGCTGGCATTTTTGCTGGTTTTTGCCGCAAAAGAAAAATCTCATTTTAGCGTCGGTGCCTGACTTTCTAACTTCAGCGAACATATCGTCAAAGTCAAAGTAAACGTCAAAAGTGGCGAAAATAATATCTTTTAACCCGTCAAGGTTAATTTCGCCCAATGATTCTTTTAGTATGGCCTTAGCTTGCTCCAAATTGATAATTTTTTCCCTAAGGGCCAGGGAAATGCACAGATAGAAAGAGTAAATTTTGTCCCGCTTCATTTCGCCTTCCTGCTTGGCTTTCTTCAAAATGTCGGGGTTGGGCTCGCTTTCGTTGTAATAAGTGTCGTCAACGCGAAAATAGTATTTGTAGTTAATGTTATTATCGATGAAAATTTCATTGAGATAATCCGACAAAAACTTTTTTTCTTTATCAAAATAGGCTATCATTGCTGCGGCTAAAACTGCCGCCTCGCCAGCGCTTTTTTCTCTCATGGCAATGGCCATTCGCCCTTTCCTGCTCTTTATGTAATTTTCCGGGCCGACAATCATTCCGCCGTTTTCCTCTCCGCCGAATATGAGCCGCGGCTGAACCCCCAAACCAATCTCTTTGCCGAAAGCATCTTTAAGAACCGCCTTTTTGTCGGGATTTTCTCTTATTTGCCTTTCTGCTTTTTTCATTACAGCGGCAATTTCCTTAAAACCAACCGGCGTATTGACTACGGCTATTTTGTTGGCTTCAGCCCATTCATCCCAGGCTTTGGAAGAAGGGGTTGTTTTAATCATAAATCGGGGATAGTTATTGAAAACACCGGCCGTTTTAAGTTGTTTCGTATAAAAATCCATCAGCATCAAAAAACCGAAGGTCGGCTGATAAATCGTAAAAATCTTCCCGCCACCAACAGCAATATAGCTAATGCCTAAATTGCCAAGAAAAGCCGACCTCGTTTCTGGTTCCACCTGCCCCAAAACAATTCTGTCGCCGTCGGGGTCAACCATTATAACCGCGTGTCCCGATGGTTTTTCTTTTAAAATTTCTTCAAAGCCGGCTGTTTTTACTACATCCAACAAAGAAATATCGCAAGACAAATCAAAAAATTCCTTTTGGCCGTTTTCAGGATTGGGCATTAATGTTTTGCCGATGCCATGAAAAAACGGATCCTCCTGGATGCGGCAAAAATCGAAAACCGACAAAATCCCCAAATTTTCTAAAATCGGCGACATAGCGTTAAACATACTGCCGCCCCCGCAATCAAAAAGTATTTTAAGGCCGTTGTCTGCCTGTTCTTTGATTAAAGACAAGCTCTTTGGAGTGGCTACGCCATTTTTCAGATATTCGGTGTAATCCGCGATGCCGTCAAAATCCTCGGTGATTAAAGGGTAATTTTTCGCGGAAAGTTTTATCGCGTAGCCGTTTTCTTTGGCTTCTTTGACAATTCCCTCTATTTTTGAAATGCAGGCAACCGAATATTCGGGCAAAAACTGGCTGCCTTCGGAATCCAGATCTTTGGTGGCGGTTTTACTGGAAACAGCGTGGCTGGCAGTAACGTACTCGCCGCCGTCATAATCATTCATAAAAATCAAAAAAGAAACCAGCCAAATGGGCATTGTTTTTCTCCCGATAGCCAGGTGAGTATGAACCCCTAAGGCCGCCTGGACCCTGGCAATCAATTCAACATATTGTCTGGTGTTGTAGCGAACCTCGCCAGCAGCGATTTTATGCAATTTTTTTTCTCCTGATTTTTCTTTGAGGGCCGATACCTTGGCAATAGTGGCTAAAACAACCCCAACCTGGTTGATGGGAAAACGGATATCCCAGGGATATAAAACATTCTGGATACCCCTGATGCCGGCCGTGGAAACAGCTGCTTCTTTTTTGAAATTGGCCTGCCACTCTTCCAAATTCCATTTTTCCACCAACTGCCTGTCGAGCAATAGTTTTATTTCGCCCCCCTCGCTTAAATCAAAAACAGGGCTGTTTTTGATTTCCTTCGGCGTGTTTCTTTCCACGCCATCCAGGTAAACTTTTTTTATTGCTTCAACGTCGCGTTCAATCATAAATTATATTTGAATTATTCGCCGATATACTCAAATCTTGGAACTTTTTTCCCTTCAACCCCAACTCTTTCAACAAACATTTTCAGCGGCCGCGCCCAAATCTGCTTTTCTCCATACAATGCCTGATAAACCGCCATTTCTTCCAGTGTTTCGCTGTGCTTGGCCACGCCAATCAATTCGTATTCGTCCCCTTTATAATGTCTGTATCTGCCTGGTTTGAGCATATTATTTTCCGCTCGCGCGGGCACACAGGGCAAAATAATTAAAGTATCGCTCAAGGTCAACAAGTTTGCTGCCGTATTCCTTCCCGCCCAAAACCGCATCGCAAAAAACATCCCGGCTCCTTCCTATTTCAAGCAGCCGTCCGCACCAGCGAGGGTCGCCAAGGGTCAAGTCAAAAAGATCAAGCGCCCTGCTAAAAGCGTTCTGCAGCCGCCCATCATCGCCTTTCTCACTATATATTCTCGCCCGTCCGACTTCGCTGCCTATATTGCCGAGCTGCTCCATTAAAGACATTTCGCGCCATCTTCCGGCGGCAAGATTTTTGTGCAAAAAATCATTATTCATTTTATCAATTTATTCACTATATTTTCTATTTTTGCTCTGGTTTGAACATCATCTACCCCGCGGTTCTTATTCCCGAAATTCGGCTTGATGTTTATCATTGAATCATACTCAATAAAACATTCTCCTTCTTTATCGGGATAAAGATTAATGCCCCAGATATTTTTGGGTTGCGACTTTTCCTGTTCTATTAAAACAACTTCTTCGTCAATGTGGAGTTCGCCCCCAACAGCCAAAATTTCCTGTTCCGTATCAACGGCCGCCTTAACCAAATCGCCGAACCTTTCTTTTGCAATCTGACGCAGTTGGAATCTGGTTATGGAGGTTTTAACAATTTTTATCGGCATATTACAGAAATTATTTTTTAATCTTGGAAACGTCGGCAACAACAAGCCACGCGGACATCGCGCCAAATCCGGTTTTATCAATATCAAACGGCTTTATTTTTTCCACGCTGTCAAAAAACACGATAATGCAATACCTTTTGCCGCTGATATAGTTACTTATCGCCCGCGGAATATCCCCGCTCCCCAAATCAGCATTGGCATATTTTTTGGCGATTTCCTCTGATTTTTTCGGGGTTAAATTGTCAAACTGCAAAACCCGCGTGATTTTGGCTTTAATGCCAACCGGTTCGCCGCTGTCTTTGAAATAAATGGTGTCGCCCGGCTTTGCCATATTCCAGGGCACCCTTTTTTGCATATACCATCTTTCCTCGCAAGTTTTTTCACCGCTCAATATTTTTCGAGTCAATCCCCAGGATTTTTTCATTATTGCTATATGGTCCATATTCCTACGCCCCATGGCACTTTTTACATTTTTTCAACAGCCGCGGGCACTCTTGGGCCGGCTTTTCAGCATTTAGACAAAACAACTTTCTGCCTAATGATGTTTTCCAGCGCCTTAACTCCTTCTTCGGCCAAATTTCCCACTTTGATTTTTTCATCTCCCTCGGAATAAATTCTCAACATCTCCGGCTCGGTTTTTGACTGGCGAAACCAAACATAAGAGTTTTTATCCAAATGAGCTTTAAGGTTTCCGGTGGTGCCGCCGATTTTTTTAATCTTGTAGCCTTTTCTCCTGTAATAACTTTCCAGTTCTTTTTTTACGGACAAAGCTTTTTCCTTTGGCAAAGAGGTTTTGGTGTGAACCGAATAATATCTTGGATAAGTTTGCAAAATGTCGTCCAGGCATTTTTTTTCCTCAAGCATCGTTTTTAACAGCAAACAAACCGTCATTATGCCGTCTCTGCACTTAACGGGAGGCACTATAACCCCGCCGTTGGAACCCTCCCCCCCGACAATGCTTTTGTATTTTTCCATTTTTTCCACCACCGGCATCTCCCCCACTTCCGCCTCTTTTATTTTCGCCTTATGTTTTTTAATGACATCTCTTACCAAATAAGAAGTAACGTCATTGGTGACAACTACCTGATTTTTCGTTCCTTTGAGCATTGCATCGCAGGCCAAAGCCAGAACATAATTTCCGGAAATTCCGCTTCCCATTGTTTTGGCAAACTCCCCTTTTCTTGGCAGAACAAACTCCACCCTGTCCGCGTCGGAGTCAAATCCGGCGGCAAAATCAAAATTTCCTCTTGCTATTTTTTCGTTTAAATAAGCCAGCGACTCAACCGTAGGCTGAACCAAACGGTTAAAAACTCCGGGCTTTGTATTGATAATTTGGGCTTTCAAGCCTACGGCTAAAATCAGCTTTTCCAAAGTTTCAGTTGAAGCCCCTCCGTTCGGGTCAAGCAAAATCTTAAACTTATTCTCTTTAATTAAAGATATTGTTTTTGGTCCAAGGGTTTTCAAAACATAATTTATATAATGAGCCGCCGCCTCTTTTTGTTTTTTTTGGACAGTGGTTTTCGTTTTTTTGTTTTGGACATTAAAAGACGGCTTTTCACCTCGTAGTTTGTGGGCCAAAGCAATCAGCTTCGCTGATTGGGCAGGATATAAAACAGCGCCGTCTTCTTTTAAGAATTTCCAGCCGTTGAATTCCGGCTCGTTGTGGCTGGCAGTGATATAAGCTCCGCCTGACGCCTTAAATTTTTGAATGGCATATTCAGCCACCTGCACAGGCACAACCCCGACGTCAATGATTTTTTTAATTCCGCAGCCGCTGAACGCTTTAATGGCGGATTTTTTAAGCGCAGGCGTTGAAGACCTTGTGTCGCCCCCGACAACCACGGTTTTTAACTTGCTTTTGAAAAGCCGGCAATAACAAAAAACATACCGGCTTATGAGCTCTTCGGTAATGCTTTGGCCAAAAATTCCCCTAACTCCCGAAAATGATTCGACAAGATCGCCTGCCATATTCCAATGCCCTATTTTAGAATAGTCGGGTTGACTTTTCAAGCAGAATTGTTAATATAGGTTAATCTTGCCTATTTTATCCATTAAAGATATGCCAGCTAAAAATCCTTTTTACGAATTAAGCTATTTAATATCAGCCGAGCTATCAGAAGCAGCTGCTTTGGAATTGCAGGAAAAAATACAAAAAACTCTTCTATTAGAAGCCAAAGTTTTGCGCGCTTCCAATCCCCAGAAAAAACGGCTTGCCTATCCGATTGCCAAACGCAGAGAGGCCTATTTGGCAAGCATTGAATTTGAAGCGCAGCCCGAAACGGCTTCGGACTGCCAGGGGCAGCTTAAAGAAATAAAAGAAGTTTTGCGGTTTTTAATGATTAAGAAAAAGTTTTTCGAAGAGAAAAAGCCGGGCCAAACCGAGAAAACAGCGGAAACCAGGGAACCGGAAAAAACGGCCGAGAAACCGGATGAAAAGCCAAAAAAAGAAAAAGCCCTGAAAACCAAAAAAGAAGAAAAGGTGGACTTGGAAAAAATAGGCCAGGATTTGGACAAAATTTTGGACGAATAACTATGAATCTAAATAAAGTTATTATTGCGGGCAACGTAACGCAGGATCCGGAAAGGCGGAGTTTGCCGTCGGGCCAGGCGGTTTCAAATTTCGGCGTTGCCACCAACAGATTCTATACCACGGGCGACGGCCAAAAACAGCAGGAAACGGAGTTCCATAACGTGGTTGTTTTCGGCAGAAACGCGGAAATCGCCTGCCAGTATCTGAAAAAGGGTTCGGGCGTTCTCATTGAGGGCCGCTTAAAAACCAGGAACTGGCAGGACCAAAGCGGAGCCAAGCATTACAAAACCGAGATAATCGCCGAAAGGCTGCAACTGGGCCAAAGGCCGGGAAGCGGCGGCCCCGTGTTCCAGGACACTGGCTCTTTTGCCGCGCCAATGCCGGCAAAATCCCCGGCCGCGGCCAAACCAATGATTGACGACAGCGAAATTCCCGTGGTTGGAACAAAAAACGCCAATCCCGCGCCGCAAACATCCGCCGATCCCCTGTCGGATGCGGACCCGTTCCAGGAAGAAGGGGAAATAAACGTTGAAGAAATTCCTTTCTAAAATTTCCAATTTTTATGCATTGCTATTTTTGCCAAAAAAACTTAAAAGAAATTGATTTCAAAGAAACGTATATTTTGAGCCGGTTCACTTCGCTGGCGGGCAAAATCAAAGTGCGCAAAAAAACCAGTTTCTGCGCCAATCACCAGAGAAAATTCAGCCAGGCAATAAAAAGAGCGCGATTTTTGGGCTTGCTGCCGTACGTAAGGGAGTGAATTAGTTCATGGTTGATAAAAAAACACTGGGCTTGCCAGTGTTTTTTGTTGTTTTATTTTCTTTTTCGCCCGCTTCTCCCCTGCCCTTTTTTATTGCTAATCTTTTTTAAATTCATCAATGCCTCTGCCTCAATTTGCCTGACCCTTTCTGGCGTTAAACCAATCTTCTTACCTATTTGCCCAAACGTTTTTTTCTCACCACCGTTTAGCCCAAACCTTGATTTTATAACCTCCCGCTCATTTTCATTTTTCAGTAAACCAACAAGATGATTGGCTTCTTCTAATTCTAATTCTGACTCCGATTCCTCCCCGACCGCACTTTTGCCAAAAGGGCCGATTTTTCCCGCTGTTTCTTTTACGTTGCCCGCGAATGGATTAAACGGAACGCGTTCCTCCTCAAGAGCGGCTATGGCAACAACGATATCCGCTTCTTTAATAGCCCCATATCCTTTTTTATCACTCTTATGTATTAAATCCATTGTTCTGCGAACCAAATGGCTAAAAGCTGCCGGGCCCTTTCCTTTTATTTCTCTTGCAAGCTCTTTGAGGGCTTTTTGGTAAGCCAAACGAACATTTTCTGGAATATGTATCGCTGTTTTTTGGTCATAGAAATATCTCTGGCAATTCCTTCGTATGGAAAGATAGGCGCAAGTCAGCAAACTTTTACCTTTCCTGGGATTAAAATTATCTATGCTATCCATTAAACAAAGCACTCCTTCCTGGATTAATTCTTTCCTCAATTCGTCGGTTATGTCTTTATTTGATATAAAACGGTTTACTGTTCTTTCCACAAAGTCTAAGTTCAGCTCTGCGACTTCTTTTGTTTTTTTCTTAACTTCCTCTCCAAACCCTTCGGGCTTTTTTTGTTTCAGTCCGGCAATCTCGCTTAATAATTCATTTGTCTTCTTTTTAATCTCCTCGCCCGTCATTTTGTCTGGAGGAATTTTATCTCTTTGTTTCTCTTCCTCTATTATCTCTACTGTTGTCGGGTTCAAATTTTCTTTTCCCATATAATTATTGATTTTTTGCTTTTTCCACAACCGCTTTTCTGATTTCGTCAAAAAGCTTTTTGTCTTCTTTGAAGGCCTCTCTTGCCTGTTCCAAAGAAGTGCCGAGCTTTTTATCAACAAAATACATTGTGTTGCCCGTTTTTTTCAAAACTTCGTATTTTAAGCCCAAATTTATCAATTCCGCCATTTTAGAAATACCCTCGTTCCAATAAATGTCAAACTCGGAGGTTTTGAAAGGGGCAGCCACCTTGTTTTTGACTATTTTCGCTTTGATGCGCGAGCCAACCACTTCCTCGCCTTTTTTTATCTGGGCGGCCCTGCGCAATTCAATGCGCACCGACGCGTAAAATTTCAAAGCCATGCCGCCTGGAGTTGTTTCAGGGTTGCCGAAATACACTCCGATTTTCATCCTGATTTGATTCAAAAATATGACAATTGTTTTTGTCTGGTCAACGATGCCAGCCAACTTCCGCATTGCCTGGCTTAAAAGCCGGGCCTGGCGGCCGATGTGCTGGTCGCCTATCTCGCCTTCTATTTCAGCTTTCGGGGTTAAGGCAGCCACCGAGTCAACCACAATCACGTCAACGGCTTTTGAGCGGACCAATGCTTCAACAATTTGCAGGGCCTGCTCGCCCGAGTCGGGCTGAGATATTAAAAGATTGCCAACGTCAACGCCGATTTTTTTGGCATAATCGGGATCCATTGCGTGTTCAGCG
The DNA here is from genome assembly GCA_023474835.1 of Patescibacteria group bacterium. Classification (GTDB taxonomy): domain Bacteria; phylum Patescibacteriota; class Minisyncoccia; order Minisyncoccales; family CG1-02-41-26; genus JAMCXQ01. The sequence goes on along the minus strand of JAMCXQ010000004.1, from coordinate 10,368 downwards.
TCGATAAAAGCGCACGAACCCCCTTTTTTTTGCGCTTCCGCCACAACGTGCAACGCCAATGTTGACTTGCCTGTGCTTTCCGCCCCGTAAATTTCAATAATTCTGCCCCTGGGCAGGCCGCCAACACCCAAAGCCAAATCCAAAGATATGGATCCGGTGGGCACGGCGTCAACATTGACCGCCCGGACTCCCGACAGCTGCATAATGGCTCCTTCGCCGAACCTTTGCTTGATTTCATCAAGAGCTTCCTGCAAATTAGCGGACTTTAAGTCCTCTTTCGGTTTCGTTGGTTTTTGTTTGGTCATATCTTAAAATTTTTAATTAAATTGTTTCATTCAAATTCCATTTCGCTCGGGTCGCGAAATCCGTCAGCGTCTTTGTTCCCGCCGTCAACCAAAATTTCCCGCGGTTTTGCTCCGTCAGCCGGACCGATAACGTTGTTTTCTTCCAGTATATCCAGAAGCCGCGCGGCACGGGCGTAGCCGATTTGCAAACGCCTTTGCAGCAAGGAAGCGGAGGCCTTTTTATACTGCAAAACAACGTCGCGCGCGTCTTCATAAAGCGGGTCTTTGGCGGAAAAATTGGTGATTTCTTCCTGGGTTGGAATACCCGATGAACCGTTGCCTGAAATTGAAACCAGGCCCGTTGTTTCCGCTCCGCCTTCCGTGTTGCCGTTTTCGACAATTTCCTCCTGTTCTTCGGCCGTGTTCTCTTTGGCGATATAGTCAACCACTTTTTTAATTTCCGATGAGGTTACAAACCCGCCCTGCAGCCTTTTGGGCCGGGAAAATTCCGATGATAAAAACAGCATATCGCCCCGGCCCAATAATTTTTCGGAGCCGGCGGTGTCCAAAATGGTGCGGGAATCAATCTGGCTGGCGACTTGAAAAGCAACCCGGGAAGTAATGTTCGCTTTAATCAGGCCGGTGATAACTTCAACCGACGGGCGCTGGGTGGCGACAATCAAATGAATACCCACGGCCCGCGCCAACTGGCTGATGCGCACAATGGCAGCCTCAACCTCTTTGCCACGCGACATCATCAAATCTGCCAGCTCGTCTATCACCAGAACGATAAAAGGCATCATTTCGGCTTCCAAATCGCCTTTTTTCTGCTGCTGGACGATAATTTTGTTGTAAGAGGCGATGTCCCTAGCGCCCGCCTCTCTTAAAACTTCAAACCTTCTCTCCATTTCACCCACCAGCCAGTTCAAGGCATTGACCGCTTTTCTGGAATCCAAAATCACCGGAGTCAACAAATGCGGCAAAGCGTTGTAAACCGGAAACTCAACCCGCTTGGGATCGATTAAAATAAGCCTGAGGCGCTTGGGCGAATTCCTGAAAATCAGGCTCATTATCAAAGAGTTAAGGCAGATTGTTTTGCCCGAACCGGTTGCTCCGGCCACCAGCAGGTGCGGCATCGCGCCCAAATCAACATAAATGGGACTGCCCATAACGTCTCTTCCCAAAGCCAGATACAAACTCGGCCCGTTTTGAAAAATTGTCTGCCCCATCAAACCGCCCATTGTTATTTTCGCCCTGGTTTTGTTGGGCACTTCAATGCCGACAAGCGCCCTGCCCGGAATAGGCGCTTCAATTCTGATGGGGTGCGCCGCCAAAGACAAAGCCAGGTCATTGTTTAACGAAGTGATTTTGGCAAGTTTAACTCCTTCCGCGGGCTTTAAGGTGTATTGGGCGACTGTCGGCCCCACGTTTATTTCCGCCATTTCAACATCAATGCCGAAATTCTGCAAAGTGCGCCTGATAATTTGCGCGTTGGCTTGAGTGTCCCCGCTGGTCGGCTTTTCGTCAACCACGTCAAGCAACGACAGAGGCGGAGCTTTGTATCCGCTGTCAACTGCGGGCACAACGGCCTCGCCGGAAAGTTTGGCTGGCTTGCCTCTTTTGCCCAACGATTTTTTATCGGCCTGCGCTAAACTTTCTTTTGCTATTGGCGCGATTTCCACGGGCTTGATTTCAAATTTGGGCTTTGTTTCCTGGAAAACGGCAACGGGTTCCGGTTTGGACTCCGCGGGCTTTTCTTCTTTTTGTTTTTTGGGCATAAACTCCCAAAAAATCAAAACGCCCACGGCCGACATTGCCAGACAAACAATAACGCCAACAGGCAGGCCGAAATATTTAAACAAGGGCCTGGCCAGCAAATATCCTAACCAGCCGCCCCCTTTTACGTCAAAATTCCTGATGGCCAAAATGCCCGATATCCCCAAAATCAGCAATATTAAAGCAAAAACTACCGCCAGAACGACCCTGCGTTTCTGCGGCTTAAAAAGCAAAAGGGCGGAAAGCACGAGTAAAACCGGCAAGGAAAAAATCGTGTAGCCCACGAAAAAATAAAAGCCCTTGAAAATATTCTGGCCCCCGGGGCCGGCTTTCTGGAAAAACGAAAACACCACGATAATCGCCAGCAAAACCATCACTAGCCCGCCGATTCTACGCTTCAACCGGCCGTTGAACAAGGGGTCTCGCTCGGGCTTTTTACCGTTGCCATTGCTGTTTTTGCCCGGCTTGCCGTTGTTGTTTTTATTTTTTTGATTTTTGTCTTTTTTCGCCATTTTCGATTTTACTGCCGCAACCCCATTCTACCACGGAAACACCTGAAGTTTCAATTACGGTTTAAGCCGCGGATTTTTCGGAATCGCGCAAGAACGAATTTCTTTGCCTTTTATGGCAAAAGCCTCGGTTCCAGCACCCTGAACCAAAACGGCAAACGAAGCGCCGAATGTTCTAGCTTTGTCAAACAAAGTTTTTTTGGCTTTTTTGGCCTGTTCGGTTCCGGCTCCCCGGGCCAAAAAATCGGCCATAATAAAAGGCACTCCCTTTTGCCAGACAACCAGGCCCGCGCAATCAATCATACCCGCGCCAAAACTCACATCAAGCGAAACGTCTTCCTGCTGGTACCCGTAATTTTCCAGCAGGTTGACCAAAAATTTGGACTTGATTTCTTCAATTTCTTTTTGCTCGGGCGGAGGATTGAAAAAGAAAACCGGCCGGTAAAAATCGTCGTCGTCGCCAAAAACCGCAAGGCCGCCCCTGCCTTCTCTTAAAATGAGAAATTTGGTCATTTGATTTTTTTCAGACATATGTTTATGTTTTTATTTACGCTTACATTAACCTTTTTTGCTTAAAACTAAAAAAACTTGTTTTGGTTAAAATAATGTGGTCAATCACGCCAACTCCCATTATCTTGCCCGCTTCCACCAGCCGCTTGTTCACAGCCAAATCGCTTGGCGATGGTTCGGGATTGCCCGAGGGATGGTTGTGAACGAAAATCACCGAAGCCGCTTTGTTGCCCAAAGCCAGAGCGAAAATTTCCCGCGGGTGAATTAAATTGGCGTTTAAAGTGCCCACAAACATCGGCTTTTTGAAAATCATTTCGCCCCGGCCGTTAAGATACAAAACCAAAAAATGTTCTCTTTGTTTTTCCCGCAAATAAACCGCCTGGGCGATAATGTCGTTGATGTTTCTAATGGAAGGCAGGGTTTCTTCTTTAATAGCCAAAGCTCTTTTAACCAGCTCCTGACCGGCTAAAATCGCGCACGCCTTAGCTGCGCCAATGCCCTTTATGGCCGAAAGCCCGCCAAAATCCAGGTTGAGCAGTTTCTTTTTTGAATATTTGCCGAAAATTTCCTCGGCCAGGCACAAAACGTTTTTCCCTTTATTGCCCGAACCCAGCAAAATAGCCAAAAGCTCGCTGTCTTTTAAATTTTTCGCGCCCCGCTCCGCCAATTTTTCCCGCGGCCGCTCCGCAAGAGGAAGCTCCTTGATTTTACGGGTCGTTTGATGATTTATTAACATAATTACCTATGCCCATTTTGGCTTCTTCCAAAAAAGATGCTTTTTATTCTGTACTTCAACTAACTTCTCTAATTTACCCCAATCCTGTTTTTTATTGCCCTCGTCGAACATTTTGTTCACCTCTTTGCCTGTCAATCCAGCATACAACCCAGCCAAAACATACCGCACTCCTTGGTTATCATTTGGGTTCATTTTTAATAACAAACGATAAAGTTCAACCGCTCCGTCTTTATCGCCCGTATCTTCCAAATCTTCTGCCATAAATTGAATTGCCCTCATATACGCTCTGTTGTCTAAATCACCCCAAGACATACTTTTTGGCCACTTAGAAAATTTCTTTTGTGTCTTTTCAAACGCTTGCCTAACGTATTCTCGTACTTCTTCATCTTTATCCAACACCTCATAAACATAGACAAACCCAATATAAGTTTGGACAAAATCCGGGTCTAAATTTAATGCTTCAAGCAAGAGTTCTAATGCTTTTTTTGTTCCCTTTCTATCACTACCCAAAATATCCATTGCTTCATAATAAAGAAGATGTTTATCCTGTTTCCCATTATTGCTAAAACCAATCATCTTATTTGACATTTTTCCAGCCGCCATCTTAAAATCAGCTATACTATGCTCGCCTTTTTTCATTAACTGACAAAGCGAGCAATCATCGTCAAACTCAAATTCCTCTTTAATTTCCATGGGCAATGTGTCAAACCAACTTATTAACTCTTCATAAAGATAATGACTTTCCCAGTCCGGCCAACCATAGATAAAATCGCTTTGTTTCAGAACTTTATAAAAAGCATCAAATCCTCCATCTTTTCCATTTAACGCTTTATTCAGCGCGTCCGCTAATAGCGGATTTTCGCGCCACACCATATTCCAAATCAATTCTTTCGCCCAAACCTCTTTGGCGCTTTTTGAAATTTTAGGCAACTCAAAATATCGCTTACCGTCAATCTGTTTGCCTCGCAAATTTTTTCCCTTGCTATTCACGCGCCCAACCTGACCCATTAAAATATCAAAATAATATTTATGAGAAACAACAGAATCATTCAAACCACTGATTAACCCCTCTTCGTCTATTTTTAACCCGTTTGGCAGTAAAAACATAATTTTTTTAATTGACAATAAAGCGCTAATTTTGCTATTATAACAATGTGCTTGTGGGCGTAAGCCCCGTTCAGATAAGGATTCCCTAATCTGAAGGCAAGCAACACTATTAATCACGCGGTCCCGCCACAAGCGGGATTTTCGCTTTTTATATACACCCATTGACTTAATATTCCGTTTTGCTATAATTAAATCGCAATCCTCGAAGGAGCCAAACTCCACAATGGCGGAATAGTTATCTATTCGGCCGGGGTCTAACTCCACAGGCGGGGGTTGTTTTTTATTCCTCCGGAAAACAAGACATTAAATATCGCTTGCCGCTTCGCTTATCCTCTTTGATTTGAACGTAAAATAATTCGCTATCCTTAGTCAAACCGCCGAAACGATGTAAAATCTCGCCTTTTTTATGGGGGTTATCTTGGGATATGGGATGATTTCTTGACTTTTCTATCACTTCTATGGCTGCTCCAAAATGCTTCAACCGCTTAACTCTTTCTCTATTATTTTTTTGGAACAAATGTTCCCAAAAATAATCAAAAAATATCTTCTGCTTCTTTTTGTTTTGACGGAAATAATTTGAGCGGACATATGGCTTTCTTTTTGTTTTCTTTGCTATTCTATCGTAAATAATCAAAGCATTCTTTTTTATTTCGCCAAAACTCGTGCCTGCTAATTTATTTGACTTTGTTTGATATGGAATCATTTCATCATTTCAAAACAACTCTTTTGGCTTGGCTTGAGCTATCGTCGTTCACTTCACTGGCACACTCTCGGCAAAAAATCTTGAAACAGTCAAGGGACTCAGAACACCTAATATCAAACTGCCCAGCCGAAAAAACCAACACATCATATTGATTCGGTTCTGTGATAAACTCTTCTGCTCTGCACTTCGGACAACAACTATTATTTATTTTTGAAATTTTTTTAGCGTTCATATACTTTTTTATTTTTCAATCATTTCGTTAAGAATAGTGTCGTAAATTATACCCAAGCCGGTTCCAATACCGCTTTCCAAACCCTTCTTCGCGGTATAGAGTTCATCCTCCGTGAGCTTCCTGCCAATCTTAAATAAGGCCTCCTCTTGCATTGTTTCAGCAGAAATATAAAACAACCAGTCGTCTTCCTTTATTGTTGCCTTACAAACACTTTTGTTGCTCATAGTCATTTTACCCCATACAGGGCTACTGTTTTTTCATCGACGATTTCTTTTACATCTTCTTCGTCTATCCAAAGAGCGTCGGCGATTGCCTGAAAAAATTGCCCGTTATCCCTAATTAGCTCGCACTCTTCCGACGTACTTTTTATAGCAACTTTAATTATATGATTTGTAATAGAGCATTTCGTATTATTGGTTTCCATAGTATGTTAAATTTACTTAATTATAGCAAATTTTATTGATTATATTTTAGGTTTTCAAATTCCTCATCGCACTTATCACTTTGCCCTGAATGATGATGTTTTTGACATAGAGAGGCTTGAGGCGCGGGTTGGCGGGCTGGAGCCGGATGCGGTTGGCTTCTTTGTAGATTTTTTTCAGGGTGACTTCGTTGTTGTTAATCAGGGCCACGGCGGTTTCGCCGTTTTCAACCGTGCTTTGCTTTCGCACTATAACGGTGTCGCCGTCAAAGATGCCTTCGTCAACCATACTGTCGCCCTTAACCCCAAGGGCATAATGCTCGCCCGATGACGAGACCATATCTTTTGGTACGGTAATGGCTTTGTATTCTTCAATTGCTTCAATGGGAGAGCCGGCGGCGATGTAGCCCTTGAACGGAATACTGACAACCGTTGCCTGTTTGCCGATTTCCACGGCGCGGGCCGCGTTTTTTTCGCGCTTGATATAGCCCTTTTTTTGCAAAATTTGCATATAGTGGTTTATTGTTGAAACCGAAGAGAGGCGAAAATGTTTTTTCATTTCCTCGTGCGAAGGGCTATAACCGTTTTTCTGGAAATAGGCCTGAATGTAATCCAAAATCTTTTTCTGTTTAGGGGTAAGCATAATAATTCCATTATATTAGAACAAAAATAGAAAATCAAATGCGAGTTATCCACAAGACAAAACAGCAACAGTTTGGCAACCAAACAATAGCAAACCAACCAATCCCACATCAGGTGCGATCGCACTTGATGCGGGATTGGTGAATATTAAGTAAAAACCCGACTTCTTGCGAAGCCGGGTTTTTAATTTTCACTTATTGCCCGCTGCTTGCAACTTACAACTTACTACTTACAACTTACTGCTTACTTGCTTATTCATTCCCTAAACCCCGTGCCTGCCGGGATAAGCCGGCCAATGATGACGTTTTCTTTCAAACCGTGGAGCTTGTCTTCCCTGCCTTCAAGCGAGGCGCGGATTAAAACGCGGGAGGTTTCCTGGAACGAGGCGGCCGACAAAAAGCTGTCCGAGGTTAAAGCCACCCTGGACACGCCCAAAATAATCGGTTTGGCTTTGGCAAGGTTTTTGCCCGTTTTTTTCAGCTCCTGATTCACCTCAAACAGTTCCGCCTGCGAGATAATCTGGCCGGGCACCCAGGGGCCGTCGCCCGCGTCGGAAACCCTGGCTCTGGAAAACATCTGCCGCACGATAATTTCCACGTGTTTGTCGTGAATGTTTATGCCTTCGGCCGAATAAATTTTCTGAATTTCCTTTAAAATGTGCCTTTGACTGTTCAAGGGACCAGTGAGCTTGAAATACTTTTTCAAATCCAAACTGCCCTGGCAGAGCGGCTGGCCCGAGGAAACCAAATCGCCTTTTTTAACGTAAACCTCGGTTTCCAAAGGAATTTTGTATTCCAGAACATCGCCTTTTTTGGATTTTGATTTCGCTTTGCCCGAAACCTCAACGACAATTCTTCCCGCAGATAAATCAACTTCTTTAACTCTGCCCTCGGACAAACTCATTACCGCTTCTCCTTTGGGGATTCTTGATTCAAAAATTTCTTCAATGCGCGGCAAGCCCCTGGTAATGTCGCCCACGCTGGAAACGCCGCCGGTGTGGAAAGTGCGCATTGTCAGCTGTGTGCCCGGCTCGCCGATTGACTGGGCCGCCACCACCCCGACTGCTTCGCCAATGGCAACCAAAGAGCTTCGGCCCATGTCCCAGCCGTAGCATTTTTGACAAAGCCGGCGCAAATTTTTGCAGGAAAGTGGCGAAAAAACCCTTAATGACGGAATTTCCATGTCGTCAATGATTTTCGCCTGGTCCCAGGAAATCACCTGCCCGGTTTCAACAATGTTCTTTTTCGTTTTGGGGTCATTGACATCGGCGGCAGCCACCCGGCCGACTATTTTGAAACGAAAGTCCTGGCCCGCTTCTTTAGCTTCGCTCCGCAGAACCTCCAAACCCTGTTTGTCCCCGCAATCTTTCTCGTCGATAATCACTTCGTGCGCCACGTCAACCAGCCTTCTGGTCAAATAACCCGAAGCGGAAGTGCGCAAGGCGGTGTCGGAAGTTCCTTTTCGGGCGCCGTGGGTTGAAATAAAATACTCCAAAACGTCAAAACCCTCCTTGAACGAATGTTTAACGGGCATTTCAATAATGCGGCCGGTAGGAGAAGTCACCAGGCCCTTCATTCCCGCCATTTGCACGGGCTGGGCCCAGGAACCTCTTGCCCCCGAATCAATAATAGAAAACACCGAGCCGTTTTTTGGCAGGGCTTCGGGCACCAGTTTTTCGATTTTTTCTTTAACCACCTGCCAGATTTCAATAAGTTTGGCTGATTTTTCTTTGGCTGAAAGAAAACCGTTTTCGTAATGCGATTCGATTTTTACCGATTCTTTTTCCGCCTGCTCCATTAAAGCGGCTTTCTCTTTGGGCACAACCAGATCGTCCATACCCCAGGAAATGCTTGACAGGGTGGAAAATTCAAAGCCCACTTCTTTAATGTTGTCGAGCATTCTTTGCGCATCCTGCAAAGAATATTTTTCCAGAACGCGGTTAATCATCCGGGACATTTTTTTTGAATTCATCTGTTCATTGACAAAATCAAAGCCCTGGGGCAGCACCCGGTTAAAAATCAGACGGCCGCAGGTTGTCTCAAGCAATTTGCCCTTTTCCCCCGCGAGTTTTATTTTAGCCCTCAAATCAAGCTCGCCCAGCTGATAAGCCATTATCACTTCCTCTTCGCTGCCAAAAACCTTGTTTTCGCCTTTGCCCCCCTCGTCAACGCCGGTTACGAAATAACAGCCCAAAGTTATGTCTTTTGTCGGCACGACCACAGGCAAACCGTCGGCCGGCTTGAAAAGGTTTTTCGCCGAAAGCATCAGGTCTCTTGCTTCTTTCTGCGCCAAATCGGAAAGAGGCACATGAACGGCCATTTGGTCGCCGTCAAAGTCCGCGTTAAAAGCCGAGCAAACCATTGGATGCAATTTTATGGCCTCTCCCTCAATCAAACGGGGTTCAAACGCCTGGATGCCCAGCCTGTGCAGGGTTGGCGCCCGGTTCAAAAGCACCAGCTTGCCCTCAACCACCTCTTCCAGCGAAGCCCAAACTTCGTCAATTCCTTCTTCTATCAGCCGCACCGCCCCCCGAATGTTATAAGCCAGCTCCCGTTCCAAAAGCTTTTTAATGACAAAAGGCCTGAATAATTCCAAAGCCATTATTTTTGGCAAGCCGCACTCAAAAAGCTTCAGCTCGGGGCCGGGCACGATAACCGATCTGCCCGAGTAGTCAACCCTTTTACCCAGAAGATTTTTTCTGAACCTGCCCTGTTTGCCGCTTAAAATGTCGGCCAATGACTTCAAAACCCTTTTGCCCCCCGTCGTGGCGGTAGTCACCACCTGGCTGCGCCTCATTTTGGTCAGAAAGCCCAATATCCCCGCTTCCTGCAACATTCTTTTTTCATTCCGGACAATCACGTCGGGCGCGGAAATCTCCAGCAAATATTTCAGCCGGTTGTTGCGGTTAATGACTCTCCGGTACAAGTCGTTCAAATCGGACGAAGCGTACCTGCCACCGTCCAGCTGGACCATCGGCCGTAAGTCCGGCGGCAAAACCGGCAGCACGTCAAAAAGCATCCATTCGGGCCTTGATTTTGAACGCTGAAGGCCTTCAAACATTCTCAGGCGCGCCAAAACCTTTTTCCTTTTCAACCCGGTCAAACCGACGACTTTTTCCCTTAATGACTTGATTTCTTTTTCCAAATCAGCCAGCTTGAAAATCTCTTTTAATACTTCCGCCCCGGTACCCGCTTCAAAAATCTCGCCGTATTTCAGGGAAAATTCCCGGAACTCGCTTTCCGACAAAACCCGCAAAACGTCCAGGCCGACGATTTCTTCCTTTCTGGAAATAAAAATCTTTTTTAATTCTTCCAGCCGGGATTTTTTTTCTTTCTGGCTGGCCGCGCTTGAATTTATTTCCGTTGTTTTTTGTTTTAACTCTGCCTGCAATTCGTCAAGTATTTCTTTTTTCGCCTGCTCGTCTATTTTAGTGATAATGTAAGCGGCA
>JAMCXQ010000023.1 GCA_023474835.1 Patescibacteria group bacterium | reverse complement strand
TTTTAAATTTCAATTTTACATTTATCATTTTAAGTTTGTAATTTATTTATTGACTTTCACTTTCGCCGGCCTTAGTAATTTGCCGTTGATCGTGTACCCTTTTTCTATTACTTGGGCCACCCTGCCGCTTTCTTCCCCTTCGATTTCCTCAATTGCTTCGTGCATTTCCGGATTAAACTGCGCGTCCTGCGCCGGTATTTCTTCAATGCCCTCGCTTTTCAAAAAATCGCCAAACTGATTTTCAATCTGTGAAAAGCCCTTTCCCCAGTCAGTACCCTTTATGTTTTCGGGCAAATGATCTTTGGCTCTTTGCAAATTGTCCAGAATCGCCAAAACCCCAAAAAGCAGATTTTTCTTGGCGTAATAAATCACCGAGCCGATCCTTTGGGCCTCGTCTTTTTTGTAATTCAAAAAATCAGCCCGCTCCCTTTGCCAACCAGCGAGATACTCATCGCAAAGCTTTTTACGCTCTTCCAGCTCTGTTGGCACATTTTCTTGCTCATTTGTATTTTCTTGCTCCATAATTTTTAATTCTTAATTTTTAATTTTTATTGAATGTCTATTTTTTTTAAAAATTTTCCGTTATCCCATCTTAAACTTTTTTTCGCAAAACGGGCATTCAATCGCCGCGCAATGCTCCGGCTCGCCCAAAACCACCAGTTCCAGGTTTGACATTTTGTTGTCGTCTTTGCGCTTGTTTTTATGGCGCACCGTTTCATTCGGTTTCAATGGCCGCCCCAAAAAATTTTCCATTACCAGCCGGTGCTCGGGCACATAGCCTTTTTTATTGGCGCTTTTGTGTTCGGGCAAATAAACCATCACATAACCGCTTTGGCTGTCTTTGTATTTCCCGCCTTTCCAATACGGATTGTTTTCCCCTTTTCTGTCCGCCTCGTATGGCCTGATTTCCCGTATTTCAAATTTGGCTGCCCAGCGCGAAACAGTAGTAATGTTCACCCCGCAGACCTGGGCGATTTCTGAAACCGTGAACTCTTCTTCAACGTATTTTCGATAAAGCCAGCTCTTATTTTGATATTGCTTATCCATACACTCCAAGTATTCTCATTATAATAAATTAGCACTCAATGTCAAGGGTGCTAATTGCTCCTGCGGGCGGTTTTATCCACAGCCATTGAAAAACCAAAAAATGCTACAATATGCGAATGAACATCATCCGGACAAAAAATTTAACATGGATTGACATCAAAGACCCTGCAAAAGAGGATTTGCAAAGCCTGAAGCAAAATTACGATTTGCATCCCCTGGTATTAAAAGAAATCCTGCCGCGGCTTGACTACCCCAAAATGGAAAACTTCAGCGACTATTTGTTTTTGGTTATTTTTTACCCGTTTTTTGACAAAGAAACGTCAAGCACCGTGCCTTTCGAACTGGACATAATAGTTGGCAAAGATTTCATTATCACCAACCACTATCGCGACATTATGCCCCTTTCCGCCCTGTTCCACAAATGCAACCTCTATCCTGAACAAATGCAGGAACTTTGCGCCGAAGGCCCCGGCGGGCTTTTGTACCGCATTGTCAACGAAATTATGCTCGCCTGCTTCCCCAAGCTAAGCCACATCAAGCAAAACATTGACGAAATAGAAAAAATAATTTTCAAAAAGCAGAACAAAACGGCTGTCAGCCAGATTTCTCTTGTTAAAAGGGATCTTATCGGTTTTGAAAGAATTATAGAGCCGCAAAAACTGGTTTTGCAAAATCTCGTGCAGGAGTGCAAAACGTTTTTTCCAAGCCATCTTCTTCCCTATTTTCACAACCTGAACAATACTTACGAACAAGTCAGAAGCATTCTGGAAACCAATAAGAACACGCTTTCCGCCATGGAAACAACCAGCCAGTCCTTAATTGACACCCACACGAACGAAATAATGAAAGCTCTTACCGTGTTTTTGGTTTTGATGTATCCGTTTTCTTTGGTGGCTGACATTTTCAGTATGAACGGCCAGTTTTTGCAATGGACCGCCAGCCCCCAAGACTTCTGGAAAGTTTACGGTTTAATGTTTATGGGGTTTGTGACAATTTTAATTGTTTTCAAAAAGAAAAAGTGGCTGTAAAAGCGGTTATTTATAGTACGCTTTGGAAAACCTCAGGTCAACGTATTGGAGGTTTTTTCTTTTATCGGCGGTCAGTTCTTTTTCCAGTAAAAGCTTCAGTTTGGTTAAAGCCAAGTTTGTGTCGCTTTGCAAGTCAAAATATGCTTCCCAATTCTGCGCGGTTTTTACTGTAAGCAGACTCGGCTCGTCAAAGCCGAAGTTTACGAGGCCGATCCCCTGCTCCTGAAAAAACTCCCTGATTTGCAAAATCTGTTCCCCTTGCTTTTGCCCCATTATTTCGCCGAGCATTTTCGCCGGCTCTGTTTTTGAAAAAATGACAATCAGGTTTTGCGTCAGGTTTTCAGCCGGTACTTGGCCGAAAACAACCCTGTTTTCATCCGCCACGAAGCAAGCGCCGCCCCCCTCAAAGCACCAGGCAAAAAGCGGCTCTCTTTTTTCAACGCTCACAAAAAGCTTGCTGGCCAGGCGTTTTTTAACAACCACTTTTTTTGCCAGAGGCATATCCGCTGAAATTCTTTTTTCCAGCTGACCGGAATTGACCAGCCAGAAAGAATTACGGGGCAAAAAGGAATAAATTTTGTAATTGGTGTAATCGCTGATTATTTTCTGGACCTGCGCTGTTTCAATGTCCGGCGAAGCGCTAACCTGCCAGTCAACAATCCTGAAAACCGCTGAGAAAAACAAAAAATAAACAAGAACAACGAAGAACACCAAACCCAAAACAACATCCCAAAAAACCCGGTCTTTCAAAACCGATTTTCGCCTTTTCAGCCTTTTGGCTGTTATTTTTTTCCTTTGCCGGTATTTACTCATTTGACTTTTTGAAATTGAGTTTTCGTGAGCTTAAGTTCTGCAAAACATTTGATTGAAAAACCGAAGCGATATCCTGCTTTTTTTGATATTTTTCTCGCGCCAAATCAATAAGCCTCAGGAGCAAATCCTTCAATTCAACACCGCTTGCCTTCCAAAGGTGATGATACAAAGTGCCCGGCAACGGGTTAACCTCGTTGGCAAAAAATTGCCCGGTGCTTTTATTAAGCAAAAAGTCAACCCGGGCAATGCCCGAGCACCCCAAAAACCTGTAAACTCTTTCGGCGGTTTTCTGTATTTCCCTGGTCAAACTACCTTCAATTCTTGCTGGAATAACTACCCCGCTTTGCGATTTGCCTAGCTGGGCGCCGCCTTCTTTGAGGTATTTTTCCTGAAAATCAAAAAGGTCCGCCCTAAAAACCGACTCCTGCAAAAGCGAGGGAGTTATTTTTTCATTGCCAATTAAACAGCACGTTATATCCATTAAATCGCTTACCCCTTCCTCAATTAAAACCTTGTCATCATAGTACAGGGCAACTTCAATTTTATTTTCAAGGCCGGCAAAATCCCCTACTTTGGCTATGCCAATGGACGAGCCAAGGTGCACCGGCTTAACAAACACCGGCCAGCTTAAATCATTTCGCGCTCTTTCTAAAATCGCTTTTTTATCTTCCAGCCATTCATTTTTGCAAAAACAGATAAATTTGGTAGTTGAAATATCGTTGGTTTGACAAATTTGCTTGGTAAGGGCTTTGTCCATGGCAATAGCCGACGAAACAACGCCACAGCCAACATACGGCACATTAAACATTTCAAACAAACCCTGTATCGTGCCGTCTTCGCCATAGGCGCCGTGGAAAGCCGGAAAAGCTATGTCAATTGCGATTGTTTTTCCAGCAATCCCCCTTTGTTTGAAAACAAGTTTGTTTTTTGATTGCTGCAAATCCAAATAATAACGGGCGTATTTTTTATCGCAACTGATATTTTTTTGCGGGCTGGTGAAATTTTCCAGATTAGCGAGCTGTTCTCCGAGCATCCAAAAGCCCTGCTGGTTGATATAAACAGGCGCAACATTAAAATCAGTGCCGCGCAAGCCGGCCATAATCAGCTGGGCCGTGATAATGGATATGTCGTGCTCGGGCGAGCGCGAACCGAAAAACACGCCAATTGTTTTGTTTTGCATATATTAATTGATTAAAATTCTCGGAATTAAGGGGCTAATTCTTGTCAAAACGCCGTAATTAATAGTGCCCAGCATTTTTGTCAACTGATCAGCGGTAATTTCTTTTCGATCGTTTCTGCCTAAAAGCGTCGCCCTGTCCCCCACTTTGGCGTTCTTTAATTTTGAAACGTCAACAATGGTATGGTTCATACAAATCCTGCCAATAATTCGGCATTTTTTACCTTTTATCAAAACATATCCTATGTTGGAAAGGCGTCTTCCCAAACCATCCCAATAACCAACCGGCAAAACAGCAATTTTAATTTTGTTTTTTGTTATAAAAGTGTATCCGTAGCTTATTCCCTGCCCTTTTGCGATATCTTTTGTTTGGATTATTCTTGTTTGCCACGATAAAACCGACTTAAGATTAAAAGAGCTGTTTTTTCTTAAAGCCGTTTCTTTGCAAAACCGGCTGGGATAAAGGCCGTAAATGCCCAAGCCCAGCCTCGCGCCATTGCCGACTGCCTGAACGGTGGTCATCATACCGGGAGTATTTAGAATATGCTGGACAGGCACTTTTATTTTGTGGATATTAAGAAATTTCAAAATTTCTCTGAATTTTTGAATTTGCAGGCCAGTGATTTTTGAATTGCCATCAGCCAAAGCCAAATGGCTGAAAATTCCCTGAAAAATCAAATTCTTGTTTTTCGCTATTTTCAGCGCCATTGCCTTGGCTTTTGTTTCTGGCAAGCCCATCCGCGACATTCCGGTGTCAATTTTCAAATGAACCTTAGGCCTGATTTTTATTTTTTGGGCTGTTCGGGCTATCTTTCTATAAGACGGCTCGTCAAAAATCGGCAGTTCAATACCTTCTTTAATCGCCTGGGATAAAAGTTTATCGTCAAATCCTAAGATAGAAAGAACTAAAATCGGCTTTTTGATATTTGATTTTTTCAACAATATGGCCTCTTCAACGGAAACAACGCAAAAATAGTCAACCCAATCATCCAAAACCTTGGCTGTTAATTCCGAACTGTGGCCATAAGCATTGCTTTTAACAACAGCCATTATCTTAAAGCCGGCTGGCAAAATGCTTCTTAACTGCCTGACATTATGTATCAGATTATCTTTTGAAATTTCAACCCAAGTTGTCATAAGGCTTTTTGATTTTTCGTTTACACATACTGGTCGCCCCAGTCGTTTTGCAAAAGAGCGACATCATTTGGCTTTAAGATATCTTTTAGGCCGTCAAGGGCTTTTTGGGCTGTTTCAAACCAAATAATATTTGATAAATCGTAATTCGCCTCTTTTAAGCCCTGTTCAATAAATTTAGTAACGCTGTTTTTTATTAGTATAATCTTATCGGCTATTTTAGCCAAACTTTTGCCTATTTCTTTATGGATTTTCTCGGTTTGTCCGCCCATTTCCACCAGGCCCGGAGTGATAAAAATTTTTCTCCTGGTGCCAAACCGCCCCAAAACCCTGATTGCCTCCTGAACCCCATCGGGGTTGCCGTTGTAGGCGTCATCAATTATCAGAATATTGTTGCCTGCTGAAATCGGCTGTAAGCGGTGCTCGGCCGGTTTGACATTATAAATCCCTTTTTTAATTTCCTGGTTATCAAGACCCAAGGCCTTCCCTATTATAGCCGCCAATAACCCGTTTGCCAAAGCGTATTCCCCCAGACAATGGATTTTCACCTTCCCTATTTCCGGAAAATCCGCCTGCCAAAAAAGCCCGTTTCCATTAAATTCTTTTTGATTTATCGCGGAACCGCCGTAAAAAGAAATGTTTCTGCCCTGGCTGTATTTTTGGTAATTGTTTTTTATGTTATCGTCGTCGCCGTTAAGCAAAATCAGGCTGTTTTTCGGCGAATTTTCCACAATTTCAAACAAAGCGGAAATGGAATTTTCAATGCTGCCAAGCCGTTCTAGGTGCGCTTCGTTGATGCCGGTTAAAACAACAATGTCTGGAGCGAACAAAAGACACAAGCGCTTTATGTCCCCCTGATAATGCTCGCCCATTTCAATGATTAAAACATCGTTTTTTTCTCGCGCTATTTTTAATATCCATTGAGCAATGCCCAAAGGCGTATTGACGCTTTCGGGCGTGGCCCCTGTTTTCAGCTTAACCGACAAAACAGCCAACAAGGTGTTTTTTAAGGTGGTTTTGCCGTAACTACCCGCTATTGCAATAATTTTCAAGCTTTTTTCTTTTTTCAGAATTTTTCTCGCTTTTTGAATAATGTATTTTTTTATAAAAAAATCCAAAGGCAAAAGCAGAATAAAAGCCAAAATAAAAAGAAACGGCTGAACTAAAAAACAAATTACCAGCCAGAAAAAAGCGGCACCGAGGCCTATTTTGAAAAACACCACCAGAAACAGCAAAGCGGCAATTACTTCAGCCAAAACAAAAATAACCAGCGCTTTTTTTGTCCAAACAAGCTTTTTTCTCAGGGGCTGGACGGGCTTGTAATAGCCTTTTTTAAGCAAAAGCTTGGAATATCGCTTGATATCGTATTCTTCCAATTGGAAAAGGTATAGCTGGTATTTGAAAACAGCGAATAAATTCATAATTATTGTTTAATAAAATCTTCCAGCAAGCTGCGAAAATCATCGGGCTTGCCCAAAAAACTGAAATGGCCGGCGTTTTCCAAAATAATCAGCCGGGAATTTTTTATTTTTTCTTGCATTGTTTTAGCCATTATCAGAGGAGTATCTTTATCATTTTCGCCCCAAATAATCAAGGTCGGCTGACTGATGTAAGACAAGCAATCAATTAAATTTTCGTTGGCAATATTCAAAAATGTTTCTTTTAAGTACGGGGTGGCGATATAATCTTCCGCGCCGATTTTTTGGTATAGTTTTGTCCTCAACCCCTGCATAAATTTCGGCTTAAAAAACGGTTTAACGATTTTGGCTAAAAATTTAACCCCCTTTTTTGTTTTAGCCGATGCTATCAAGCCGGCGCTGTCAACCAGCACAAGTTTTTTAATCGCCTGTTGGTTTTGGGCTGATAATTTAATGGCTATTCTGCCCCCGAAAGAATGTCCGATTAAAATAACGTCATTTAATTTTAATTTTTTAATAAACTCCGCAACTATATTCGCGTAGTCCTGAATAAAAAAAGAATTTTTCGGGGCTGGCGAATTTCCGAATCCGGGCAAATCCAACAAATAAATTGCCACGCCCTTATTTCTGCCGCTTAATTCACTGGCGACATCTTCCCAAATAAGCCCCTGGGACCTCCACCCGTGCAAAAAGACAAGCGTTTTTTCTGCTTTTTCATTAAAAAAATAATAGCTTATCAGTTGATTATTAATAATAATGTTATTCTGCATATCCAGAGAATTTCATTTTGCGCCAAGATTTTAAGCAGTTCACTTTCTTAAAATTTTTCTTGCCAGTTTGAAAAGTTTATACCACCCGGGCTGGAAAACAATGTCAAAGCCAGCCGGATAAACAATTTCTTTGCCCCCAAACGATTTTTTGTATTCAGTGAGCGACGGCCACTTTACTTCGTCAATGCCCCACTGGTCGTATTGGCTAAAACCCTGTTGTTTTGCCCAGAAAATTTGCTGAGCCCGTAAAAACTGCGGGGCTTTGACTTGCCGAAACTCATAGTCGGAAGCGCCGTGCAAATTAGTGGCTCTGCTGCCGAACAAAACCAGCAGGTTTGCCGCGATGACTTTTTCCTGCCATTGCGCAAAAAACAATTTTACCCCGAGGGCTGCCCTCGGGGTAATCCCCCGAGGGCTGCCCTCGGTAAATTTTAGAAACTGGGCAAAATAGGATTTAGGGTACGAGTGAAAATCGTCTCTTTGGCTGGTTTTTTTGAGCAAACTGTAAAATATCTCCAAATTTTCGGGCTTGTCCGCATCGGCAACAACAAACTGAACTCCCTTTTTTGCCGCCAATCTGACATTATACCTTGTTTTTTCATTAAAACCAGCCAAAATCTCGCCGTTGGTTTTTGTTAAATCCAAAACCAATGTTTTTTGCGGCTGGATTCTTTTTTGCGGCTTATGCAAGGAGTTAAACTCCTTGCATATGTGTAATTTTTGTAAAAACGGCTCAATACAGCAATAAACCGCTCGCTCGCTGGCGCTTATCTTTTTTAATTCGCCAAGCAATAACTCAAATGCCTGCTCTTTTTGCTCCTCCGACAAATTTTGTCCAAAGCACGGCCCAAAAGGAATATACAGATAACTTTTGCCAAAAGGCAGAAGAATTTTTATAACTTGCGCCTGCAACAAAACTTGCCCCAAACCCGCCGAGGAGCCACCAACTTGAAGCCGCCAAATTTTTCTGCCCAGTTTTTCTTGAAAAATCCCCCACTCCCAGGACTGGAGAAAACTGCTTTCGTTTTCCGTCAAAAACTTGTTCCAAGCTTCTCTGTTTTGTTGAAAAATTATATGCACTGAATTTTTGATTTTTATTTCTTAATTTCTTTAAGCCCGAAATACTTTTGCAGAACTTTAGGCACTTCAATACTGCCGTCTTTTTGCTGAAAATTTTCCAAAATGGCGATAATCGGCCGCATTGAAAAAGCCGTGCCGTTGAGGGTATGAACGAAATTCATGCTGCCTTTCTTGTCGCGGTAGCGGGTATTGAGCCTTCTGGCCTGGAAATCAGTGCAATTTGAGGTTGAGTGGGTTTCCCTGTATCTATTTTGTCCGGGCATCCAGGTTTCAATGTCGTATTTTTTGGCCGCAGGCACGCCCAAATCGCCCGTGCAAATGTCCACCACCTGGTAATGCAGGCCCAAATCGTCCATCAGCTCCTTTTCTATTGAAAGCAGCAGCTCGTGCTCTTTTTTGCTGTCTTCAGGCTTGCAAAAAATAAACATTTCTATTTTATCAAACTGGTGCGCTCTTAACATTCCTTTTGTGTCTTTGCCGAAACTGCCCGCCTCCCGCCTGAAACAAGTGGAAAACCCGACATACCGCAAGGGCAAATCCTTTTCGTCAAACGTTTCCCCGGCATGCATTGCCCCAAGGCCCTGTTCGGCAGTGGCGGTTAAATATAAATTGTCTTTTTCCAAATGGTACGCTTCCTCGTCGTCGGTTTGCTGCAAAAATCCTAAAGCCCAGGCCATTTCCGGCTTTATCATCACCGGCGGTATGACCGGCACAAAACCTTTTGCCGTTACTTTTTCAAAAGCAAAGTTTATCAATGAAAATTCCAGCAAAGCGCCCTGTTTTTTCAAATAATAAAAACGGCTGCCCGCCACCTTGCTTGCCCGCTCAATGTCAATAATATCCAACTGCCCCCCTATTTCCCAGTGCTCTTTGGGCTTAAAATCAAACTTGGGCTTTTCTTTTATTTTGCCCAATTCCTTGACTTTGTTTTCCGAATCGTCTTTGCCTACCGGCACCCCGTCAAAAGGAACGTTGGGAATTTGATGCATCAGTTTGTTAAATTCTTCTTCAGCTTGCCTTAGCCGGCTCTCTCCCGCCTGGATTTTTTCTTTTAGCTCGCGGGCTTGGCTCTTAACCCTGTCGTCGATATTTTGGTCTCGGTGGTTCGACAAGCTCACCACCTCGCTCAACTCGTTTCGCTTCGCTTTTATCTGCTCGGTTTGAGCCAAAATTTCCCGTCGATTTTTATCCAGTTCCAAAAGACGGGCAATATCAACTTTTACGCCTTTGTTTTCAGCTCCTTGCTGAACTTTGTCAGGATTTTCCCTGATGTATTTTATATCTAACATATTTTTTTGATTATTTATTATAAAATAAAACGCCCTTTTATACTACAAGGGCGAGTTTTTTGTCTCGCGGTGCCACCTTGTTTCACCATTTTGTTGCCAAAATGGCCTCTGCAAGGAGTTTAACTCCTTGCAAGCTATAACGGGCTTACCCGTGACAGGTTATGTTTTGGACACATTCCCCTGCCCGGCTCCAGAGGCGGAAATTTCTCTTTCGTCGCCATTAGAATAATTTTAATCAAAAATTTCAATTTGTCAAAAATAATCGATGGGTTATGCACAGCCGCATTGACTCCGTTCGCAAAAATGCTAAAATCCGAATTGACATTGAGCGGGCAAGCAAGGGGGAATCCGGTGAAAGTCCGGAGCTGTGCCGCAACTGTAATCCCGCATAACGGGAAAGCCAGAATACCCTTAACCCCGACGCTGTCGGGGGTTTGTTAACACTCTTCGCGACCAAGAGAGGGGTTAACCTGTTTTGTTTTTTATAAAACAAAACAGACCTAGCCAATCTCGTCGCCTGACGGGTTTTTTTATGCGCAAAAAAGCTTTTTCCACGGCTTCCACAGCCATTGTTTTTCTGGCTGTTTTGTTGTGCGGCGTTTTTATTTGGCTTGAAACCGACTCCAAAGCCCAAACAGACAGCGGCCTTTCCGCCAGCGTAAATTACCTCAAAACCCAGTCCCCTGATCCCTGGAACGTTATGGCTTTGTCGGGCGCAGGCGAAACAACCAATAATCTGGATTTTTTGAAATCGGTTTCCCAAGAGCAAAAATCATCTCTCACGTATTCAAAATACATTCTGGCTCTGGCGGCTTCGGGGAAAAATCCGGCTGATTTCGGCCCGGAAAATTACATAACCAAACTCAAAGAATATTTTGTCAACAACCAGTTCGGCGACGAAACATTGGTAAACGACGACATCTGGGCGATTTTGGCTTTGGGCTCCGTTGGCCAGGCAAATTTGATCCAGGCGCAAAAATCCAAAGAATTTGTTTTAGCCAATCAAAATCAGGACGGCGGCTGGGGTTATCAAACAGGAAGCGACTCCGACACAAACGACACCGCCGCGGCCATAATGGCTTTAATGGAGGCGGGCGTTGGCACAAGCAGCCCGGCCCTGCAAAAAGCAATGACATTTTTGCAAGCCAGCCAAAACCAGGACGGCGGGTTCGGCTACGCTGCCCTTTCTGCCTCGGACTCGTGCTCAAATGCCTGGGTTATTTCAGCCATTTATAAATCAGGCGAGAACCCGGCCGGGCTCGGCTGGACAAGAAACAGCCAAAACCCCATAACCTCTTTGCAAACTTTTCAGGACGCAAGCGCCGGCGGTTTTTGGTGGCAAAAACCTAACGACAACAAAATGTGCACGGCTTTTGCTGTTTTGGCTTTGTCAGGCAAAACATATCCCGCGCCGACAATTTTTAACGAACATTCTTTGCGGATTGAAAACGGAAACGGAACAATCTGCGAAACCAAATCGCATAGCGCAACCGCTTTGGGGCTGATAATCCAAGCAAGCGGAATTTGCCATTATCAATACGCGATAAACGAATACCCGGGCCTGGGGCTTTATCTGGCGGAAATAAACCAGAAAAACGACTGGATGTATCTGGTCAACAACCAAAGCCCGGCGATCGGAGCTGCCGATTATTTTCTGTCGCCAAACGACGATGTTTTGTGGTATCCGGCCGAGTTATCGGATAAGGACTGGGTTATGGCAAACCACCGGGCCGGCTTAAAAGTTGAAATAGAACAGCCCCAGCCGGCCGGAGAAAACGACCAGCAAAACATCAGCTTTTCGGTGAGCCCGGATGCCCTTGACTTCGGCAAATTAAAACCGGGTAGTCAAAAAGAAATAAGCCTCAACCTGCAAAACAGCGGCGTTAACATCCGTTTGCAAACGGAAGTTTCGGGCGACGATGTCTTCAAAAACAATTTGCAGGTTTCCGGGCAAATCTGGAATGATTTTTTCTGGCTGGCCGAGCCAAACCAGGAAAAACAGCTGAACCTGAAGCTCATCATACCCGCCGACTACAGCGGATCGGGCGGCATTAAAAACGGCGAGATAACTTTTTGGGCAACGAAAAGATAATTATGATGAAACAACGCATCTTTTTTATTTTGGCAATCGCCGCCGCATTGCTTCTTCCTTTGGCGACTGGGGCCGCCGGGCTGAAAGTTTGGCCTTCGGAAATAAAAATGTCGGGGACAAACAACTCGCCCTTGCAAACAGATTTGTTCGTTGAAAACCCCGACAACCGGCCGGCATTTTTTGAGGTTTATCCCGACAGC
Organism: Patescibacteria group bacterium; assembly: GCA_023474835.1. Classification (GTDB taxonomy): domain Bacteria; phylum Patescibacteriota; class Minisyncoccia; order Minisyncoccales; family CG1-02-41-26; genus JAMCXQ01. The sequence goes on along the minus strand of JAMCXQ010000023.1, from coordinate 9,805 downwards.
CTGCGAAATTATCTGAAAATATCGCCCAATGATTTCCTCCTTAACCCGAAAGAAAACAAAAAAATCACCGTTAAAGCAAACTTCCCCAGGCCCGGGCTTTTCCAGACGAACATTTCAATAGTGGCCAAGCCGGCGGGAAACGACTTATTTAAGGCAAACAGCGGAGTTAAGATACCAACAGAAATAACAATCAGTCTGAAAAACCGCGCCGGTTTCATGCTTGCTTCTTTGCAGGAATTCTTTGACAAAGAAATCGCGATGGACAATTTGCTTTATATCGCAGCCGCGGCCTGCCTTTTGAAAATCGCCCGGCGGCTTCGCAGAAAAAAACTCGCCTCAAACTAAACCCCGCCCGTCCGCAAAGCGGATTGGGGCGGGGATAAAAACATTATCAAAAAATTAAATAACTCGCTACTTCAGGGTGTCAACGATGGCGGAAACCGAATGTTCCATAAACAAAATGGTTGCCATCGATGCCGCGTCGCCTCCCTTTTTCATAGTAACAAGATTATCCTGAAGTTTGCTGTCATCGGTTGCCTTTATCGCTTCTTCCAGTCCGGCAAGCAGCTCTGTTTCGGAAAAATTCGGCTGCTTTGTTTGCAAACCCGCCTGTTTGCGGGCCGGGTCCAAAAGCAAATCCAAAGCTTGTGCGTAAGCCAAACCTTTTTCAACTTTGCTTTGCAAAACGACTTTCGCGCTTTCCAGCGTTTTGATTTCGCTTTGCGATTTGGTATAAGAATAAACTCCCCAGCCTGCGACAGCGACCAACAAAATTATCAATATTATAACAACAATGTTGTTTTTCATTTTGGAATTTGTAATCTTTTTAATTCGACCTTTTTTCTATAGCTCTTAAAATCTCCAGGGGAACGGCGAAAATAATGGTATTTGACTGATCGGAGCTTACGTCGTTTATTGTTTGAAGGGTTCTCAAATGAAGAGCCCCCTCCGCCTCGGACAGTGTTTTCGCCGCTTTTGCCATATTGCCCGCGGCGAACATTTCCCCCTCGGCTTTTATGATAATCGCCCGCTTTTCTCTTTCCGCCTCTGCCTGCTTGCCGATTACCCTTTTCATTTCTTCGGGCAAAACAATGTCTTTTAATTCAACGTCCTGGACTTTAATCCCCCAGGGCTCCGCGGCCTGGTCAATAATGTTTCTTATGTTTCCGGAAACCCTGTCTCTTTGGGAAAGAAGGTCGTCCAAATCCACCTGACCCACGGCATTGCGCATTGTTGTCTGGGCCAGCTGGGAAATGGCGTAATAAAAATTTTCCACTTCCAGAACGGCTTTTTCGGCGCGTTCAACTTTGTAATAAATCACCGCGTTCACGGCAACCGAAATGTTATCTTTGGTAATGGCTTCCTGATTGGGCACGTCAACCGCCTTAACCCTTAAATCAACTTTCCGGCACGACTGGACAACAGGCCAAACCAGCCTCCAGCCCGGCTCCATCAAGCCGGCGTATTTGCCCAGCATAAACCTGATGCCCTTTTGGTACTGGTTTATCTGCCGCACGGAAATCAAAACAATGAAAACAATAATTCCCAAAATTATAAAAATCGCGTTCAACATATATTATATTATTCTATCATAAAATCCAAAACTATCCATTAAAAAAATGCGGGCTGTGGATATCTCTATATAGGCATAAATCAAACCAATGATATAATAAAATAATTTTAACAAAATATTTATCTATGGCGCAAAACATCTCCAAAAAAACAATCATTATAATAATCGCGGCCGTTTTAGCAATCGGATTGGCGGTCGGAGGTTATTTCTGGTGGAATAACCTGAAAAAATCCGAAGAAAGGCCCGGAACAAAAGTGCTGGAAAATGCCCAGGAAGCAACGGATAAAATAACCGAGGATGTAACCAAGGGCGTTTTGCCCTCCATACAAACAAATCCTCTGGAAAACAAGCCCGATATCAATCCGGCAGGCAACGCCAACCCCATTAAAAACATTAAAACCAACCCCTTTGAGTAATTTCAAAAAAATATGAACAAAAAAATCATTTTCAGTTTTATCGCCGGTTTTTTTATGATAACCGGCACGGCAGTTTTCCTGGCCAACGAAATTTCCGCCCAGGAAGCGGCAGCGGGGATTCAATACCCGGTTGGCGAGCTGGGTAATTGTCAGAATGAAACTGCCTGCAAAACATACTGCGACAAACCGGAAAACATGGAGGCCTGTCTGGATTTTGCCGCAAGATATAATCTTATGTCCGAACAGGAAATAAGCACAGCCAAAAAATTCGCGGCCAGCAACAGCGAAAAACCAGGCAAATGCACGACAAAAGACTCCTGCGAAGAATACTGCAATGACATCAACCACATAGACGAATGCGTGGCTTTTGCCGAGAAAAATAATTTATTGCCCCCGTCGGAGCTTGAAGAAGCCAAAAAAGTTCAGTCGGCAATAAAGAAAGGTGTGAAACCGCCTGCCTGCGGCAATAAAAAGGCCTGCGATGTCTACTGCGACAGCGCCGAACATATGGAAGAGTGCGTTAACTTCGCCATGGAAGCCGGTTTTATGAGCGAGCAGGAAAAAGCCGACTCGCAAAAAATGCTCGCCGCTATTAAAAAAGGAGTCAAGCCGCCTCCCTGCAAAGGCAAAGAAGCCTGCGATGAATATTGCAGCAGCCCCGACAACATGGAAACGTGCATGACTTTTGCCATGGAAGCCGGTTTTATGAGCGAGCAGGAAAAAGCCGACTCGCAAAAAATGCTCGCCGCTATTAAAAAAGGAGTCAAGCCGCCCAACTGTAAAGGCAAAGAATGCGACAGCTACTGCCAGCAAGAAAAACATTTTGATGAGTGTCTCAATTTTTCCGAGGCTGCCGGATTTATGTCGGCCGAGGATGCCGCCATGGCCCGTAAAACCGGCGGCAAAGGCCCGGGCGGCTGTAAAAACAAAGAAGAGTGCGAGGCTTTTTGCAACAACCCTGACAACCAGGAAACCTGCTTTAATTTCGGCAAAGAAAACGGTATGATACCGGAAGAGGATTTGAAAAGGATGGAAGAAGGCAAGCAACAATTCAAGCAATCAATGCAACAAGCGCCCCAACAAGTTCTTGACTGTCTAAATTCGCAGCTTGGAAGCGATATGTTGGAAAAATTAAAAAGCGGAACAATTATGCCCACCCAACAGGTCGGTGAAAGTATGAAGAGTTGTTTTGAAAAAATGGGCCCGCCGCCTGAACAGCAACAACAAAATGGCGGCCCGGGCGCCGGAGGCATGATACCCCCGGCCGGACAGGCAGGCCCGGGCGGCTGTAAAACCCAAGATGAATGCATGGCCTATTGCAAAGAACACATTGAGGAATGTTCAAACTTTCAACCAACGATGCCTCAAGGCGGCCCGGGTCCGGGTGGCCCGAACAACAACGGAATAAACGGAGGTGGAATGGGCGGCCCGGACAACGGACAACAACAAGGCAGACAATATGCTCCTGCTCCGGGACAGATTCCCGCTGGCCCGGGCGGCTGTAAAACACCCGAAGAATGCCAGTCGTTTTGCGCTTCTAATACGCAAGAATGTCAAAATTTCAACGCCCCTATACCCCAAACTGTCCCGTCCGGACAAAGTGGCCCAACAGGAGGACAGGGCGACGGGCAAGGCAGCCCCGCCGGAGGCGCGGACAGCGGTATGGGTATGGGCGGCGGAGGGATCATAAACGCGCAGCCCATTTGCGACAACCCCGAACAATGCCAACAAATACAGCAAATGCAACAGCAGGCGCAGCAACAAATGGAACAAATGCAACAACAAGCGCAACAACAAATGCAGCAACGGATGCAAAACCGAATAAATCAAATGGCGCCTCCGACCCAGCCCTGCGAAGGAGAAGGCTGCAATTACGGGCCGCCTTCCGCGCAGCAACAAATCCCTCAACCGCCAATGCCAACAGGCCAAAACGCCACACCGCCAACGCAACAAACACAACCAATGCCCCAGGCACCGCAACAGCCCCCTATGCCCCAAACCGAAAGCCAACCGCCAATGCCCCAGGTGCCGCCCGCCATTGAGCAACAGCCGCCAAACGAAAACCCACCAGCACCAGCACCAGCACCAGCACCGGCACCGACCCCAAGCCCAGCCCCAGAGCCGGGCCCCGGCGGCTTTCTTGCCCCAGAAATGTTCCTTGGCTCAATAGTGTCCGCGTTCAACCAGGTATTGGGCTCGGGAAAATAGTGTTTGAATTTCTTGTTATAATTGCAAAAACCCCCGCCTCAGGCGGGGGTTTTGACTTTTAATTGCGCTTTGATAAAAGCTTACGGCTGGAAAATGTCTTCGGGCAGAAAGCGGACCTGTTGTACTTCCGGAAATTGTTTGGCTGTTGATTCAATTTGGAACCAAAGAATGCCTGCCCGGCAGGAACCGCCGCTGGTTTTATTGCTGATGTCGTTAAATTCAAGAGTTAAAACGCCGTCTTTCAGCGAGGCGCCTTTTAATGAAAATCCCTCCAGCGGATATTCAGTGCCAATTCCCAAAGCCCGCTCCTGGCCGGTCAGTTCACCCAAAAGCAAAAGCCGGATTGCGTCTTGAATTGGCGTTTGGGTTATTGGAATTTTTCTCTCAACCGCCACCAGCCCATTTTTGCCGCAGGCAACATTTCCCAGCTTATCTCTGTCCGATTCGGAATTATAATAATACAGTTTTATTGTTTTTGTTCCCGAACATAGTTTTGTTGGCGTTGGCGCTTGGGGATTGCCGTGTCTTACCCACGCGCCGTCAACGCAAATCCAGGCGTCTTCGGAGCCGCCGATTGTAAATCTTAAACCCAGCCAAACCCCGGCCAAAACGACAAAAACGACAAAAATAAATAAAATCTTTGACTTCATATTTCATTTTTTAATTAAAAACTGAAAGCAAGCGGGCCAGGCGCAGTTCATCATAAGAATACTGGCCGCCAAATTTTTCAAAAACCGGCTGAAGCTTGTCGGTGTCAAGTTCACGAAAGGCCTGGCTGATTTCCGGCATCATTGAAAACAGTTCTTCCCCGACCAACTGCTCTAATTGTTCGTAGCCAATTTTTTCTTTTAATGCCAAGTTTTCCAAATGGCCAATAATCGTTCCTTGGGTTAATCCCCTATCTCTGACAATTTGCTCAATGTTTTTTCCTTCCTGAATTAAAGCCAGCGTCTTGTCGTAAGTGCTTGTTCTTTCTTTTTTAATTGCCGGGCTTTTTTCGCTTTGTGTCTGTTTGGATAACGTTCCCCCGCAAGCCAGCAAAAAATCGTTTTGTTGACGGCTAATTTCGTTTTTGGACATTAAAGCAAAATTTTCCTGCGCTTTTCGCGACTGATCGCGGAAAACCCGGTCCTGGTTTTGCATTTCCGGATGGGTCAAAAAAGCTTTTTGGTTATATCCTAAAAGAAAAAGCCCGGACAACCTTCTCACCCGCGATAAAGCCACGTACCCCTGGCCGAATTCAAACGTTTTTTGCAAATCCATAACCGCCATATCCAAACTCATTCCCTGGCTTTTGTGAATGGTAATCGCCCAAGCCAAGCGCAAAGGAACCTGGGTAATTCTGGCTTTAATACTGCCGTGTTCTTCAACGGTCCACTCCATTGGTGACACTTCTATTTGTTCCCCAAGGGTCGTTTCAACAATCGGGTAATTGTTATTTTTGCTGAAACCAACAACCTTGCCAATGGTGCCGTTGACAAACCCTTCTTTAAGATTATTTTTCGTGAACATCACGCAAGCGTCTTTTTTCAGCTCCAGTGTCTCCGGTGAAAGGCAGCCCCTTTTTAAACTATCAACGAAATTTCTCTGGCCCCGCGAAAACATATAGAAAGCTGCCGCATGACCCGGAAGCTTTTTTAATTCTTCGCCGTTCACTTTATCCACGTCGGCGTTGTGGGAAAAAATGCGGGTAATGTTTTTGGGCGATTGTTCAAATTTAATAACCCGGGTTTTAATGTTTTGTAGATGTTCTTCAGTAAAGCCGTTGGCCCGAATGGCGGAAAGTATTGTTAAAAAATCCCTGTCGTCCTGCCTGTACTGCTCGGTTAAATAGCAAACAGCGAAATTTGCCTTTTCCCAGGCAGGGCACTTGAAAGCGAACTCCGCTTCATTGCCAATTGGCGGCAGCTGGAAAAAGTCGCCAACCGCCACAATCTGCAAACCCCCGAACGGCTCTTTGCTCTGGCGAACTTCCTGGCAAACCAAATCAACCATAGAAAAAGTTTGCGCTTCCAGCATGGAAATTTCGTCAATGATTAAAACTTTGGCTTTTTCCACGCGCTTTCTGACATAAGAAGTTTTGGCGATTTTTTCCAGGTCCTTTTTGGAAAGATTTTCTCTTACCCCAATGCCCGCCCACGAATGAACGGTGATGCCGTTCAAATGGGTGGCGGCGATTCCGGTTGAAGCGGTGATGGCCGGCTGCACGTTATGCTCCCTTAAATAATCGGCGTACGCGTTTACCGTGTGTGTTTTGCCCGAACCCGGCTCCCCGGTCAAAAAAACGTTTGCTCCGGTTTTTATAATTTCAAGCGCCTGTTCTTGGGTCATAATATTATACTCTTTTTGAGATTTTCGGGGTTGATTTTTTTATATTGAAATAAGGAATGACATTGCTGTGGCTTTCTTGAGAAAATATTTTGCATTCTTGCAAAGCCATTTGGGCGAATCTTTTCAAGGGTTTGGGCGAATTTTTGCAATATCTTCTCAACAAGGCAATCGCTTCTTGAGTGCCCTGGTGTCCCAAAACAATCAGAATCTTTTTGGCCTCTTCAAAGGACAATCGCGGTTTTAGCAAATTTTCTTTTAAGTTTTTAAACTCCTGCTGGGAGATTTTTCTTTCAATATTTGGAACCTTTTGGTGATATTGTAAATACTCAACCTGCTCTTTTTCCGCTTGGCTGGTTGGCCGCGCGAACATGCCAAAGTTTGGATTAAACCCGGCTAGCTCTAATTCCTTACGCGTGTCCTCCATATCCTCTTGTGAAAGATTGCCTTGCGAGACGGCAAAACTCAATGTTTTTTGGATAGATTCTGTTTTTAGTTGTTGGGGGTCATTTCTCATTTGCCGGATTTTTTGTTTGTCTTTGGCTGAAAACTTTTCAAATTCTTTCTGAAATTCTTTGGCATGTTCAAGGGCGTCTAAAACAAAGAAATCGTTGGGATTTAAGTTTTTGGCGGTTTCCAGCCAGCGCAATGCTTCTTCAAAATCCAAAGTATTGGTGAAACTCACTCCCAAATCCATATATGGAGAGGGGTCGGTTAAGTTAACTGAAATTACTTCGCGCAAAAGCTTTCTGCCCTGTTCAATGTCACCTTGCATTATTTTTACCCAGCCAAGCTCTTTTTTTATTTTGAGCGAAAGCGGCTGCTTTGTTAATAAAAGTTCAAGTTCTTTTTGGGCTAAATAAAATCTGCTCGCTTTTATCTGAGCAATGGCAAAAAGATACCTTAAATCAAGGTTCTCATAGTCAATCTTCGCTACTTGTCGCAAAATATTGAAAGCGGAACTAACATCGCCAAAGCGAAGCAAAAAATCAACAAAAGCCATTTTTAACTTAAAATACTCTGGGTTTTCTTCCACGAGTTTCTGAAATAATCCGCTCGCTTCTTTAATTTTGCCCTGATTGGCAAGTTTTTCAATTTCTATAAATTTTTCTTCGGGTATATTTTCCATATTTTTTTATTATTTTTTGGCATAGTTATTCTTTCGTGAAATTTTTACCAGTGGTTTGTTCCAGTATGTCCAAAGTAGCTTGCACTGAAGGATTGCTTGTGTTTCTTAAAGTCAATCTTTCTCCATAAGTGTTTAATAGTGGCGTCAAAAACTCGTCTCCCCAAGACGGCGAAAAAGTTAGAACGCCAGTGAAATCAACTTTCACCATTTCGTTTTCTTTAACGTCTTTTAAGAACGGCTGCAAGGCCGAAAACGCCTCCCTGCCTGTTTGCCGAGAGATTAACGTTGTGCCAAATTTTTTTAGTTCTATAATCATAATCAATAAGTAATCAGGGCAATGCATCCGGGGATATTTTCTTTAATCGTTTTGATATCCAAATCCGCACTGCCGCCGCTTAATGTTAATTTCGCGTTGCCTGTTTGGAAAATTAAATTTATTGGATTTTTAGAAATAACATTTCTGACATATTTCAATCCGTTGCCTCTCGCTTCCGGTCTTCTGCCGGAAATTATTTCAGTAAACGCGACTTTTAGCGCCTGCTGATGATCTGTAAGCTCTGGCCTTACTCTTTTCAGGGTTTTTAATATTCCCAATCCCCTGTCCGCCAAAACAATCTGTTTTTTATTTAAGTCATAGCCGAAAAAAATGCCCGGGGTATCCGGCCATTGACCCAAATTGTGATCGTACGAATTATTTCCTATTTCACCGGCGATAGACGTAAGCAAAGAAAATAAAGCTTTGGCGTCCCTGTTTCCCATCATTAAAACGCTCATTTTTGTAATGCGCGCCTGAAACACTCCGCTATTTTGGCAATAAAACTGGTCGGGAAATTCTTTATGCGAAATTGCCCAGTCCTTGGCCATCTTAAACAAATTGCTTGAAAAAACATCTATATCCCCGATATCTTTTTTGAATATAACAAAATTACGGCCCATTTTTTGCGCTTTAATATCGCCCTTTTTTATCCTATTGAAAACGGCTATCCGGCTAACCCCCAACAGTTCGGCCAATTCTTTTGTGGTATAAAATTCTTTTGATTCCATATATTTAGGACTTACGCGTTTGGCCGATTTTCGTCATTTTTCAGGTAACAAAGCCACAAAATAAAGCCATAATTCACGCGGTTTCTGAGGAAAAATGTCTAAACACGTAAATCCCAATATTGTTAATGCATTTTATCAAACTTAACATATGTTAAGATATGTGTCAATATTTAACACATTCGCTCTGGTTTTTATAATTTCAAGCGCCTGTTCTTGGGTCATAAATAATTTGCTGTTATTATACCCTGCCCCTGTTGCAAAAAAAAGACGGCCCCAATAAAAGCCATTTCTACCTTCCAAAAACTTTTTCACAACGCAATCCCCTAACCTCAAATTGAGCGGTGGACGGGGTTTTGATTTTTCAAATACTCCTTAATTCGCTCGCGATCCTCATTCTCTTTTTCGCCCTTGAAGTATATCTCAATAAATTCTATCCGTTGATTTTGTTCAAAGTATGCGTAGATTATCCGCAGAGAACGGCCGTGAAGCGCGCGGCAAGCCATGCGCGCTTTTACGATTTTTATTGGTGGCGAAAAGTGAACAATAACAAAATTTTTCCCCACACCAGTTGGGGCAACAATCAAAATGTTCTTGAACTTTTCAAAATCGTCATTTAGTGTTTTATATTTGTTGAAAAGCCGCTTGAATTCTTTTTCAAATTCCGCAATGGTATCAAAGTGGTTCATATTCTCTCACGGAAGTTTCTTCAGGCCTGTAGAATACATGTTCGTATTCCAACAGCTCTCTGTCTTTCGCCGCAACCCATGGAGTGTCAAGATGAGACAGTGCGGAAATCTGCGTGGCTGTCAAATCGCCAAGGCGATCAATCTCCCAATCAATATGAGCAAGCTCCTGGGCGGAAAGCGTCGACAAATTAAGCGCCTCGTTCGGATTTACGAGGTACTTGGTTTGTTCATGTTTGTAGAATTTGCTCTTTATCTTCTCAACTTTTCCCTCTTTTTCCATACTATCAATTATTTTGGCAAACATAACAGGAGTAGGGCCATAATGATTTTTAATATACTTGGCGCCAATAAGCTGGTTCTCAAATTTTTCGTAATAATCAAAATCAATAAAATACAAAAGCTTATAAAGGACGGTTTGCCC
>JAMCXQ010000014.1 GCA_023474835.1 Patescibacteria group bacterium | reverse complement strand
CAGCCGGGATTTTTTTCTTTCTGGCTGGCCGCGCTTGAATTTATTTCCGTTGTTTTTTGTTTTAACTCTGCCTGCAATTCGTCAAGTATTTCTTTTTTCGCCTGCTCGTCTATTTTAGTGATAATGTAAGCGGCAAAATAAATCACCTTTTCCAGCCGCTGGCCGGGCAAATCCAGAACCATGCCCACCCTTGAGGGCACTCCTCTTAAAAACCAAATGTGCGAAACCGGACAGGCCAGCTTGATGTGCCCCATTCTTTCGCGGCGAACCGAGCTTCTTGTTATTTCAACGCCGCACCTGTCGCAAACCACTCCCTTGAAACGAATGCCTTTGTATTTTCCGCAATAACATTCAAAGTCCTTGGCCGGCCCGAAGATTTTTTCGCAAAAAAGCCCGTCTTTTTCCGGCCGCTGGGTGCGATAGTTAATGGTGTCGGGCTTTTTGACCTCGCCGTGCGACCAACCCAAAATCTCCTCGGACGAGGCAAGCTTAATGCGAATTGATTGGAGATCGGCAACTTTCATATGAATTAGATTAATTTTTTTCTTCGTCCTTATCCTTATCGCCTTTTGTTTCTCTCTGCCCAGCTTCTTCCTCTTCGCTGACAAAAGTGCCCTTAACTTCCACATTCATTCCCAAAGATTTTAGTTCAGCCACCAGCAAGTTAAAGGAAGCGGGGATATTGGGCTTTCTGACTGTTTCCCCTTTCAAAATCGACTCGTAGGTCGCGGCTCTGCCCGCCACGTCATCGGATTTGATGGTGAGCATTTCCTGTAAAGTGTGGGCGGCGCCATACGCTTCCAAAGTCCAAACCTCCATTTCGCCGAATCTCTGACCGCCGAACTGCGCTTTGCCCCCCAGGGGCTGCTGGGTAATCAGAGAATAAGGCCCGATGGAACGCATGTGGATTTTATCCTCAACCATATGTATAAGCTTCATCATATACATATAGCCAACCGTGATTTTCTTTGAAAAAGGCAGGCCTGTTTTGCCGTCGTATAAAGTTATCTGCCCCGACCCGGGAAGGCCGGCGGCCTTGAGTTCGCCTTTTATATCCTCCTCGTTCGCTCCCAGCAAAGAAGGGGTAATGGCTGAATAGCCGAGTTCTTTGGCGGCCCAGCCCAAATGCGTTTCCAAAATCTGCCCGATGTTCATTCTGGACACAACCCCCAAAGGGTTCAAAACAACTTCAACCGGAGTGCCATCTTCCATATAGGGCATTTCCTCTTCGGGCAGAACTCTTGCCACCACGCCTTTATTGCCGTGCCGCCCCGCCAGCTTATCCCCTACTTTTATTCTTCTTATCTGCGCCACCTCCACTCTTATTCTTTTCAAAACCCCGGGCTCCAGCTTGTCGCCCCTGTCCCGGACAAAAATCTTCACGTTTATCACCCTGCCCCGCTTGCCGTGTTCCATTCGCAAGGACGCGTCTTTCACCTCTTTGGCTTTTTCGCCGAAAATCGCTTTGAGCAATCTTTCTTCGGCTGTCAGAGCCTTTTCGCCCTTGGGCGAAATTTTGCCCACCAAAATGTCATTGGGCCCGACCAAAGCGCCGAGCCGCACAATCCCTTCTTCGTCAAGGTCTTTCAGCCGTTCTTCGGAAACATTGGGAATGTCGCAGGTAGTCATTTCCGGGCCCAGCTTCGTTTCCCGCACGTCGCAGGTGAAATCTTCAATGTGCACGGAAGTGAAAACGTCTTCCTTAACCAGTTTTTCGGAAATGACGATGGCGTCTTCATAGTTGCCGCCCCGGAAAGGCACAAAAGCCACTTTGACGTTGCGGCCCAAAGCCAGACGGCCGTTGTCAACGGCGGTGCCGTCGGCCAAAATATCTCCTTTTTTCACTGTCTGGCCTTTCTGGACAATCGGTCTTTGGTGGGTGGCGGTGTACTGGTTCCTTCTTTGAAAAGTCCGTAAAGAAAAGTGCGAGATTCCTTTTTTTGTTTTAAATTTTATGGCGGCCGCGTCAACTTCCGCCACTTCGCCGTCTTCCGGAGCGGCAACGGCCTCTCCCGAATCCAAGGCCACCTGGCGTTCCATGCCCGTGCCAACCAAAGGCATTTCGGGCATTACCAGGGGCACGGCCTGGCGCTGCATGTTGGAACCCATTAAAGCCCTGTTGGCATCGTCGTTTTGTAAAAACGGAATAAGGGAAGTGGCAACGGAAAGCGGCTGTTTTGAAGAAACGTCAATGTAGTCAACGTCTTTTTTTAAAATCCGTTTGGGCTCGCCTTTTACCCTGGCTTCAACTTCATCAACAATAATGCCGCCGTTTTGGGAAATTTCAACGCCGGCATGGGTGATGGCGTTTCTTTCCTCCTGAGTTGCGGTTAAATAACGCGCCTCGTCGGTGACGCGGCCGTTTTTCACTTTGAAATACGGGCTTTCCAAAAACCCGAAAGAATTAACATGGGCGAAACACGCCAAGTGGTTGATTAGCCCCACGTTCTGGCCCTCGGGGGTTTGAATGGGACAAATTCTTCCGTAGTGCGAGGGCTGCACGTCTCTCACTTCAAAACCGGCTCTCTCGCGGGTCAGGCCGCCCGGGCCCGTGGCGGTAAGACGCCTTTTGTGCTCGGTTTCAGCCAAAGGATTTTCCGAATCCATAAACTGGGAAAACTGCGAAGCGGCAAAAAATTCCTGCACCACCGCCATCATCGGCCGCGGGTTTATCAGCTGGGAGGGAGCGAGGGTGGCTGCATCCAGAGTTGACATTCTGTCTTTAATAATTCTTTCCATGCGCATCAGACCCACCCGCAAACGGGAAACGCAAAGCTCGGCCAAATTTTTCACCCTTCTGTTGCCCAAATGGTCAATCTGATCGGGGACCGAGTTGGGGTCGTTGTTCAAACGAATGATTTCTTTTATCACGGCCGTTATGTCGTCTATTTTCAAAATTCTGTCATCTTTGGTGATGATTTGGTCAATGCGAGACGAATCCGGGGAAATTTCTTTGAATTTGGCCGGCTGGTAATCAACGAGCCGCTCCCAAATCCGCCACCTGCCCACCTTGCTCAAATCGTATCGCTGGAAATTGCAGAACATATTTAGAACCAGCTCTTTTGCCGCGTCCGGGCTTGCCAAATCCCCGGGCCTTAATTTGCGATAAACCTCGACAAAAGCGTCTTCCTGGGTGGCGGCCGGATCGCGGCTAAGCGTTTTTTCTATGTACCTGGTTTCGCCTTTGTCAAACTCAACGAATTCTTTTTTGATTTTGTTCGCTTCCCACAAACCGAAAACCTTTAATAAAGTGGTGGCCGCCACTTTTCTCTGGCGGTTTATTTTAACGCCCAAAAAACCGGAGGTGTCGGTGTCAAATTCAAGCCAGGCGCCCCGCACCGGAATAAGTTTGGCGCCGAAATAATTTTTGCCGCGGAACGCCCTGACAGTGAAGAAAACGCCCGATGAACGGATAAGCTGGGGTATGACTACCCTTTCAACGCCGTTAATGATGAAGTTGCCGTTTTCGGTCATTATGGGAAAATCGGTCAAAAACACTTCCTGCTCTTTTATTTCTCCGGTTTTCAGATTTTTCAAAGTAAAACAAACCCTTAAAGACGCTTCAAACGATTCGTCGTTTTCTTTCGCTTCCCAGCCGTTTTTGTATTTCGGTTTTTCCAGCTTAAAACTTTTGACGCCCAGCTCAAACTGTTTGCCGGTATAATCCTTTATGGGAAACATTTCCTCAAACAGCTCCTGCACTCCTTTGGCCCACAGCTGGTCCCAGCCGTCTTTCTGCATTCTAAGCAAATAAGGAGTGGCAAAAGAAAGTTTTGATTTGGAGAAGTTTTTTATCTGCATAGGAGGCCAGGCTGCAAGCCGTAAGCAATAAGCTATAAGCTAAAACAGCAAAAAATCTTATAGACAAAAACTAAAACTTATCTTAAAAAGCAAAGCGAATACAAAGGAGCCCCCTGCTGCGAGGGGGAAAATTGAGAAAAGAGTTTAATTAACGAAAATCAGTTTGCAAAACAAAAAAGTATTAAAAATCCGAAAACTATCCGATTTTCAAAATCATTTTCATTTTACGGATTGTCAAAAAAAAGTCAAGAGCGTTTGCCCATTTCCGCCGTTTTTGTTATCATTAAAAAGATATATGGCGATAGCCGAAATTATCATTCAATATATCACACATTTAATCGGAGGGGGCGGGTATTTTTTTGTTTTCTTTCTGATGATTTTGGAAAGCATGATTTTTCCGGTGCCCAGCGAGGCGGTAATGCCTTTCGCGGGATTTTTAATTTCCCAGCAAAAATTTTCTTTTTTAGGCGTGATATTTTTCAGCACCCTTGGCAGCATTACCGGCTCTTTGCTTTCTTATTACATCGGCTTTTACGGCGGCAAGCCGTTTATTGCGAAATACGGCAAATACTTTTTGTTAAGGCAGGGCGACCTGGCCAAAACCGAAAACTTTTTTGCCAAACACGGCGACAAAACGATTTTCATCAGCCGGTTCGTTCCGGTGGTGCGGCATTTGATTTCTTTGCCTGCGGGAGCGGCCAAAATGAACGTTTTCAAGTTTTCGTTTTACACTGTTCTGGGAGCCGCCATTTGGCACGCTTTTTTATCCTGGGTCGGCTTTTCCTTAAAACAAAACTGGCAGGATATTGAGCAATACGCCGGTTTCTTCGGTTATTTTTTATTGGCGGTTATCGCGGTTGCAGTTTTAATTTTTATCCGCAAAAGAAAAAAATAATCAACCTTTTTTGAAAAGATTGACTATTATACAACCAGTGTTTTATTCCAGCGTTTC
>JAMCXQ010000029.1:1778-5006 GCA_023474835.1 Patescibacteria group bacterium | reverse complement strand
ATTTTAGGGTGTTGGCCTGTCGGGCGCGGTCTTTGGAGCTTGAGAGGCTGACCAGTACGGTGCTTGCCAATATGCCGATGATGCTGATGACGACCAGAAGCTCGATGAGGGTGAAGGCTTTGTTCATTTTTGTTTTTTGCTAAGCGACAAAATGGTTTTCATCACCGCGTCCGGGGACAAAGACATTGATTCAATGCCGCAGGCAATCAAAAACTCGGCAAATCCGGGCAGGGTGGAAGGCGCGTCCCCGCAAATCCCGCAGTATTTGCCCTTGTCTCTGCAAATCCTGATGATTTTGGCAATCATTCTTTTTACTGCTTCGTGGCTTTCGTCGCCGATGTGGCCCAAACTGCCGTTGTCGCGGTCAATGCCCAAAACCAGCTGGGTCAAGTCGTTGGAACCGATGCTCATTCCGTCGAAAACCTGCAAAAATTCCTCGCAGAGCCGCGCGTTGGAAGGAATTTCCGCCATTACGTAAACTTCCAGGCCGTCTTTGCCTTTTTCCAGGCCGGCTTCCCGCATTACCGCTAAAACTTTTTCGCCTTCCTCGGGCGTGCGGCAAAACGGAACGAGCAATTTTATGTTTTTTAAGCCAAAAACGTTTCTCGCCCTTTTTATCGCCTCGCATTCCATTAAAAAAGCTGGCTTGTATTTTTCATCGTAATAGCGCGAAGCTCCCCGCCAGCCGAGCATCGGATTTTCCTCCTGAGGCTCGAACAATCCCCCGCCAATCAAGTTGCGGTATTCGTTTGTTTTGAAATCGGAAAAGCGCACAATCACCGGCCTGGGCCAGAAGGCAGAGGCTATCTGGCCGATGCCCTCGGCCAGCTCTTTGACAAAATATTCCCGCTTGTCTTTGTGTTCCACCGTAATTTCCTGTATTTTTTTGACGATTTCTTTGTTTTTAGTTTCAGTTTTTAATTTGTCGTAATGATACAGAGCCAGGGGGTGCGCTTTTATTTTCTCGGAAATGATAAATTCCTCCCGGGCCAGCCCCACGCCCTCAACCGGCAAAAAAGAATGTGTAAAAGCCAAAGCCGGCTCGCCGATGTTGACCGCGAGTTTTACTGGCAATTCAACCTTGTTCTGCAAATCATACTCTTTTGTTTCAAACCTGACTTTTCCCGCAAACACCCTGCCCACAAAGCCCTGCGAGCAGTCAACGGTTATTTCTTCGCCGGTTTTCAAAACCCTGCTCGCCCTGCCCGTGCCCACAATGCAGGGCACCCCCAGCTCCCTAGAGACAATGGCGGCGTGCGCGGTTTTCCCGCCCTCGTCGGTTATAATCGCCCCCGCCAGACGCATTATCGGCACCCAGTCCGGGTCGGTCATTTTCGCCACCAGAACTTCGCCTTTTTTGAACCGGTTTAATCTGGAAACATCGGTGATAACCCTTGCCCTGCCCCAGCCGATTTTATTGCCAACGGCAATGCCCGTTAAAACCGGCTGTTTGACGGTCCGCAAAACATATTCTTTATAAACGTTTTGTTTCTCGACGGAACGGACCGTTTCGGGCCTGGACTGAACGATAAAAAGCTCGTTGTTTGAACCGTCCCGGGCCCATTCAATATCCTGGGGCCAGCCATAATGTTTTTCAATAATCACCGCCCACCTTGCCAGCTGCAAAATGTCGCCGTCTGCCAATGAAAATTTTAATTGCTTGTTCTTTGGAACAACAACTTCTTTCAACCCGCCTG
Source organism: Patescibacteria group bacterium (assembly GCA_023474835.1). Classification (GTDB taxonomy): domain Bacteria; phylum Patescibacteriota; class Minisyncoccia; order Minisyncoccales; family CG1-02-41-26; genus JAMCXQ01. The sequence goes on along the minus strand of JAMCXQ010000029.1, from coordinate 3,309 downwards.
TTTTGTTAAAAACATACTTTTTGTCTTTTCTGCCCAAGTTCTTGACGATAATCGGTTCAAATCCCTGCTCCAAAAGCGGCTTTGAAACGTAAAACTCGTCGGGCGTTATTTTGCCCTTGACAATCATTTCCCCCACCCCGTAAATTGAATTGACCAAAACGACATCCTTAAAGCCGCTTTCCGTGTCCAAAGTGAACATCACGCCCGAGGAGCCCAAATCGCTCCGCACCATTTTAATAATCCCGACCGACAAAGCGATTTTCAGGTGTTCAAAACCCTTTTCTTCTCTGTAAGCGATCGCCCGGCCGGTGAACAAAGACGACACGCACTTTTTTATAGCCGAAAGCAAATTCCGCCCACCCCTTATATTTAGGTATGTTTCCATTGCTCCCGCAAAACTGGCTCCTTTGAGGTCTTCGGCGGTGGCCGACGAACGAACCGCCACAACTAAATTTTCAGTTTTGTATTCCTGCGATAATTTTTCGTAGTTATCAAGAATTTCTTTTTGCAAATCGGGCGGAATTTCGGCCTGCAAAATTAAATTTCTCGCTTGTTTGCCTGTTGTCTGCAAACTTGCCAAGCTTTTGGGATTGAATTTTTTGAAAACTTCCGCCAGTTTTTTGTCAATTCCGTTGTATTTCAAAAAATGCCGGTACGCCGAACTGGTCAAACAAAAACCATTGGGCACCTTAATGCCTTTTTCCTGCAAATTGGAAAACATTTCGCCAAGCGAGGCGTTTTTGCCCCCCACCAAGGCTGTGTCGTTTTTGTTGATTTCATTGAGCCAAAGAATGTGTTTTGTTGTTTTGTCTTCCATATGTTTTTTGCTGTTGAAGTCCGATTTCAACAAGCTTGTTGAAACTTGTTGAAATCGGACTTCAACAGCAATGTTATTTCACTGCCAAATTTTGATGGGCTTTCAAACCCTCGGCATACTGTTGCTGGATTTTGGCCTGGGTGAAAACAGTGCTGTATATGCGCACGTCGTCGATGAAGCCATAAAATCTATTAACATATCCAGCACCAATTAAAAAATTATAAGAGGCGCTGGAAGATGGGTCATAAGCGCTTGGCCAGGTGGCAGCATTAACCAGTTTGCCGTTTTTATACAAATACATTTTTCTGTTGATGTTATCTCTGACAATGGCAACATGCACCCAAATATTACTTTCAAATATACCAGCAGTACCCCAGCCAAAATAAGGGCTGTTATTTGTTCCGGCGCTTCCATGAAAATAGCTTAATTGCCCGTTTGGCTCCATTGTTATGCAAAGCTCAGCGCCATAAGCTTTACAAATCGGGTTCTGCCTGCTGGGCAAAGCGACATTGCTCGGCTTTGCCCAAAAAATCAAAGTCATACTGCCAGTCACTTTTATAGAAGGGTTATTGCCGCAATTGACATAATTTGTTCCGTTAAAGCTCATTGCTTTGCCAACAACCCCATTCATCACCGCAGCGCTGCCAGAAATTATGCCTGTGTTGTTGTTGCCGGATTCGTCGTAAACGGTCGTTCCCTGGATTTCGTCAAAGC
>JAMCXQ010000029.1:0-1768 GCA_023474835.1 Patescibacteria group bacterium | reverse complement strand
GGATGATGCTGATGACGACCAGAAGCTCGATGAGGGTGAAGGCTTTGTTCATAAACATTCCGGCTGTTGAAGTCCGATTTCAACAAGCTTGTTGAAATCGGACTTCAACAGCAGACGAGCGCTGCCATTGCCAAAGCCGCGTCTCGCGGGTCGGAAAAACACGGAACGCCCGCCCCGCGCAATATTTTTACGCCCTCTTCGGTGATTTTACCGCCTAAAAACAAAGGCAAAACCGGCTTTTTCGGGAAAATCCTCCGGTATTTCAATATTATTTTAGCATTTTCTTTCGGGCTTGTCATACTTTGCAGGGTTTCGATAAAAATTACTGCCGCAACGTTTTTTTGCGCCAAAACCAGCGACAGGGCGGTTTCATAACTCTCGGTTGCGGCATCACCGATAATGTCCAGGGGATTGGAACGGCTGAAATTGGGATTGGTTGTTTTCGCGTCGGCTATCGCCCTGAAAACCGCGGGCGGGATTTCAGCCAGCTTAACGCCAAGCATCGAGCACCAGTCAGCGGCAATGACTCCGGCGGCCCCGCCGTTGGTAATGATGGCAACGGAGTTTTGGCATTTGGGGAAAACAGCCAAAGCCAGGCTTACTGTTATAAAATCATTGATTGTGCCAACCTCAGCCAGCCCGGCTTTGGCGAAAGCCGCCGAATAAATTTTGCTGTCGCTTGTCAGGGCGGCAGTGTGGGATTTGGCGGCTTTGCCGCCCTCTTTTGTTTTGCCGCCTTTTAAAATTATTACCGGCTTCACACGGCTCACCTCTCGGGCGATTTTAATAAACTCCCGGCCGTTTTTTATGGTTTCCACGTAAACGGCAATGGCTTTGGTTTTTTCGTCGTTCTGCAAAAAGCGCAAAAAATCCGCCAAAGAAATTCCCGCCTCATTGCCCAAAGAAATGATTTTTGAAAAACCGAAATTGTCGGCCAATGACTTGTCAATCAAAGAATCAATCAAAGCCCCTGACTGGGAAATTAAAGCAATTGGCCCCTGTTTGGGCGAAGCCGGGCTGAAAGAACCGTTGAAGTTCCGGGCGGGATTGATAACGCCCAGGCAATTTGGCCCCAGCAAGGGTATTTTCGCTTTTTGCAAAATGGCAGCGATTTTATTTTGCAAAAAAGCGCCCTTTTTGCCTGTTTCGGCAAAGCCGGCGGAAATAACGACAACCGAACCAACTTTGGCTTTGGCGCAATCCGCAGCCACCTGCGGCACAATGGATGAAGGCACGGCGATAATGGCCAAATCAATCTTTTCCTGCACGTCCGAAAGCGAAGCAAAAGTTTTTTGCCCTAAAACTTTTTTGGAGTTGGGGTTGATAAAAAAAACTTTTCTTTTGTTTCTGCCCTGCAAAAGATTTTTTGCCAAACCCAAACCAACCGAATTAGGCCGGTCGGTGGCGCCAATCAAAGCAACGGTTTTCGGATTGAATAAAATATCCAGCATTAAAAATTAAATAATAATCTTTGCGTCCGCTACCGCTACGGATTTTTCACTTGCGAACGCCGGGTTAAAATCAATTTCTTTAATATTTTCATTTTCCATTGCCATTTTGCAAACATTCACCAAAATATCTGCCAACTTGTTTATATCAACTGGTTTCTGCCCCCGCCAGCCCCACAAAATTTTATGACCCTTTATTTTTTTTATCATTTTTATGGCCTCTTTTTTATTTATCGGACAAATACCAAAAACAATGTCGTTTAACACCTCAACGAATATGCCGCCCAGGCCAAAGCTCAAAACCGGGCCAAATGTCCTGT
>JAMCXQ010000019.1 GCA_023474835.1 Patescibacteria group bacterium | reverse complement strand
TTTTTTTATAAAAATTGCGTTGTCAGGCAAAGCGATTTTCGGTTCTTCAACGTCAATGGCCACGACCCTGCCCGCCCCGCCCGCCTGTCTGCTGATATACAGCAGCCACGAGCCCGGAGAGCAGCCCAAATCCAAAACCCTGTCCCCTGTTTTAATCAAACCGAATTTTTCGTTTATTTCTTTTAATTTGTAAATTGAGCGCGCCGGATAGTTTTCCTGCCTGGCTTTTTGCGTGTAAAAGTCAGCCTGGCTCAAATGCTTTTGCATAAAATAACAGGGCCGGAGAGATTAAATGTGCTAAAAAAATTTCCTCCCGGCCCTTAAATATCCGGCTCGCCCGGAAAAATCACCCCTGAAACAGGTTGGCCCCCAAAGCACAAAAGGTGCGGGCCGCGGGACGAGCCGAAAAAAATACTCTGTTCTTAAAATAACAATTATTGGATTTTTTTGCAAGACCCTGTTATTATAAAACCGTATGGCAAATTTTTTAACCCAAGAGGGTCTGGAAAAACTGAAAAAAGAACTGGACTTTTTAAAATCCGTGAAAGCCAGGGAAATCGCCCAGCGGCTGAACACGGCCGCGGGCTTTGGCGATTTGTCCGAGAACGCCGCTTACCACCAGGCAAAAGAAGACCTGGCTTTTTTAAGGGGCAGAACGCGGGAACTTGAAAAAGCGGTTGTCACAGCGAAAATCATTGAAAAAAAAGGCCAGGGCGCGGTGTGCCTTGGCTCAAAAGTGGTTGTCGGGCGCAACAAAGAAAAACAAACGATTGAAATCGTGGGAGAACAGGAAGCGGACCCCGCGAACAGCAAAATTTCCTACCAGTCGCCCTTGGGCAAAGCCCTGCTTGGCAAAACCAAAGGGAACAAAGTTGAAATTGAAACCCCCAAAGGGAAAACGGTTTATCAGGTATTGCAAATTTCCTGAAAACCGGTTAAAATAAAATCAGAATTAGCTACCCCTTTGTTGCGAACCGGATACCCCGCCTACCCCCTCCTGGGCAGGCCACCTATGCAAAATCCGGTTCGCATTATTTTTTTAACGGCTCGGCGCCGTTTCTTTTTTTCTTGCGGTCTGCTTAACGGTGTAAGTTTGCGCTGCGGCAAAAACAACCTCGTTTTTTTGCCAGTCAACAAAAACGTTTTCGCCCTCTTTGAACTGGCCGCTGATGATTTTCATTGACAGCGGATCCAAAATCAGTTTTTGGATAACTCTTTTCAAAGGCCTTGCGCCCAAATTAACGTCAAAACCCTTTTCCAACAGAACATCGCTCAGCTGCTTGGAAAATTTCAATTTTATTTCTTTGGTTTTTTCCAGCCGTTTGGCGACTTTGGCCAGCTCCAAATCAACGATTTGCCTGATTTGCGAGGAAGCCAGATAATTGAAAATGATTATTTCGTCAATCCGGTTCAAAAACTCGGGCCGGAAATTTTCCTTCAAAGCGTCCTGCACTTTCGCTTTGATGTTTTCCTTGCGGCTGTCCTGCTTGTCGTTTTGGACCGAGAAACCCATCGGCTTCATTTGGGCAATATAGTCCGAGCCCACGTTGGAAGTCATTATGATAATCGCGTTCCTGAAAGAAACAACCCGGCCCTTGGCGTCGGTCAGGCGGCCTTCTTCAAAAATCTGCAAAAGCAAATTGAAAACTTCGGGGTGCGCTTTTTCAATTTCATCAAGCAAAATAACCGCGTAGGGCCGGTGGCGCACTTTTTCGGTAAGTTGCCCGCCTTCTTCGTAGCCCACGTATCCCGGGGGCGAACCGATGATTTTTGACGCGCTGAACTTTTCCATATACTCGGACATATCCAAAGTAATCATCGCTTTTTCCGTGTTGAACAAAAAGTCCGCCAAAGCCCGGGCTGTTTCGGTTTTGCCAACGCCCGTTGGCCCCAAAAACAAAAACACTCCCATTGGCCGGCCCTCGTCGGCAATTCCGGCCCGACCGCGCCTTATAGCGTTGGAAACGGCCGCCACCGCCTCTTTCTGCCCGACAACCCGCTCTTCCAAAAATTCTTCCATATTCTCAAGCTTCCTGGCTTCCGCCTCCAAAAGACGGGTGGCGGGAATGCCTGTCCAGCGGGCCACCACCAAAGCCACGTCTTCCTCCCCCACCTCCTCTTTGAGCAAATGGTTTTTCTTTTGCAAATCCTGCAGCTTCCTGTCCGCCTCAGCCAGCTGTTTTTTCAGTTCGGGCAGTTTGCCGTATTTCAATTCCGCCACTTTCTGCAAATCAGCCGTTCTTTGGGCTGTTTCAATCTGGAAAGCCATCGAGTCTAACTCTTTTTTCAGTTTTTTTATTTCGGAAATAACCGCTTTTTCCGACTGCCATTTCACCTGCAAAGTGTCGGCTTTTTCTTTCAGGTCGGCCAGTTCCTTTTCCAAAGCCTTCATTCTTTTGGGATTGTCCCTTTCCTTGGATAAAACCCTTTTTTCAATTTCCAGCTTGGTTATCTGGTCTCTTAATTCCTGCAATTGGGACGGTTCGGACTCAATTTCCAGACGCAAAGCCGAGGCCGCCTCGTCCATTAAGTCAACCGCTTTGTCGGGCAGGAACCTGTCCGCAATGTATCTTGAGCTTAATTCCACGGCCGCCTTCAAAGCCGAGTCCTTTATTTTTACCCCGTGGTGCACTTCGTATTTTTCTTTAATGCCCCGCAAAATGGCGATGGCGTCTTCAACGGACGGCTCGGCAACCAAAATCGGCTGAAACCTTCTTTCCAGGGCCGGATCCCGCTCAATGTATTTTTGGTATTCTTTTATGGTTGTGGCGCCGATCGCCCGCAGTTCCCCCCGCGCCAAAGCCGGCTTCAATAAGTTTGAGGCATCAATCGCTCCTTCGGCCGCGCCCGCTCCCACCAAAGTGTGCAGCTCGTCAATAAACAAAACGTATTTTTCCGGATTCCTTTTTATTTCCGAAATCAAGGCCTTAATGCGCGACTCAAACTCGCCCCGGTACTTCGTGCCCGCCACCAAAGCGCCCAAATCCAAAGCAATCACCTCTCTTGCCTGCAGGCTTTCGGGCACGTCGCCCGCCACTATCTTTCTAGCCAAACCCTCAACAATGGCTGTTTTGCCCACTCCCGCTTCGCCGATTAAAACCGGATTGTTTTTCGTTCTTCTTGTTAAAACCTGCATCAGCCGCCTGATTTCCGTTTCCCGGCCGACAACCGGATCAAGCTTGCCCTGTTTTGCCAAATCGGTTAAGTTCCGGGCGTATTTCTTGATAACCTCAAACTTGCTTTCCGGGTCGGGGTCAACGATTTTTTCCCCGCCCCTTACTTCCGCCAGTTTTTTCAAAATCATTTCCCTGTCAAGAACAATGGCGGCCTCTTTTGTCAAAAACCGCAAATTGGCCAAAACCTCCCTGGCTTTGACGTTGGCGCCCAAAAAACCCAAAAACAAATGCTCAACCGAAATAAACTCGTCGCCCATTTGCATTGCCTCCTGCCTGGCCTGCTCCAAAACCGCAGCCAAATCCTGGGTTAAATAAAACTGGCCCAAAAGCGGCGGCCCGGGCGAGGGATTTATAGCCAAACCGTTGATTGCGCCTTCGGTTTTTCTTTTCAAATCGTCAATGTCAACCCGCAGGTTTTTGAGCAACGTCAAAACCACGCTGTCGTCTTGGGACAATAAACTTAAAAGCAAATGCAAAGCGTCAACCTGCTGCTGGTTTCTGTCGCGGGCGATTTTTTGGCTAGCCATCATCGCCTCCTGCGCTTTATATGTGAAGTCCCCTCCTTGTGCTAATGGCATATAAAATAATTTTAATTCTTAATTCTTAATTTTTAAATAATTTCCAAAAAGGGAAAAATCAAAAAGAAAAATTACGATTTTTTTTGTTTGTTAAAAATCACGGGCAAGTCGGGCTGGCGACGGTCATCGAGTTTTGAAGCTTCAGAAATCTTAAAATCAAAATGTTCCTCCCAATCACCATCAAAGTCAAAAACCCCATCACCACCAACATCATATAACTTTGACCTGCCCACGTTATCGCTATACCACGTTTCCAGGATATCAACGTCGCCCCCGCTTGTATAGTACCACTTAATGCAAAGCCAATTTACTATCCCGCTCCCGCCATTATCTGTTTCTCCCGTTTCCTGCTTTGCGCCAATAACCTCGCCTTGTTCACCCCCATTAATAATGAAAAGGCCCGGCCAATTCTCACCAAGAACCTGGTGCCCCTTGAGCGCCGTAACTTTTATCTCTTTACCTTCTTGAAAGGCAGATATCACCTCGTCAACCTTAATCGCCTCCTTCTCTTTTTTCTCCCCCCATTTATCCAACGGATCGCCCGGGCCGCCGCTTTTGGGTTTTTTATCAAATTTCTCCGGCATATTTTTCAAGTTTTAACCCCTCAATGAATAACCGCCTCAATTATACCATCTAACCGCACCCTTGCAAGCGCCCGGACAAACCCCAAATTACGCCGATCGGCGTGATTTGGGGTCTCTAATTTTCAGCTTTAACCTTAATTTTAATTTTGGCAGTTTTGTGCGCGGCTTTAGCTAAAATTCTTATTTATTAAACTCCAACTGGTGAGGATTTTCTTTCGGGATTATTTCAAAATCAAAATTTTCCTCCCAGCCGCCCTCAAGAACAAAAACATGTTCTTCGTCATTGTCATCTTCGTCTTTCATAACTCCGATAATAAACCTCCGGCCTTGTTCAAAGTCGTTATGATAAACCAAAGTTAAGCCATTTTGCCATTCTACTTTGATATAATCCGTCCTGCTTTGTTCAGGCTTTTCTTTGCCAGATTTTTTCATTATCAAAGAATTTGCGTATGAAACCTCGCCCTCTCCGCCTTCCCCAACCCCATAGGCATCCATTTCTTTTATCAGTTTTTTCATTTCTGCCTCGCTTAAATGCCTGGCTCCTTCGAGCTCTTTTGGTATTTCAAGATGCGTGTTTCTGGCAACAACTTTTATGCGCGATTTCTCTTGAAACGCTGCCAATATATCGTCAAAAAAATCTTCGTCTTTCCGTTTTCGCGCATCCTCAATTTCTTTTGCTGAAATCGGTTTGTTTTCAAACTTCGCCATATTTTTTTATTCTCTCTTGGT
>JAMCXQ010000020.1 GCA_023474835.1 Patescibacteria group bacterium | reverse complement strand
GGCTTCTCAGAAAAAGAAATGAAGGTTTACTTGGCCTTATTGGAGCTTGGCAAAGGCACAGTAAGCGCTATTGCCCGCAAGGCCGGCATCCAGCGCACAACCTGCTACACCATTCTGGATTCTTTGGTAAGTAAAAAAGTGGCAATAATTTCCGGCAAAGAGCCCAAACAAGAATATGTGGCTGAATCGCCCGATATGATTGTTGCAATGTTAAAGCAAGAGATGAACTCGTTACAGGAGCAATTAAAAAACGCTGAAAAGCTGGTGCCCCAGCTCAAATCAATGCACAATGTCAGCAACAGGCCAAAAGTGAAATTTTACGAAGGCAAAGAGGGCTTAAAAGAAGTTTACGAAGATACCTTAACTTCAAAAGAGGAAATCCGCGCCTTTGCAACTTTAGATGATATGTATAATGCCTTGCCCGGTTACTTTCCGGATTATTTCAAACGAAGATCTAAAAAAAATATCTCCATAAAAGGGATTGTCCCCGCTACTTCCGTTGCCTTTGAGCGAATGAAATACAACAAGGAAGAAATGAGAACAATGGCTTTGATCCCAGCGGATAAATTCCGCTTTTCTCCGGAAATAAACATTTACGACAACAAAATTATGATTGCTTCTTGGAGAGAGAAACTTGGCATTATTATTGAGAGTGCGGAAATAGCCGACGCGATGAAAAAAATATTTGAGCTCGCCTGGCAGGAAGCTAAAAGATTAGAAAGCAAAATGCGAAGCAAAAGCAAATAACAAAAACCCGCCGCGCTAATCGCGGCGGGGTTTTTTGATTCGGTAAAAGTTTTAGCTGTCAGCTTATTTTTTCCGAATAGTCCGTAATGAATTTTACGTATTTTTCAAAATCCGAATATTCTTTTTGAAACGTTTCAATAAAAATTTTAGAGTCCAATTCTTCATACCTGTGCACTATCCGGTTTCTCAAACCAACTGTTGGCGCAATTTTCAGCACAAAATCTTCGGGCAAAATTTTGTTTTCCCCTAAAATGCGGAAAGTGCCTTCCAAATCATCGGAGATTTTTAGGTTTAATTCTTTGATAAAATGCTGGTTTATATCAATCATTTCATCAACGATTAGCTGAAAATTTCTCTCCAAAGTGCGTAATTTCGTGATGTCGTCCAAAATTTCCTGTTTTGATAATTTAAGCAACGGTTCAATCTCTTGCAGATAGGCACGGATTCTGTTTATTTTTTCGTTAATAAAAGTTCCGCTAAATACCATATTTTTCGCCAATTTGTTTGGCATATTCTTTTGACCTTTGACGTTTTAGCTCATAGATTGGCTGCATTTCAACAAACTTGCGGAAAGCGTAGACCCGTAAAGCTGGAAATAGCAGCCCGTTTTCCTGGTATAAAACCTGGCATTTGTCAAAAACCGCGTAATAAAGCAGGGGCGAGGCGTTTTTCAAATTCACCAGGTCAATGTTTTCGCTGTGAAAATAGGGCGTTAAATCAACAATCATTTGCGCTTCTTTCATTAAATCAAGTTTTCCGCGGCTCAAATAAGCCACATCAAAATCGCTTTCTTTATGCAATTGTTTCCCATCAACCTGCGAGCCAAAAAGCAAAAGCAGGCGCAAATCATATTTTTGCGCTATTGACAGCAACAATTCATTTTTATCCAATGTTTTTGCCATATTGTTTTATCTTAACAGAGATTTGGTCAGAAATCCATTATTCTCCAAGGTATGCCTGCAAAACCTTGGGGTTGTTTTTTATATCCGCTGGGGCGCCTTCAACTAAAACCCTGCCTTCCTGCATAACTACCACCCAGTCAGCCACGGAAAAAGTAAAGCGCATATCGTGTTCAATAAGCAAAATAGTTTCTCCTTTTCTTTTCAGTTCCAGCAAAATCTTGGCAATAACTTCTCTTAATTTGGGGTTAACCCCAGCTACGGGCTCATCAAGCATCAAAAAAGTGTGCGGGTTCAAAATGGCTCGGGCCAGTTCAACCAGCCGCTTCTGTCCAAAACTTAAATCGCGGGAGGTGTAATTTTCAAAGTTTTCCATTTCCACTAATTTCAAAATTTCTTTTACTCGCCCCTCTTTTTCTTTTGCGGTCTTGTTTTTGCCGATTAAATTTTTCCAAAATTTCGTATCCTCGTTGTCGATTGCCAAAAGTAAATTTTCTTTTACGGTTAAATTGTTAAAAAGCCGCGACTTTTGGAAAAGCCGCGACATTCCCAAATTGGAAATTGCTTCGGGCGATTTTTTGGTAATGTCTTTTTCATTAAAAATAATCTTTCCTGTATCCGGCTTAATAATCCCGGAAATCAAATTGAAAACCGTGGACTTGCCCGCCCCATTGGGCCCGATTAAAGCCGTAATTAAATTTGGCTTTACTCCAAAACTGCAACCCGCAACTGCCTTCACCCCGCCAAAACTTTTGTAAATATTCTGGGCTTTGAGCATATTCAGCCATTCTATCACAGAATTTAAAGAAATTAAAAAACTCCTCCGCGCTTTGCGCGGAGGAGTTTTGGTATAAAGATATTTTACTTTCTTTCAACCACCACTCCGTCTTTTATTTCTTTAACAGCCACGCTTAAACCTACCACATCTCCGTTTTGGTCAAAACCATATTTGCCAAGAACGCCATCATAATCCTTTACGCTATAAAAATGATCACGCAAACATTCAGTATCTTCCCCGCATTTTTTAAGCCCATCAGCCACAATAAAAACAGAGTCATACCTAGCCCCAACCTCAAAATCGCTTGCGGGGGCGCTATACTTAGCTTTAAATTCATCTAAAAAAGCTACTGCTTTTGGGTTTGTGGGGCTGAGACCAGGAGCATCGTAAAACACCGCGCCTTCTGCTGCTACCCCCGCAATTTTCAAAGAATCGGGCGAACCCACGATAAAATTACCATAGATGACTGTCTTAATTCCTAATTCTTTAATTTGCTTTATAAGGAGCCCTGCGCCCGACGCAGAAGTTCCAGGGTTAACAAAAATAGCTTCTGGGTTTGTATCCTTTATTTTAACCAAATAAGTTTTGAAGTCCTTCGCTTCTGGGGCATAAACTTCATCAGCGGCTATCTTACCCCCTAATTTCTCAAATTCGTCTTTTGTCACCTTTCTGACGCCTATTGAATAATCAGTATTTTCGGTTATCATAGCCACTGATTTTTCTTTTATCATCTGTGCTACAACCTTTCCGCCATCTAAGTCAGAGGGTGAATTCCTGAAAATAAAATCGCCTGCATTGGTAATGTCGGGACTTGAAGAAAAAGCTGAAAATAAAATAACTTTATTTTGTTCGGCAATCGGAGCAGCCCCTAAAGTTTCAGCGCTGCAAGCGCCCCCTAAAACCACTTTCACATTATCAACGCTTATTAGTTTCTGAATGGCAGTGACCGCTTCTTTGCCGTCGCATTTCCCGTCTTCATAAATAACAGAAATCAATCTGCCGTTTATTCCCCCAGCCGCGTTTATTTTTTCAACAGCCATCTCAACCGCATTTTTCTCGCTTTGGCCATAAGGCGCTCCCCCGCCTGTTAAGGGTGCAAAAAACCCAATCTTAATCGGCTCTTTTGATTCTGGGGCGGAAACCGGCTTTTTAACAACTCCATACCAAATGCCAACGGCAGCTAAAATGACAATTGCGATTACTAAAATTATTGTTCCTGTTTTCATATCTCATGCGTTTTTACTTATTGGCTTTTCTAAAAAATTCTTATTCCAGTTTTTTTTATTTCGGAAATCAAGCTGCCGCCCTCCGCAAAATCCTGTGTAGAAAAACCAACTGGTTCTAATCCAGCCAAAACCTCTTTTCTGTTCCTTTTTTGCCATAAAAATTTTATTACCTCTATGGGTTTTTGAAATTTTGGCGAAATCAGACAAACATCAATGTCGCTTATTCTTTTAGCCCTCCCCTTAGCCCTTGACCCAAAAATAACCACTTTTTCAATAGGTAGTTTTTCTTCATTTCTTAATCTTTCCACAAAACCGTCAACGATTTTTATTATTTTTTTATTAATTTTTTTTTGAGCCATAAAATCAAATCATTTGTTGTTTGCAGGTATCTTTCAGCAATCGCTTTTTTATTATAGCTTTTATAAAAGTCCAATTTTTCTTCTGGGTATCGGCCAGCTATATTAAAAGCAGAAATTTCATCTAAAACTCTTTCCTTCTTTGTTCCCAGGGAAATGCCAGCTAATTCCGTCAAGCGACGTAAATCATGAATGTAGGGGGCAACCTCTCTGGTCTTTTGAACAACCGCAGATTTCAATGTTTTTTCCAGCATAAAGAATGGACTGCAAATGATAAACTTTTGAACAACCGCAGATTTCAATGTTTTTTCCAGAGCCAAATGGCAGAAGAATAGACAGTCCGCATATTTCTTGCCCTCAAACAAAAATTTAGCGGTGTTAAAGTTTCTTTTAGCACCTTGCCCCCAGTAATCAGCTGTCTTTTAAACTTTGTTTTTCTCTTTCATTGTTCAGATTATACATTGGTTTGAACGAATAAGTCAAATCTGTTTCATCTCTTTTAAGCTGTAAGTTTGTCCACTTACTCACCTACCCGCATACCTGCTTACTGTTTATTTTATTCCAGCTCAACTTTGCCAAAAAAGCCGCGGGGCCGGTAAATTAAAATCAAAAGTAATGCAAGGGCGTAAATTATCTGGCGGGCTGGGCCCACCACGCTTGATGGAAACCCGATAAACCGCAGGGGTTCTGGCAATAAAGTTAAAATTATTGTGGCAATAACTGTGCCCTTTAAAGAAGCCAAGCCGCCAATAATCACAATGCATAAAACCGGTATTAACTGCAGCAAGGAAAAAGAAGACGGGTCAATAAAAGTGATATAATGGGCGTATAAACTGCCTGCAATGCCGGCAAAAAAAGCGGATATTGCCAAAGAATATGTCTTGAGCTTGAAAGTGTTTTTACCCAAAACCCTTGCTGCCAATTCGTCGTCTCTGGTAGCTTCAAGTGCCCTACCAAACGGGCTTTTTGTTATACGTCTAATGATAAAATAAGAAGCAACGGCAATTATTAAAACCAAAATTAAAAACCAAAAATTATTGGCAAAAGAAAACCCAAAAAAACTTGGCTTGGGAATGCCCGGCAATCCCAAAGGGCCCCGTGTTAGCCCCGTCCAGTTCAAAGCCACAGCTGATACAACAAAAGAAAACCCAAGGGTGGCCAGAGCCAAGTAATCCCCTTTTAATTTATTGGTAGGTAAAGAAAGCAAGAAACCAAAAACCATTGCCATAATTCCAGCGGCCAAAAAACAAACCCAAAAAGGCAGGCCATTTAAGGCCAATAAAGCCGAGGTATAAGCGCCAATGCAGTAAAAAGCAATGTGCCCCAAATTTAAAAGCCCGGAAAACCCAACCGCCAGCTGCAAGGAAATGGCCAAAATAACGTAAATGCCAATTAAAATTAAAAGGTGGATAAAATATGCCTCAATCATATAATAAGCTAATAAGCTGGTAAGTTGTAAGC
>JAMCXQ010000011.1 GCA_023474835.1 Patescibacteria group bacterium | reverse complement strand
CTTATGGAAGTCATTAAACAAGAACAGGGGAACGCTTTACACCCAATTGCCATTACCAAATTATGATCTGATGAGTGTTCCCCGTGGTTCAAACGCGGAAGATTTGTTATATTTTATGGGAGTTGTGGGCAAGGGGCGGGAAAAGATTATGGTTTGGATCAATAATTTGTTGGGATCAAAATCCGAATTTGAGACAGCAATTTCTGACAATGAAGGGTTACCCACTATTCATAATGATTATTCCGTATTGAGATTGAGGAAAACCCCGGGTTCGCCTTTACAACTGCCAAAACTTGAAAATTTGGACAAATTATAAAAATACAAAAAGACAGTAGCATACTTTACAGTATGCTGCTACGTAGCAGCATACTGTAAAGTGTATTTGAGAAATGCGGTTAAAATTATGAGCAAAGAATACAATCCAGGCGAAATAGAGCCCAAGTGGCAGAAACTTTGGGAGCAAAACGGCCTTTATAGAGCCGAGGATTTTTCAAAAAAACCGAAGTTTTATTGTTTGGATATGTTCCCTTATCCCTCGGGCGCCGGCCTGCACGTGGGGCATCCCAAGGGCTACACCGCCACCGACGTTATTTCGCGCTATAAAAGAATGAAGGGGTTTAACGTTTTGCACCCGATGGGCTGGGACGCTTTCGGCTTGCCGGCCGAAAACTATGCCATAAAAACAAAAGTGCATCCGGACAAAAGCACCCATCAAAACATTAAGCATTTTAAGGAACAAATCAAATCATTTGGTTTTTCTTACGACTGGCAAAGAGAAATAGACACCTCAAGCCCCGAGTATTATAAATGGACGCAGTGGTTTTTTCTGTTTTTGTATAAAAACGGCCTGGCGTATAAGGCCAAAGCGCCGGTCAACTGGTGTCCCAAATGCCAAACGGTTTTAGCCAACGAGCAGGCGCAAAACAACAAGTGCGACAGATGCGAAAGCCCTGTTTCGCAAAAAAACTTGGAACAGTGGTTTTTTAAGATTACGGATTTTTGCGATGACTTGTTGGCTGGTTTGGATAAAATCGACTGGCCCGAGCCCATAAAAACAATGCAGAGAAACTGGATTGGCAGAAGCGAAGGTTATGAAATAGATTTTGAAGTTAAAAATCAAGAAAAAAAAATAAGGGTTTTCACCACAAGAATTGACACGATTTTCGGGTGCACTTATTTAGTTTTAGCCCCTGAACACGGTATTTTAAGTGCGTTAAAAGAAAATATCGATAATATAAAAGAGGTTGAGGGGTATATTGAAAGCGCGAAAAAGAAAACAGAAATAGAAAGGCAGGCGGAAACAAAAGATAAAACCGGCGTAAAACTTGAAGGGGTTGTTGCTGTCAACCCTGCCAACAACAAAGAAATTCCTATTTTCGTGGCTGATTACGTTTTGGCCGGATACGGCACGGGAGCGATAATGGCTGTGCCTGCTCAAGACCAGCGGGATTTTGATTTTGCCAAAAAGTTTAACCTGTTGGTTATTGAAGCTGCAAACTCTTGGGAAATGGCAGAAAAAGGCATAGCCAAGAAAAAAGTGAATTACAGGCTGCGGGACTGGCTGGTTTCGCGTCAAAGGTATTGGGGTTCTCCCATTCCAATTGTCTACTGCGAAAAATGCGGCGAAGTGCCCGTGCCCGAGAGCGACTTGCCGGTTTTATTGCCAACTGACGTTGATTTTATGCCAACCGGCGAGTCGCCTCTGACAAAATCGCGGGAGTTTCACAATGTCAAGTGTCCCAAATGCAACACAAAAGCCCGTCGGGAGAATGACACAATGGACACTTTTGTCTGCTCTTCCTGGTATTTTTTCCGCTATGCCGACCCGCAAAACAAAAAAGAATTTGCCGGCAAAAAACTGATTGATTATTGGTGCCCGGCTGACCTTTATGTGGGAGGGGCGGAACATGCGGTTCTGCATCTTTTATACGCCCGTTTTTTTGTCAAAGCGCTCTGCGTGGCCGGGCTCATTGGTTTTGACGAGCCGTTTTTGAAACTGCGCAACGTGGGTTTGATTTTGGCTGAAGGAGGAGTAAAAATGTCCAAATCCAAGGGCAATGTGGTCAACCCCGACGATGTCATAAAACAATACGGCGCCGATACTTTGCGGGTTTATGAAATGTTTATGGGGCCATTTGACCAGGCGATTGCCTGGGACACGAAAGGAGTGGGGGGAGTTTATAGGTTTTTGCAAAAAATTTATAAACTCCAGTTCAAAGTTCAGAGTTCAAAGTTCAAAGCCGCAGTTCAAAGTTTAAAATTAGAGAAGTTGTTGCACAAGACAATTAAAAAAGTGGGCGAGGATATTGAGCAGATGAAATTTAACACCGCGGTTTCAGCCCTGATGATTTTGAATAATGAAATGGAAAAAGAAAAAGAAATTCCGCTTGAAGTTTTCAGGCAGTTTTTGCTGGTTTTAGCTCCGTTTGCCCCGCATCTGGCTGAAGAATTATGGAGCAAACTTGGCAGAAAAGAAAGCGTATTTTTGCAGGAATGGCCGGAATACGATAAAAGTTTAATGGAGGAAGAAACCGTGAAAATAGTCGTGCAGATAAACGGCAAAGCCAGGGGGAGCGTCGAGGCCGCCAAAGACATTTCAGAGGCGCAAGCCGTTGAATTAGCCAAGAACAGTGATAGAATAAACAAATGGCTTTTGGGCAGGGAAATCAAAAAAGCCGTTTTTGTCAAAGGCAAACTTGTCAATTTTGTAATATGATAAAAAAAGTTGTCATTCCGGCTGCGGGCCAGGGAACCCGCATGAAACATTTGTGCAAAAACAAGCCCAAGTCGCTTATTTGCGTCCAGCAAAAGCCGTTTTTGGCTTATCTGTTTGATAATTTGCTTGCGGCCGGATACAAAGAATTCATTCTGGTTGTCGGGTTTCTTGCCGAGCAAATGGAGAAGTTCTTAAAGGATTTCGGCTACAAAGCGACAATCGTTAACCAGTTCGACATCTTAGGTCCAAAAGAAAAGGAATACGGCACTCTTTGCCCCCTGAAATGCGTCCGTGATTTAATCGGCAACGAGAATTTCTTGTGGGTTTGCGGCGATAATTTATTTTCAGTTCGGGACTTAAAGGCAATCGGCATTAACGACGATTATATTTATGTCGGCTCTTCAATAACCGAGCATCCGGAAAAATACGGGGTTTTACTTACCGACAAGCAGGGCGTATTGAAGGAGATTGTTGAAAAGCCCAAAGAATACATCGGCAATTTGGTTAACAAGGGGCTTTATAAATTCACTCCGGAAATTTTCAAACAAATTCCCAAAGTAAGGTTGTCGCCGCGGGGCGAGTACGAGCTCACCGACGCCATAACAGAAATGGCAAAGCAGGGCAAAGTAAAGGTAAAAATGCTGCAGGATTTCTGGCTGGATTTCGGCAATCCCGGGGACATCATTAAAGTGAGCAATTTTCTCAAAAACAAAAAAACCTGCAAATAAGCAGGTTTTTTGATTTTTATATAAATTTTTTGGCAACTTCCCTTTTACGGGATAAGCAGGGGATATCGGGAGCGTAATAAATCCAATTTAGTAATTTTATTGATTCTTTTTTACCAAATTTTAAAATCCACATACTTGTTGTTTGGATTTTTCTTTTTGGCTTGGCTTCCCAAACATGGCCGTTACAGCCGGCAAGTTGGATTATATTTTCCCTGAGCCATTGGATATGATTTTTGCTTGCTGAAATGAAACGTGTCCAAAGGCGAGTGTAAACATAGCTTGGATTCTTAAAAGTATTCCATTTATCTTGATAAGTAGAAATCGAACCATCGCCATCTAAATGACCTCTTAAAAAATCCCTGAAGTATTTATCAGGAATTTTTAATTCGCCGATTGTATAAGTTTTGGCAGGCGAAAGGCCAATGCTTAAAAACCAATTATAGAGTTGAGTATTACTAAACTGTACTCTGGGCACAAATAAGCTAAATATGCCATCATTTTTTGATTGGACTATTTCTGTTTGAATCGACAAACATTTTTTGAAGTTTTCTAATTGCTGAATATCAGAGGAACGCATCGTAATATTACGTCCATTTTTAGATAGATTTCCATCAGTTGCTATTAAACCGATAACATAAGCTATTTCTGGAGTCCAATCAAATTTCTTGAAAGGTAGTTTATGAGCTGGCATATTTAGCTTATTTGTGCCGCGGGTGGGACTCGAACCCACATGGCCTTGCGGCCACAGCATTTTGAGTGCTGCGTGTAAACCAACTCCACCACCGCGGCATAACACCATATTACAACAAATTCTTGTTTGTTCAAGGTTATTTATTTAGAAATTAGAATATTATGGTTGCTATAATATTTATTCATTGCAACCGAACGCGAAGCGTTCTAAATTATCCTTGCCATTGAGCCGGCACTATCCGCTCCGGCCATTTTTCCTGCAATTCCGCAAGGTTGCGGCAGTTTTCTTCGTGAACTGAAGCTCCTTCTCCCTGGGTTATGAAAGCAGCAAGTTTATCTCCTGGTTTGGGTCTGCAGCACAAAGCGATTTTTGTTTTTATTCCTTTTTCCCCGCCCACCAAAATTTCCGGTTTTTTGGGTTTTGTAATTTTAGACAGGGATATTTTGCTTAGATTGGGCAAAGGAATTTTGTCAAAAGGCAGAATCTTTTTCCAAAGAGGCCTTTGTTTTGGCGGGGCAGGCGCGGTTTCTTTTGTTTCAGTTCCGGCGCCGTAGGCCTTATCCAAAAAAACCCTGATTTTGTGCTTGGCTTTGTCGGTTTTGACAAACCTCAGCCATTTTTCCGATGGCATTCTTTTCCTGTCAACTAAAATTTCCACCCGGTCGCCGTTTTGCAATGGCGTGTCGATCGGTTGCATTTTATCGTTGACTTTCGCTCCCTCGCAGTGCTCGCCGATGTCCGAATGAACGGCAAAAGCGAAATCAACGGGGGTTGAACCTTTGGGCAAATCAATCACGTCTCCCTGGGGCGTGAAAATGAAAATGCGGTTTTTGAAAAATTCCGTGGGCAAAAGTTCGGAAATTTGCTCGATGTTTTTCGTTTCGCTTTGCAATTTTCTGATTTGTTCGGCCCAGAAAAGCTCTTTCGCGCCTGTTTTGTAGCTTAAATGGTCGGCAACGCCGTATTCGGCCTCCCGGTGCATTTGCGGGGTCCGGATTTGTACTTCAATGATTTTGTTTTCCGGCCCCGTAATCGTTGTATGCAAAGACCGGTAGCCGTTGCTTTTCGGCCGGCTTATGTAATCTTTAATCCGTCCGGCCAGCGGCCTGAAAACGCCGTGCAAAGCGCCCAATGTCTGATAACAGGCCTCAACATCTTCCACGATTATCCGCAAAGCCACCAAATCGTAAATCCGGCCGATATCCATGTTATGGCGCAAGAGTTTCTGATAAAGCGAAAAATAATGTTTGACCCGGCCGGCAATATCCAGGACTTTTACTTTTTTCTCTGCTAAAACTTTCTCTATCTGGGGCCTTATTCTTTCCGCGTACGCTTTGCTGCGGTCATAGTTATCGGTTAAATTGTCAATCAGCCATTTATGTTCTTTGGGGTAAAGATAAGGAAAGGCAAGATCCTCAAACTGGCTTTTGATTTCAGCCATTCCCAGACTGTACGACAAGGGGGAGAGGGCGTTGAGGGCGATAAGCGCCATTTCTTTTTGCCGGTCTTTGGGCAGGCCGGGCGCAATGTGCTCAATTTCGTCAAGCCAGTCCGCAACTATCACCAAAACAGGTCGGATGTCTCTGGTAAAGGCAAAAATCATTTTTCTGATGTTTTCCGACTGCTGGTTGAGAAAGTTCTTATGCCAGTCCTTTATCGAGGTTTGTTTGAAGCCCCTGAAAGATTTTTGCAGTTCTTCCAGGCGCCTTGCTTTGTCGATAATATCCAGAATTTCCGCCTTGGCTTTTGGGCCCAGATTTTTTATTTTTTCAATTTTCCCGCCCGGCAAATGGAAAAGCGCGCCCGAAATGATTGTTTCTTTGCTTGCTTCCATTTTCGCTAAAATAAAACCAGTCCTTATGCTGTGCTGGGGCTGGCCTGCGGTTTTTTGTTCTTCCGTGACGAGCTTTTCTATTTCATCAAAAAGCCCGGCGGAATTAAGTTTTCTTTTTATTTTTTTTAGATATTCCTGCATATCTTTTTTTTACCGACAATTCGCAATCCTGGTTTGAACAGACGATTTTTTTGTTTTTTTCCATCATAATTGAGCGGCATCGCGGGCAGAAATCCTGCACGGGCTTGTCCCATAAAGCAAAATCGCACTTCGGCCAGTTTGAACAGCCGTAGAATGTTTTTCTGGTCTTGGTGTTTTTTTCAACAACGTCGCCGGTTGCGCATTTGGGGCATTTGACGCCAAGCGATGGTTTGGGGAGCGCTTCGGTGTGTTTGCAGTTGGGAAAGCCCGAACAGGCATAGAACCTGCCGAATCTGCCCGCTCTTATAATGAGCGGTTTTTGACATTGGGGACATATTCTGTCGGTTTTTTCGGTTAAATCTTTTTTCTCAACGGTTTTCTCTTTTTCTTTGAGGATTTTTTCAAAAGGGAAATAAAAATCAGCCAATAATTTTTTCCAGTCCTTCTTGCCTTCGGCCACCCTGTCAAGGTTTTCTTCCATTTCCGAGGTAAAGCCGATTTCCACGATTTGCGGGAAGTGCAAAACCAGCAAATCATTGACCATAACGCCCGTTTGGGTCGGTTTTAAGCGCCGTTCTTTGTCTTTTTCAACGTAGTTTCTTTTTTGGATGGTGTCCATAATCGGAGCATAGGTTGAAGGCCTGCCGATACCCGCTTTTTCCAGCGTTTTTATCAGGGCGGCTTCGGTGAACCTGTCGGGGGGGGTTGTAAAATGCTGCTTGGGCAGAAGCTCTTTTAAGACAAGCAGCTCGCCTTTTTCCAGCTCCGGCAATTCCGTTTCTTCAAACTGCGCCGGATAAGCTTTTAAGAAACCGTCAAAAAGCAGAGTTTGTCCGGCGGCCGAAAAAGTGTAGCTTGTGGTTTGGGCGTTGGGGTTTTTCGCTTCTACGTCAACTTTCGTGGCGGCAAATTTTGCTTCGGTCATCTGGCTGGCCACGAATCTTTGCCATATAAGAGTGTAAAGCCGTTTTTGCTCCGGGGTTGATTTGGTGATTTTTTCGGGAGTGTTTTGGCCCGGGTAAGTCGGCCTTATGGCTTCGTGGGCTTCCTGGGCTGTTTTTGATTTTGTTTTGAAATTCCGGGCGTATCCGGGCCAATAATTTTTGCCGAAGTTTTTTTCGATAAATTCTTTGGCTGCTGCTTGGCTCTGGCCCGACAAATTAACCGAGTCGGTCCGGTGGTAAGTTATCAGGCCCTGCTCGTAAAGCTGTTGGGCTACGACCATTGTTTTTTTGGCGCTGTACCTGAATCTGGTGGAGGCGGTTTGCTGCAGGGTACTGGTGGTGAAAGGGGGCAGGGGGTTGCGGATTATTTCCTTTTTTTCCACGTTGTCCACCCGCCACTCGCCGCCCTGCAAATTCTTTAATATTTTTTCCGCCTGTTCTTTGTTTTTTATTTCCAGCTTGTCAACCGGTTTTCCGTTTTCAGCGGTCAAAACCGCCTGCAATTCGTTTTCGGTTTTCGCTTTGAGGAGCGAAGCGGCTATGCTCCAGTATTCGCTCTCCACGAAGTTTTCTATTTCTTTTTCCCTGTCGCAGATTATCCTTACCGCCACCGACTGTACTCTGCCCGCGGACAGCCCCCGCATTATTTTTTTCCACAAAAAAGGCGAAAGCTTGTAGCCGACCAGCCGGTCCAAAACCCTTCTTGCCTGCTGGGCATTGACCAAATTCAGGTCAATGGTCCGCGGGTTTTCCAAAGCCGTTTCAATTGCCGGTTTGGTGATTTCGTGGAAAACGATTCTTTGCGGATTTTTCAGGTCTAAAACATAAGCCAAATGAAAAGCGATTGACTCGCCTTCCCTGTCTTCGTCGGTTG
Organism: Patescibacteria group bacterium; assembly: GCA_023474835.1. Taxonomy (GTDB): domain Bacteria; phylum Patescibacteriota; class Minisyncoccia; order Minisyncoccales; family CG1-02-41-26; genus JAMCXQ01. The sequence continues at coordinate 17,136 of JAMCXQ010000011.1, read as the reverse complement.
CCAGTATCACCTGCTTGGCTTTGGTTTGCGCCTTTTTTAACGCCTGCACTTTGGGTTTTGCTTTGACAGGCACCACATACTGGGGTTCAAAATCGTTTTCCACTTCCACGCCCAGCTTTTTTTCCGGCAAGTCCCTGATGTGGCCGTATGACGACTCAACCAAAAAATCTTTGCCTAAAAATCGGCTAATAGTTCTGGCTTTCGTGGGGCTTTCAACTATTATTAGCTTCATACTTTTTCAATGTGAGAACGCGTAAACGTTTCTTCCTAAACACTTTATTTTATCCTCTATTTCCATTACCGACAAGGCGGAAGATATTTCGGCAATCGGCAAACCGGTTTTCTCGGCGATTTTATCAGCGGTCAGTTCGCCGTTTCGCAGAACTTCCATAATTCTGTTTTCAGTTTCATTGGCGCCCTGCTTTTGTCCGGCCCGAAAAGCGCCTTCAATGCCCAGACATTCCAGGATGTCGTTGGGGGTTTCCGCCAGTTTTACTCCTTGTTTTATAAGCCAGTGGCAGCCCTTTGAGTTTTGCGAGTAAATTGAGCCGGGGCAGGCGAAAATCTTTTTTCGGTATTTTTTGGCGAACTCAGCCGTGATTAAGGCCCCCGAGCCCATTGGCGCCTCGACAATCAGAATGCCCAGGCACATTCCGGCGACTATGCGGTTTCTTCGGGGGAACGTGAAGTTTGTGCCCCGGGCATTTTCCGGATATTCGGAAATCAAACAGCCGCCTTTTTGCAAAATATGCTGCGCCAGATTCAAATTTTCCTGCGGATAAATTGAGGCCTCGCCAAGGCCCGTGCCCAAAACAGCAATCGTCCGTCCGCCGGCTTCCAAAGCGCCTTTGTGGCTGAAAGTGTCAATGCCCAAAGCCATTCCTGAAACAATCGTTAAGCCGGCCCGGGCTAATCGCCCGCCAAACAAAAAAGCAGTTTCTTTGCCGTAATCGGAATATTTTCTCGTGCCCACAATGGCGAAACATTGCTCTTTTTGTTTTAGTTCACCCCGCAAATAGAGTTTTTTGGGGCAGTTGGGGATAGTTTTGAGCAGGGGAGGATAAAGAGAACCGCCCATTGTAATCTCTTGGATCGGGTAATCATTTAGAAACATTGGCTTTATATTTTTTGCTGATAATTTCTTTTTCTTTTTGCAGTTGTTTGTGTCTTGCCCGGATTTTTTCCGGAATCGGTTTTTTGTTTTTGTTTAAGTAATCAAAAATCGCTTCAATTAAAGCATCGCCAGCCAAAACCGAGCAATGAATTTTAACAGGGGGCAGGCCGCCCAGCTCACTAACGATTTCTTTTCTGTTAAAAGCCATTGCCTGTTCTAATGTTTTACCTTTTGCTAAATCCGTGAGCATAGACGACGAGGCAATGGCCGCAAGGCATCCATATGTCTCAAATTTTACGTCTTTGATAATTTCTTGCCCTTTCTTGTTTTTAGCCACTTTAATATAAAGCTCCATCAAGTCGCCGCAGATGACGTTGCCCGCCTTTCCCACCCCGTCGGGATTTTTCATTTTGCCATAGTTATGGGGTTTGTTAAAATGTTGTAAAACTTTTTTGCTGTATGGAATCATAATTATTTTCAAACGAAGCGAGTGTAATTTGCAAAAAGCCGAAGTTTATTTTATCGGTGAAATTTTTCTCAACCTTTTTATAATCCCGGGCAGAATTTTCAAAACATAATCAATTTCTTTGCTTGTTGTTTGTCTTCCCAATGAAAACCTGATTGAGCCGTGCGCTTTTTCGGGCGGCAAACCCAAAGCCAGCAAAACGTGCGACGGTTCAAGCTTGTGCGAAGCGCAGGCCGAGCCCGTGGAAACCGCTACTCCCGCCCCGTTCAGGGCAAAGAGCACGCTCTCTCCCTCCACGCCGCTGAAGCTGATGTTGGCGTTATTGGGCAGGCGGCTCTCGCGCGAGCCGTTAAGCGATGTTTTGGGGATTGTTTTTAATATCCCGTCTATGAGCTTGTTCCTTAATTTGGTCAGGTTTGCAGTTTGCAGCCTGCGGTTTGCGGAAACCATTTCAATTGCGGTTCCAAAACCCGCTATTGCGGCCGTGTTCTCCGTGCCCGGCCTTAACCCGTTTTCCTGGTGGCCGCCGAACGTAACCGGCTCAATCGCCGCGCCTTTTTTTACGTACAAAACGCCCACGCCTTTTGGCCCGTAAATTTTATGGCCGGACAAAGTGAGCAAATCAACGCCTAATTTTCGCGCATCGCAGTCAAGATAATTGGCCGCCTGCGCCGCGTCGGTGTGAAAACGGATTTCAGTTTTCAATTTGCGGTTTATGGCTTTCAGCAATTTGCCGATTTCAGCTACGGGCTGTATAGAGCCGATTTCGTTGTTGGCATACATTATTGAAACCAAAACGGTGTTCGGTTTGATTGATTTTTTAACGTCGGCTAACTTGACAATGCCGTTCTTTCCGACCGGCAGATAAGAAACTTCAGCCCCGTTTTTTTGCAGGTAGCCGCAGGCCTCCAAAACAGCCGGGTGTTCAATTTCGCTTGTGACAATGTGCGGTTTTTTCGCGTTGTTTTTTTGAACGGCTTTTATTGTTCCCAAAACCGCCATATTGTCGGCTTCGGTGGCCGAACCGGTAAAAATAATTTCCTCGGTTTGGCAATTCAAAAAATCAGCCGTTTGTTTTCTGGCTTTTTCCACCCCTGCCCTCGCTTTTTGGCCCGGGCTGTGCAGAGAAGAAGCGTTGCCGAAATCGTTTCCCAGGTATGGCAGCATTGCTTTCAAAACAGCCTTGTCAATCGGGGTTGTGGCGGCATTGTCCAGATAAATTGTCGGCTTTTTGGCCATTGCGTTTAGTTTTTGTTTCTTTTGAGTATCAAGTAGGCCCCGATTAAAATAATGGCGGTTGGCCAGAAAATGTCCCACTTAAACCAGGTGATCGGGAAAAATCTGGCCAAAAGAACCACCGCGCCAATGACAATCATTGCCAGCCCGATGACTTTTTTTGAATCGCAAGCCCAGGATTTTCCGCCTCTTTTTATTTTTTCGCTTTCCGTTGCCATTTTTTCGGCAATGGCCGTTTCTTCGTTTTCGTCCGGCTTTTTTGGTATGACGAAAATCAGAACCAAATAAAGCAAAATGCCCAGGCCGTGCACTAAAACCAGGAAAACAAACAAAATCCGCACAATTACCGGGTCGATTTCAAAATATCCGCCGATTCCCGAACAAATTCCGGCGATAATGCCGGTTTTCGGGGACCGGAAAAGTTTTTTAGCCGGTTCTGCCATAATAGAGAGTATATTACCACTGTCAGATTAAAAATTCAACGACAGCTCCCAAAAAACACAGAACAGCGAAAACCAGGGCGAATTTGGCGAAGTTGATTTTAGCGGCTGCTTTTATGAGCAAATGCAAAAAGATGAAGCCGACGACAAACGCCGCGATTAAAGCCGGCCAGGCGGAGATATTGGCGCCTGGCGATTTCAAAAACAGATAGCCGTTGGCCGCCAAAACAACCGGCAGGGAAAGCAGATAGGAAAGCCGTAAAATTTCCCCGGGATTTTCTTTTACCAGCGACAAGCCGAAAACCGTTGAGCCCGACCTGGAAAATCCGGGGATTACCGAAAACCCCTGCAAAACGCCCGTGACAACGGCCAGTTTGTTGTCGCTTAAATTCCATTTCTTCTTTTTCGCCTGGAAATAGGCGGTGAACAAAAGCCCCAGGCCGGTTAAAGCCAAAAGTCCGGCTCCCACCTGCACGGCCCTCGCGGCCTTGTAAACCGGAAACCCGATTGCCAAAGAAACGATCGTGGCAATGACAAGGAATTTGAGCAGAGTTTTGTCTTTGAGAGTTATGATTTTCAGCCAGTCTTTTCTGAAATAAATCAAAACCGCCAGCATCGTGCCCAAATGCAAAAATAAGCTCAAATCAACCAGATTGCCCCGCAGGCGCAAAAAACCGCCCGTCAAAACGGAAACACCTTCGCTGGAAATAGGTATCCATTCAAAAATGCCCTGAATAGCTCCCAGCAGAATATAATCAAGCATATTTACGGTAAGTTAAATACAGTTCAATGAAGCTTGCCGCGCTCCAGGCCTGCGCCACCGAGCCTCCTGGTTCACATTTGCCCGACGAGCTCAATTCGCTCAAATGCCCCAGGCCCGCCTTCCAGAGGATTTCCTGGCTGCTTTTTTTCAGGATTTTTTCAATGTAGAATCTGAACTTTTTGCAATCGGTTTTCAAAAGGCAGGTTGCCGCCACGTTATTTATCCAAAACCAGCTGTCGCCCTGATGATAGCTGGCGGGATTTTCTCCTGTATGACGCGGTTGGAAAAGGGGGCTTGTTTTGTCCAAGGTGGCAAGGCCTCCCCAGGGAAGCCACAGTTTTTCCAGTGCCTTTTCAAAGCATTTTTCCCATTCGTTTCTGCTCAAAAGCCGGGGATAGACGTAGAAAGCCAGAAAAACATTTGGCCGCATTGTCCAGTCCGTTCGGTTGCTGCTGGGGTTGAATCCGTCGGCCAACACTTTGCCGTCCCACATCGTTTTTTTGATTTTGTTTTTTAATTGCGTTTCCATCTGCCAGTAATGAAATTTTTTGGCCGGGTTTCCGTTCAGTTTTCTTGCCAGTTTATACATATTTAACCGCAATGCCTGCTGTTCCAGGCATACCGGGTTTCTCTCCAATGTGTCCATCCAGCTGGTTTTGTTTTCCTGAATTACCCAGCCGTTCGCGGTTTTTTCTTTTATCTGGAAATCAAGTTCTTTTTCCACGGCTGTTTTTATTTTTTTTATTTCTTCGGGATAAAGTTTTTTGTTTGCCAGAAAATATCCAATGCTTTTGAAAAGCCAGCCCGAGCCGTCTTCCTGGTTGCGGTGTTTTTCCCGCAGGAAAATTTCGCTGGCAAGCTGCCATAAAATTTCCCTGGCAAAAGCAATATCAATTTTTGCCAGGGCTTTCAGGCAAAAGGCGCTGTCCCTTAACCAGAACCGGAAAAACCAGGGCAGGCCGGCAAAAAGGCGTTGTTTTCCGTTTTGCGTTGTTGCCAATCCCGAAAGAGAATTAACGGCGGCAAGATAAGCGAAAACCGTTTCTTTCTCCTGGTTATGTCCTGCGGAATATTTTTTCAGCAGGGGGCTGAGGGTTGTTTCTTTTTTTTGCTGCTCCAGGCGGCTTAAGTTTTCGGAAATCTGCCCGGCTTTTTCGGCCGCTTCTTCTTTGCTGGAAGCCAGGGCAAAAACCAGTTGTTCCGTTTTTATCCTCAAACCGCGGAAAACGTATTTCTCAAAAGGCGCCGAGCTTCTGTTTTTGTCAAACGGATAATCTCTCCTGGCCCATTGTCCGATTTTTTCCCATTCGCCGCTTTTCGAGCGAACCGCCGTAAAAACATCGGGCAAAGAGTTTTTTTGGCTGTGAAATCCGACAACCGCCGTTCCGTTTTCCAAAAACATTTCGTAGGTTCTTCCGTTTTCGTCGTTGTCAAAAGTTGCTTTGACGTCGAAAACAATTTCCAGCCAAACCGGATGGCTTGCCTCATAAACAAGGCAGTTTTCCCGGGAGGGCAGGAAGAATTTTTCCGTTAAACTTCCCCTTTGCCTTTCAATATTCCAGAAATTGTTGTTTATTTTCGTTGTTTGTGGTTCTCCCAAAACGTCAATGCTGTCCAAAACTTTTATCATTTGTTCGCCCAAAGAGCCCTCCGGGGAGAAAAACCAGCCTCCATAGCGGCTTTGCGGCTTTTCGGCGAGCCATAGATAACCGCCGATTTTATTGGTCAAAAGAAAAGAAGCCGGTTCTTTTGTTTCTTCCTGCAAAAATATTTTGTCGGATAAGGAGTGTTTGATTAGCATACAAGAGTTTAAGCTCAAAGATTCGCTTTTTCCACCGCCTGGTTTTGGGCTTTGATGTAATTTTCCATCAAATTTTTCCAATCGGCCCCCAGCGCTATTTTTCTTGCTTCGATTTTGTTTTCCACCCGTTGCACTTTTTTCAATTTGGCGAAGTTGAAGAGGATTTTCGCCAGTTCTCCGGCGGACTCTTCCTCGGTTTTGTTTTCTCTTTGCAAAACGAAAACCCCCGGCGTTTCTTTGTTGCTGTTTTCGTTTTTAATATGCTTGCCGAAACCGGTGAGGTCGGTGGTGACGCTGGGAACGCCCAAAGCCGCCGCTTCCAGCGGTGTGTAGCCCCAGGGCTCGTAAAAAGAAGGAAAAACGCCCAGGTGGCACGCCTGGATGCTTTCCTGATAAGTAAGGTTGGAGAGTCCGTCGTAGCCGGTGAGATAGGCGGGGTATAAAACAACTTTTACTTTGTCGTTTTTATTGTTGGCGAGGCCGCTTTCGCGCAAGAGCCTTAAGATTTCGGTTTGGTTTTCCTGCAGTTCGTGCGTTGAAAGCGGGGGATTGCCCTGTCTTTTGAACCCGCTTACTTTCTTTTTAATTTCCAGGAGGAGGTCGCTGCGGAAAAGAGAAGTTTCCTCAATTTTTTGTCCGCCCGAGAGCAGATAAAGAACTCTCTGGCGGATTTCCTCGCTGTTTTCTTCAAGAATGTCTTTCAGCTCGGCGAAAAATTTGCAGTTTTGCAGGACTTCCGGCTTGACGTTTTTATTGGCTATGGGCACCCAAAAAAAGGCGACGATTGTTTTGGAATTTTTGCCCGCGCTTAATTTTTTGTTGAGCTGCCCCAGGGCTTTGATAAAAATGTCAATGCCCTTGGCTTTGATTTCGTATCTTGAAGCGGTGAAGTAAAAGAGGGTATTCGCCAGGTCAAAGCTGTGGTAAGGAAAGAAAAACCTGGCCGTGAAATCCCGCAAAAGGTCTCTTTGCAAACGGTGGTTTATGGAGGTTTCTTCAAAAGTAGGATATTTGTCCAAGTCTAGGCCGTTGGGCAGGACAAAATCAGGTTTTCTTCCCAAAAACTTTTCCGCTTCAAGAGCCGCGATTTCGCTCACGGTGGTGAAAACGTCGGCTTGTTGGGCTGTTTGGCGTTCAAGCAGGTGTTTGGCTATGACGCTGTAGTTGCGCGCTCCTTCTTCGGGGTTGATTTTATCCAAAACAACGTAAGGGTTTATGTTGTTAAAAGCCAGGGTTCGGCCCAGAGTCGTGGCGTGCGTGGTAAAAACGGTTCCGATTTTTGCCTGCTGTTTTTTCAGATGCAAAAGTCCGGCTCCGGAAAGCCATTCGTGAAAGTGGGCAACGATTTTTTTGTCCGGAAAAGCCAGGGGCATTTTTTCCAGCAGTTTGCCCGCGGCCCAGGCCCAAACAACCGGTTCGTCAAAATCCGGCCCGCTTTTCAGGGAGTCAATGTGCCAGTCCTCCCAGAGTTTGGCTTTAATGAGGTTTGTTTCGCTTTTCAAGTAATGAAAATCCAGCAGAATTGCCTTTGGCTGGCCGCCGACAAGCCATTTGCCGAAAAAACATTTTATTTTTTCTTTTTCCAGGCCGTCAAAAACCGCCCGCAGGCCGTTATTAGGCTGCTCGGGCTGGAACTGCCCTCTTATTTGCGGTTCAAAATATGGGCCAACGGTAAAATAGCCGCCGTTGTAGCAGTCAATGGCGCGGCCGCTTTTTGAAGTCAAAACAGTGTAGATGCCTCCGACTTTGTTGCAAACTTCCCAGCTGATTTCAAAAAGCGCGTCTGCTTGCGTCCGCACAGCAGGATTGTCCGATGTTGTATTGTCCATTACATTTTTTCTTTAATTGTTTTTGCCGCAGCTCGGGCGGTTTTGGATTTTTTGACTAATGAAGCCAGGGTTTTTTTGTTGAAAACATCTTCTATCCAGCGGCTGAAATCGTTTTTTTGCTCGTTGGCGTGATATTTGAAGGTTGATTCGGGCATTTTCGCCAGGCCGCCGGAAAGCTCTTTTATGCTTTTGAAAATCTGGCCGTCGCAGCACCAAAAATATTTTTCCGGAGGCAGGGCGGCGGATTTGCCATTTTGTTTTTTTATGGGCATAGTAATTAAATTTTTAATTTGACCTTTGTTGTTTATTTTCCACCCTCATTTCCAGGTCCCGCAATATGTTCATAAAAGAAATAAACGCTTCGTAGGGCGACTCATGAGGGTTAAAATATTTATGTACGTCTCCGTCGGAAAACCATTTCGTGCACATATAATAGAAATGATCGGCCGTTTGCAGTTTCCGCCAGTCATTGAGCAGGTTTTTGCGCCGGATTGTTTTAACGCTGTTTTCCAGGTCGTAAAGGTCGGAGAACGCCTGCTGCTGCATTTTGTTGCCGAGCCACGCCGACGCGTCTCTTTCCGTGTCGGCCCAGGAAACCGTTTGGGGAAAATCAAGCTCGGCTTTCGGCTCCAGTATGGCGAGGGCCCGGGAAGGGGTTGTGAAACAAGTGTCCGGGTGTTTGAGGGTTTCCGCGGGCCATGTTTTTAAAAATTCGAAAATGCCCGTATCTTCCCACTGGTGTTCTCCGAATGTTTCATAATCCATGAAAAGGTTGATGATTTCTCCTGTCCCGTGATGGCTGTTCAGCCACTGGCTGTATTTTTCCGCGGTTAAAGGCCACTGCGTCCAGGTTCGGGTGGAAAAACGGAAAGCGACGTCGTCGCTCAAGCGGTAATTCCTCAGAAAAAGCCTGATTTTTTTATTTTTCGCCCGGTAAATGAAATTCGGCGATTTCCAGCCCAGAATATGGTCGGCTCCTTCCGCCAGAATGGCCTTAAAACCCATTTGTTCGGCAATGCCAGCCACCTGGTTGTTGAGCATCAGCTCGGTGTTGCGGAAAACGCGGGGCAGAACGCCGAAAACGTCTTTCAGTTTTTTTTGCTGTTGCCTTATCTGGGCTTTGAATTCGTCCGTTGCATGAAGCCCGGCCAGAGAATGGTAATATGTTTCGGAAATCAGCTCGCAGCAGTCGGTTTGCACCAGTTTTTGGAAGCTTTCAACGACTTCGGGAAAATATTTTTCCAGTTGTTCCAAAAGAGTGCCGGTGATGCTCAAACTTACTTTGAATCTGCCGTTTGTTTTTCTGATTAAATCAAGCAGAATTTTGTTTGTCGGCAAATAGCTTTTTTTGACGATTCTTTGGAGGTACTCCCTGTTTTTTTGTTCGTCAAAATAATCGGGGTTTTTGCCGATGTCAAAAATGGAGTATTTTTTTATTCTCCAGGGCTGGTGGGTGTGCAGATAAAAACAAATAAACATCATATTTTCGTGGATAGAATTTCGTTATAAACATTGATGCATTCTTCTGCCGAATTGTTCCAGGTTATTCCCCGCGCTTCCGTTTCGCCGTTTGCCCTCAATGTTTGGTGCAAGGCCGGATATTTCAGGCAGGCCAAAATCTGGTTTGCCATTTGGTCTGTGTCCCAAAAATCAACTTTCAGGCAATGGCTTAAAATTTCCGAAACGCCCGATTGCCTGGAAATAATCACCGGAACGCCGTATTGCAGGGCTTCCAGGGGGGCAATGCCGAACGGCTCTGAAACCGATGGCATAACGAAGACGTCGGCGGCCCGGAAAGTTCCGGCCAGATCCCCGCCCCTTAAGAAACCGGCAAAAAACACTTTTTTGGCAATACCCAGTTCAACGGCTTTTTCAATCACCTGTTTTTCCATATCGCCAGAGCCGGCCATAACGAAAATCACTTCGGGGTTTTTCTCCAGAATTTTTTTGGCGGCGGTCAGAAAATAATCGGGCCCTTTTTGCAGGGTAATGCGGCCGACAAAAAGGACCATTTTGTTTTTTCCTTTCGCCCCCAGCAGCTCGCTTGCGCTTTGCGGTTCCGCTGGTTCAATGCCGTTGTGAACGACCCGGATTTTTTCCGGCCCAATACCGTAGTCGTTTACGATTTTGTTTTTGGTGAAATTGCTCACCGCTATTATTCTGTCGGCTTTTTCCATAACGTTTTTTTCAATATCCCAGACATACTGGTTGGGGCCTTGATTGCCGACCCGGTCAAGCTCGGTGGCGTGGACATGGACCACCAAAGGTTTCTTTGAAATTTTTTTCGCTTCCAGGCCCGCGGGGAAAGCGAGCCAGTCGTGGGCGTGGATTAAATCAAAAGTTTCTTTTCGGGCGATTATTTTCGCCGCCTGCTTGTATTTTTCCACTAAATTGAATAAAGTGAAACAATGGAGATTTTCGGGGTTCTTTCCACAGGCGCGGGCGCGGGGCTGCTCGTAGGCTGAAAACCGGAGAAGAGATTCGTTTTCCTCAGAAAGGGCGAAAATGATTTTGGCAAAGGGCATGCGAACGTCGGTTTTCTGGGGCAAAACAAAAACAATTTCAACCCCTTTTTGGCTCAGGGCTTTTGCTAAACCGTAGCAGGCAACGCCTAACCCTCCGGAATTGAAAGGCGGCAGCTCCCAGCCGAACATTAAAACTTTCATATATTTTTCAGTTTCCAATTCCTATTACATTATAGCACAAAACAGCGCAAATATGAGCAAGAATAAAAAAACGAAAATCGCCGTGGCCTTGTCGGGTGGAGTGGACAGTTCCGTGGCAGCCGCCTTGCTGAAAAAGCAGGGTTTTGAGGTTGTCGGTTTTCATATGCGGTTATGGCAGGCGGTTCCCGATAAAAAGCAACAGGCGGAAATTGAAAAGCGGGTCAAAGAAACTTGCAGGATTTTGGACATAAAAGTTTTTATTTTTGATTTTAAGAAAGAATTTAAAAATTCCGTTGTTGATTATTTTATTGACAGCTATAAAAAAGGAATTACGCCCAATCCCTGCGTGGTTTGCAACGCGGCCGTGAAGTTCGGCCTGCTGCTGGAAAAAGCAAAAGAAATGAAATGCAATTATCTTTCTACCGGCCATTATGCCCGTATCAAACGCTGCCAACTGCCAACTGCCAACTACAAACTATTGCGGGCAAAAGACCGCAACAAAGACCAGACGTATTTTTTATGGAAGCTGGGGCAAAAACAACTGGCCCGGGTTCTGTTCCCTGTCGGCGGAATAGAAAGTAAACAAAAAGTGAGAGAACTGGCTAAAGAATTTGGCTTGCCAACTTTTGCCACCCCGGAATCAAACGATGTTTGCTTTTTGCAAGGCATGAATATTCAAAATTTTCTAAAACAGATTTACCCTGAGGGCTGCCCTCGGGGTAGTGGGGATATTGTTGATGTTAAGGGACAAATTTTGGGCAAGCATAGCGGCTTTTGGTTTTACACTATTGGCCAGCGCAAAGGGATTTTTTTGCCGGGGGGGCCGTGGTATGTCGTGGCCAAAGATGTCAAAAAAAATACTTTGATTGTAAGCAATGACGAAAAGGACTCGCTGCGCAAGGAATTGGTTTGCGAAGGCGTCAACTGGATTTCAGGCGCGGAGCCCCGCTTGCCGCTGAAAATTTCAGCTAAAATCCGTTATAAAAACGATTCGGATGCGGCAATTATCGCTGAAAAAACCGGGCCGAAAAAATACCGGATTGTTTTTGCCCAGCCCCAGCGGGCAATCACCCCGGGCCAATCAGTGGTTTTTTACCGGGGGGAAGAATTGCTGGGCGGTGGCGTTATCAGCTGATTTGTGATAAGATGAAGAAATTATGAATGACAGCCAAAAAACAATTTTAATGGGCAACGAGGCGATTGTCAAAGGGGCAATGGCTGCCGGTGTACAGTTTGTCGCTTGCTATCCGGGCACGCCTTCCTCGGAAATCGGGATTTTATTCAGCCAAATCGCCACGAACAACGACCGGTTGTATTTTGAATTTTCCACCAACGAAAAGTTAGCAATGGAGGCGGTTGTGGGCGCGAGCTTTTCCGGGTTGAGATGTTTGGCGGCAATGAAAAGCTTCGGGGTGAACGTCGCTTTGGACAGCTTGCTGCCGTTTGTCTACACCGGCTCAAAAGGCCCGGCTGTTATTGTCGTGGCCGACGACCCCTCGTGCCATTCTTCGGCCCAGTCCGAGGAAAACTCGCGGGGGTTTGGCCAACTGGCGCATATTCCGATTTTAGAGCCCTCAAACGCGCAGGAGTGTTTTGATTTTACCTGTCTGGCTTTTGAAATTTCTGAAAAATTCAACATACCGGTAATGGTCAGGATTACCACCAGGGTGGCGCATCAGCGAGGCATAGTTGAGTTCAAAGTTCAAAGCTCAAAGTACAAAGTCAGTGAAGGGGAGTTTGTAAAAGACAAAAACAGGTTTGTGACAATGCCCCCAAGGGTGCTGGAAATGCATCAGGAGTTGTTGGATAAAATTGGGAAAATTAGAGAGTTTGCCACACAAAGCGAAATAAACAAAATTTACAGAGAGGACCCCTCTGTAAATTCTAATGCGGGGATTATTACAAGCGGAGTTTCGTTTTTGCATACAATGGAGGCGTTGGAAATGGCGGGTTTGGACATTCCGGTTTTGAAGCTGGGGTTTTTCTATCCCTTGCCTGAGCAAAAAATCAGGGATTTCATCAGGCCGCTGGAAAAAGTTTTAATAGTTGAAGAACTGGACCCTTATTTGGAAAAAGAAGTTGCGGCAATAGCCAAAGACGAAAACTGCAGGCTGAAGATTTTCGGCAAAAACATTTTGCCGGAAGTCGGCGAACTGAACCCCGCGCTTATTGCCAAGGCCGCGGCTGAACTGGCGGGCGTGAGCGGATACGAAGCGCCCGAACCGCCCGAATTGTCTTCTGTCAAGCACGTTGCCCGTTTTTGCACGGTGCCCGCCTGCCCTTATTGGCGGGTTTTCGCGGCTGTCAAAAAAGCCATACCCGAAAACAAAGCGGTTTTCGGAGGCGACATCGGCTGTTATATGCTGGGCGCCGGTCCGCCGCATAATTTGTACGATTTTTTGTTTTCAATGGGCTCGGGCATCGGCATTGCCCACGGAATTTCCAAGGCGGCCGGCGGCCGGCAAAAACCGGTCGCGTTTATCGGAGACGGCACTTTTTTCCACGCTGGTTTGCCGGCTTTGCTTAATGCCGTTTATAACAAGTCAAATATTCTGCTCGTTATCCTGGACAATCGCATCACGGCAATGACCGGACACCAGCCCAATCCGGGTATGGGCAAAACCGGCGAGGGCGAAAGTTCCCCGGAGGTTAAAATTGAGAATATTGTTTTGGCTTTGGGCGTTAAGCCCGAAAATATGAAAGTTGTTGATCCGGTTGATGATTTTGAGGGAACAGTGAAAGCGCTGCAGGAATTTTACCAAAAGAACGAAGTGTCGGTGATTGTGGCGCGCCGGATTTGCGCCCTTTTGGAAAAAAGAGCGAAAAGATAATTTTTTTGTATGGATAAAACATTTAACATCGTAATTTGCGGCGTAGGCGGCCAGGGGCTGGTTACTTTGCTTAATGTTCTGGCTCGGGCGGCTTTTATTGAGGGTTATGACGTTAAAACATCGGAATTGCACGGGTTGAGCCAGCGGGGCGGGTCGGTTGAAGCGTACGTCAGGTTCGGCAGGCGGGTTTGGTCGCCAATTATCAGCAAAGGAACGGCTGATTTGGTTATTGCTTTGGAAGAGCAGGAAGCCCTGAACGGCGCCCGGTTTGCCGGCAAAAAATCGGTAATTTTAATCAACCGGTTTCAAACTCCGACTCTGTCCGGGGACGCGAGTTTTGAGCAAATCAGGCAAGAACTGACAAAAGTAAGCGAAAAAGTATTTTTTGTCGGGGCTTCGGAAATTTGCCAAAAAGAACTGGGGGTGGAAGTGGTTTCGGGAATTTATCTTTTGGGTTATGCTTTGCACAATAACTATTTGCCGTTAAAAAAAGAAAATGTCATTGAGGCAATCAAAAAAACAATGCCGGAGAAATTTTGGGAACTCAATATTAAAGCGCTGGAATTAGCTAAACAATCAACTAAATGATCGCTGTTTGCCATTATGGCGAAATCGCCCTGAAAGGCGATAACAGAAAATTCTTTGAGGAGAAATTGGTTGAAAATATCAAAAAATCCCTTAAATCTCAGGGGATTATTTTTGATTACGTGAAGAGAATTTCCGGCAGAATTTTGGTCGGTTTGGCCGAAACAGCACAGCCAGACAAAGCGAAAACAGCTTTGCAAAAGGTTTTCGGCATTGCTTATTTCGCTTTCGCTTGGGAGTGCGAAAAGGGCATTGAAAAGATAAAAGAAAAAGCCGTTGAAATTTTAAGCAAAAAAGAATTTGCGACTTTTAAGGCGGAGGCAAAGCGAAGCGACAAAACGTTTTCCCTGACTTCCCGGCAAGTCAATGAATTGGTCGGTGAAGCGATATTAAAAATTAAAAAAATCAAAGTCAGCCTTGAAAATCCTGATGTTGTTTTATTTATTGAAATAACCGAAAAACAGGCGTTTTTGTATACTGAAAAGATTGTCGGACAGGGCGGCTTGCCTCTTGGCATTGAGGGCAGGGCGGTTTGTCTGATTTCCGGGGGCATCGATTCGCCCATTGCCGGTTTCTTGATGATGAAAAGGGGAGTGGAAGCGGTTTTTTTGCATTTGCACAGCGGGCCGTTCGTCGCTGATTCCACGATTGAAAAAAATAAAAAATTGATTGATGTTTTGAGCGCGTACCAGCCCAAAACCAAAACTTATTTCGCGCCTTTCGGCCAGGTGCAAAAAGAGATTTTTGAAAAAACCAGCCCCGAACTTGCCTGTGTTTTGTGCAAAAGAATGATGTTGAGAATAGCTGAGGCCGTTGCGAAAAAAGAAAAAGCCAAAGCGATTATCACCGGCGACAGCCTGGGCCAGGTGGCTTCGCAAACTTTGGACAATATGGCGGTTATCAGCAATGCCGTTGCTATGCCCATATTGCGGCCATTGGTTGCTTTTGACAAAATCGACGCCATAAAAATGGCCCGGCAGATTGGCACCTACGACATTTCCGTATTGCCCGGGGAGATGTATTGCAGTGGCAAACTGCCCAGGCATCCGGCGACAAAATCCAGCCTGGAAAAAGTTGAAAACGAGGAAAAAAAACTGGAAATTGAAAAGCTTGTTGGCGCGGCTTTAAAAAACATAACAATTAAAAATTAAATATGGTTGCAGGAATATAATAATTATTCATTGTAACCGAGCGCAGCGTTCAAAATTAAAAATTATGGTGCAAAAAATTAACAGCAAAACTTTATTATCCGGCGTGCTTAATTCAACGGGAGCAGAGGCAGTTTTGGCCAAATACAGAGTTCCCTGTTTGTCTTGCCCGATGGCCCAATATGAGGTAGGCCAGCTTAGCATTGGCGATGTTTGCAAAATGTACAGTCTTGACCAAAGGGGGTTGCTGGCTGAACTGAATAAGGATCATAATAAAAATCATAATTTGAACAAAATCAAAAAATAACACTTTTAATACTTTACACTCCGCTGCTACGTAGCAGCGGAGTGTAAAGTATTTTTGAGGTGAAATAGATTTAAGACAAAAATTATGATAAAAACGGAAAAAAGATGGCTTTCAATTTTTGAGAATGCGTTAGAGAATGAAATGGCCGAAGCTCCCGCGCGTGTTGCTACTCACGATGTTAACCATGTCCGCCGGGTTTGGAAATATGCCAAAGAAATAGCTAAAGATATGGATGTAGACTGGGAGGTTTTGATTGCTGCAGTTTTTTTACACGATATCGGCAGACATTATCCCGAGGGAGTTGGTACACACGGCCCAATTAGTGTTCCTTTCGCTGAAAAGGTTTTGCGGGAAATAAATTTTCCACAAGATAAGATTGATGACGTTTTGGTTTGTATAAAATTTCACGACGAAAGCTTCACTTCTTCTGAGCGGCAATCCTTAGAATCAAAAGTTCTATATGATGCCGACAAAACAGATGTTTTCGGGCCAATAGGGGTTTTCAGGTATTTGGTTTTTAACACGGCCCGAGGGAAGACACTCAAAGAAACGGCGGACTACGCTTTGGAGAATATCAAGCTTAAATACAAAAGGCTGGAACTGGGGCAAACAAAGAATGTTATGAAAAACAAATATAATTATGTTATCAACTATTTCTTAGATTTAAAAAAAGAAATAGAATAAATTTATGGAAAAATACATTCGTCTTTCTCTTCCTGCCCAAAAAGAACTATTGGGCGATTTTGCGCAGGCGTTGTTATCCTTAAAAACAGAAGATGACGCTATAAAGTTTTTGGTTGACCTTTTAACCAAGGAAGAAGTGATTAAGTTAGCCAAGAGGATTAAGATTGCCCAATTTATTCTTGAAGGAAGAGAATACAGGGCAATTGAACAGGCGTTGCGGGTCAGCCATAGCACAATAGCAAAGGTGGCTTATTGGTTGCGGGAGGGAGGCGATGGTTTTAAGGTAGCATTAAAGAATGCGAAAAAACACGGCGGACAGCTTACAAAAAGCGAAATGTTTGATTCGGCCTTAATGACATGGAAGAAATTCAAAAGAAAGTATCCGTCTATGTTTTGGCCGTCGTTATTGGTTGAAGGTATTCTTAATTCTGCGGACGAGCAAGACAGAAAAGAAATCTATCGGTCGTTGCAGAAATTAGATAAAAAATCAAAGATCTACAAAGAAGCAAATGCTATGTATAGTTTGTAATATTTGTAATTATCATTTATATAATCAAACCGTAAATTTTTCCTTTACACTCCGCTGCTACGTAGCAGCGGAGTGTAAAGGAGGGGAGAGGTTTTTAAAAAAGTTTTTCAGGCAGTTATGGACAATGGCATTAAAGCGGATATTTTTTTTATTTCCGCTGCGTTGCTTATTTTGGCAAACGTTTATTTGTGGCAGTTCGTTTTTTCTTTGGGCAGCAATTTGAAAGTGGTGTTTTTTGACGTTGGCGAGGGCGATGGCATTTTTATTGAAACGCCGCAGGGCCACCAGATTTTGATTGACGGCGGGCCGGGCGGGCAGATTTTGGGGAAACTGCAAAAGCAAATGCCGTTTTGGGACAGAACGGTTGACCTGGCGATTTTAACGCATCCCGAATACGACCATTTGGCGGGTTTGAACGCGGTTTTGCAACATTACAAAGCGCAGAACATTTTGTGGACAGGCGTTGTAAAGGATACGGCGGTTGTCCGCGAGTGGCTCGGGCTTTTGCGGAAAGAGGGGGCTTCGGTTTTCATTGTCCGAGACGGCCAGACGATAAAAGCAGGCACTGTGGAAGGAAGCGTTTTATGGCCAACGGAAAGTTTCGTGGATGCGTTTTCGGGCAATGACGTCAACAACACGGCTATTGTTTTGAAGATGGACTACATTAAAAACAGTTTCTTGTTCAGTGGCGACATTGAACAAAAAATAGAAAAAGAGCTTGTCGGTTATTATGGCGA
>JAMCXQ010000001.1 GCA_023474835.1 Patescibacteria group bacterium | reverse complement strand
CGGGTTTTTCAAAAAATCAACCACTTCTTCTATTTCTTCTTTTGCCTCTTCCAAACCGGCAATGTCTTTGAAAGTTATTTTTTCAGCTTCCGCGGTGCCTTTGCCGTCGCCGAAAAGTTTGGCGGGCGCTTTCAGAAAGTTGAACGTTTGTCCTGCGCCCGCCCGGGCCTGGCGGAAAATCATCCAGAAAAAAATCACGAAAATCAAAATTGGCAGGATAATCGACAAAGGAAACAGCCAGCCCAAAAACCCGCTTTTTTCCGGCTCCACCTTGAAATCAACCGTTTTTAATTTTTCCGGGTCAGCCCCCAGCGCTTTCAAATTATCGTTCAGGGCTACGCCCGTTTCTTTTTGCGAAGTTGATTTGCCGCCGTTTGCGTAAACCAGATAAACCAAATCTCCCGAAACCGTGATTCCTTTTACTTTGCCTTGGTTTATGTCCAGAACCGCCTGTGAAAGTGAAATTTGGTTTTCTTTTTTCAAACCCTGGGGGTTGAAAAAAGCGAAAATGCTTGAAACAAAAACAAAAATCAGAACAATGATGATTAAATTTTTCACGATGGCGTTCATAATTACTCCGCTTGTTTTATTGAAAGATAAATTTTGTCTTTGGCGATTTCAATAATCTTTGCTTTTACTTTTTTGCCGATGGTCAGGGGATTGCCCTCGTCCGAGGGGATTTCCGCGGAAGGAATGAGGCCTTCCAGGCCTTCTCCGAAAACCACGAAAGCGCCGAAAGTGGTTATGCCGCTGATTTCCCCTTCAACAACTTCGCCCGCCTGGTAATTTGTCAGTTTTTCTTCCGTTTTTTCCCTTTTCGCGGTTTTTTCGGAAAATATGAGTTTGTTTTCCGCTGGGTTTAGGTCAAAAATGCGGATGGTGATGTTTTGTCCCACCAATTTCTGAAGTTCTTGGGCTATTTTTGCCCCGTCCGCTCCCTCAACTTTGGGAAAGTGTTCGGGCAGGAGCTGGCTTGTGGGCAGAAAGCCGTTTATATTTTTGACCCGCAGCAAAAGCCCGCCCTTGTTGGCGCCCGTAACCAGAACATCAAAGGATTCCTGGCTTTCTTTGGCCTCGGCCAGTTCTTTCCAGGCCATTTCCTGGCTTGCTTCCATCAAGGAAAGTTCCCTCATGCCGTCTTCGGTTTCAAGGTCGGTTACTTTCGCGGTGATTTTATCGCCCGTTTCAAGACCCTTGAGCATGTTTTTGGCGTTGAAAAATTCTTTGCCGAAAATAACGCCGATGCCTTTCGCGCCCAAATCAACGTAAAGAGCGCTTCTTTCGCGGTTAAGGACCGTTCCCTCAACGATTTCGCCCACTCTGGGCGGGCAGACAACGTCTAACTTTATCTTTTTTAAGCTTTTCATCATATATGGTTTTTAGTTTAGTAGCTTCAATATAATACAAAAACACGATATTGCAAGAGCGGGCAGAGAATGATACAATGAACGAAAATAAAGTTAAAAATTTATGAATATTTTATGGCATGGCCAATCGTTTTTTGAAATCCAGGCAAAGGGCCCGGGAGACAGCAGCGTGAAAATAGCTGTTGACCCTTTTGGCGAGGGCTATGGTTTGAAAGTTCCCAAGGTTGAGGCGGATATTCTGCTTGTTAGCCATCAGCACCACGACCACTCAAATAAGGAAGCGGTTAAGGGCAATTATTTTCTCATTGATTCTCCGGGCGAGTATGAAGTTAAGGGGGTTTTTGTCAAAGCCATACCCGCTTTTCACGACAATAACTCGGGCAGGGAAAGGGGAGAGGTTGTTATTTTCAAAATAGAAACCGAGGCCGTTCGTTTGTGCCACTTGTCCGATTTGGGGCAAAAAGAATTATTCAACGAACAGCTGGAAGAAATCGGCGACGTTGACGTTTTGTTCGTGCCGGTTGGCGGAGTTGTCACGGTGAACGCCAAAGAAGCATCTTCAATCGTCAGCCAGATAGAGCCGAAAATCGTTATCCCGATGCATTATAAAATTCCCGGGCTGACAACAAAATCGGATTTGGCCGAAGTGAAGGATTTTCTCAAAGTTATGGGCCAGGAAAATATGGCGCCCCAGCCCAAAATCAAAATAACTCAAAAGGACCTTGCCAAAGAGGAAACCGAAATAATCGTTTTGCAACCTTAAACTAATGGTTTTTAATTTGTTTTTCGTTGTAGTTTTCGTTTTCGGGCTTTTTGTCGGCAGTTTTTTGAATTGCGTTGTTTATCGCTTGGAAGTTAAAAAAAGCTTTTTGCAGGGCAGGTCGTTTTGCCCGAAGTGCCGCCATACTTTGGCTTGGTATGATTTGATTCCGGTTTTGAGTTTTGTTTTTTTGCGGGGCAAATGCCGGTATTGCAACAAAAAAATTTCCTGGCAGTATCCGGTGGCGGAATTGGCGACAGGGCTGGTATTTCTGATAATTTCCAATTTCCAATTTCCAATTTTCAATCAATTTCCAATTTTTGAATTTTCAAACATAGCAAACCTTATTTTTTTGCTGGTCATTGTCTGCTTTTTGGAAATTATTTTTATTTACGACCTGAAACATTACATTATTCCCAGCCGGATTATTTATCCGGCCATCGTCATTGTTTTTCTTTATCAATTATTCGGGAATTATCCGTTTATACTTAATTTCGTTTTTGCCGGCCTGGCTGCCGGAGGGTTTTTTTTCCTGTTATGGCTGGTGTCGGGCGGCCGCTGGATGGGTTTCGCTGACGCGCCTTTGGGCTTTTTGCTTGGCTTGTGGCTGGGTTTTCCCGAAATTTTAATCGCCCTGTTCCTGGCTTTTTTCATCGGTTCGGCTGTCGGGCTGATTTTAATCGGCTTGGGCAAAAAGAAAATGAAAAGTCCGGTGGCTTTCGGCCCGTTCCTGGTTGCCGGCGCTTTTATCGCTTTTTTGTGGGGAGAGAAATTGTGGTCAATTTATTTTTCATTCCTTGGCATTGCGTAATGTAAGAATTATGCGGGGGTTCACCATCATAGAACTGCTTGTTACTGTTGCCGTGATAATGATTTTGTCGGCCATTTTGGTTGGCGCGGGGTCGCAAAGCAAAAACCAGCAGGCGCTAAACCAGACAGCCTCTTTTTTGGCGCAAACCCTGAGCCAATACCAGGAAAAGGCAATGGGCGCGCAGCAGGGTGATTGCCACGACGCGGGCTTGAAGGCGTGCGGTTTCGGCCTGAATTTCAAAAAAAACAACGCTTTTTTCCAGCCTTTTATCGATTGCGCCAGCGACTGCGCTTCCAGCAGCCATACTTTAACCGGCCAGGACGCGGTTTCGGGCAACACCAGTTTGAACGCAAGGGTTAAGCTTTGCGACGTTGACCCTTCCAACAACCTTGATATTGTTTTTGTTCCGCCCGATCCCCAGATTTACATTCAAAACCTTTCCTGGAACAAGGAGGCGCAAGTCGTCATTTGTCTGCAATCGGACGGCTCGCGCCAGAAAAAAGTGAAAATCAACTCCGCGGGGAGAATTGAAATAGAGTAAAATGAAAATGAAAACGAAATTTTCAACGGGGTTCACTTTGATTGAAGTTATAATCGCCATAATGGTGATAATCACCGCGGTTGTGGGGGTTTATAACTTGTTTCCGGTTGTTGTAAACTCAGGGGCTATGGCTGCCGACAGGTTCGTTGCCAGCCAGTTGGCCAGCGAGGGCATTGAACTGGTGCGCAATATCAGGGACGGCAATTGGCTTGCCGACATTGATTGGACAAGCGGTTTAACAAATTGTCCCCAAACCAGCCCCTGCGAGATTGATTATAACGACCCGGGCCTTGTTGTTAACGACCGCTTTTTGCAGTTAAAAAGCGACGGTTTTTACAATTACGGAGAGGGAACAAACACCAAATACAAAAGGAAAATAATCATTACCCAGTCAGCCGGCCATCTCAATGTCAGGGTAACGGTTTCCTGGTTTGGCATAAAATCGGCTTTTCAAACCGGCAGTAATTCCTTTGAAGTGCAGGATAATTTGTATGATTGGAGATAAAAACAAAACAAAAAAAGGGGGATTCTCCCTGATTGAATTATTGGTGGCAATAACGGTTTTTATGACAGTAACAACCGGGCTTTTCAGTTTGCTCGGTTCGGCGGTTAAATATCAGGGCCGCACCTTGTCTTCGGTTGAGCTTTTGAATAACATTTCTTTCGCCACCGAATTTATGAGCCGTTCCTTGCGCATGGCGCAAAAGGATTTGATTGGCAGCTGCGCCGGCGTTGACGGAAACTTCAGGCTTATCGGCGACAACCACGTGGCTTTTTTGAATTCCCGCCAGGAATGCGTGGAATTTTATCTGGGGGATAACGCCATTCAAATGAAAAAAAACGGAACTGTTCAGCCGCTCACGTCTACCAGGGTTAACGTGTCGCGCTTGAAGTTTTTTGTTGCCGGCGGAAGCCAGGACGACCAAAGCCAGCCAAAGATGACTTTTTTGATAAAGCTGCTTACCAAAGAAAAGGTCCCTCAGGAAATGAATATTGAAAACACGGTTTCCCAAAGGCAGCTGGACGTTGCTTATTGAGTTTTAGGTATGGGGAAAAAATTTTGGCAAAAAGGAACTTCGCTTTATCTGACAATGGTGGTTTTGTCGGCTTTGACCGCCACTTTGCTGGCTTTGGTTAACATTGCCATAGTCCAGAATAAAATTATCGTGGCCGGCGGCAATTCGGTGGTCGCTTTTTTTGCCGCGGATGCCGGCATTGAGCAAAGCTTATATCAAATAAGAAAGCAGGAACTGCCGGGCGATGTTCCGGAAACCGTTTTAGGCCAGGCAAAATATTCGGTTGTGGCGCAAACCCAGGGAGAACAGACCATTGTGCGCTCTCAGGGCTTTTTCAGAAATGTCACCCGCGCAATTGAAGCTATCTACTGACCCCGCTCAAAGTCCCAGAGGGGTCCTCTCCTGGAAGCTTAAATCTTCCAGAGAGGATCCCTCTGTTGGTTTGGCGGAATTGGAAAAAATTGAAGCGACAAGACGTGATTTATTGATAAATATTCATTGTTGCGCTTTAATACCAAATCATTTTCACCTTTTAGCCGAGCAGTTAAAAGACAACGGTATTTCAACTTTTATGAATAAAATTGGCGGGTATGCTTATTATTTTAATCAGAAATATCACAGAAAAGGGCGTTTATTCCAGGATAATTTCAAGGCAGTTCATATTGAAAGCGAAGAACAGTTAAAAACCGCTTTTGTTTACATTCATACTAACCCCGCATCTTTAATTGAACCCGGCTGGAAAGAGAAAGGCATAAGAGACGCAGACAAAGTGATGGAATTTTTAGAAAACTATAAGTGGTCTAGTTTTGGCGATTATGTTGGCAAGCCGCATTTTCCTTCATTAACCAGCCGCGATTTTTTGACCGAAATAATGGGCGGGCCGGAAGGTTGCCGTAAGTTTGTCCGGGATTGGTTGAAATACAAAGAGAGAATATAAGTAATTTCTAGAGATCACCTCTCTGTAAATCTCTGTAAATTCACAGAGAGGTTTTTAAGAGTAGTATGGAAAGAAAATACACAAAACAACAAATAAACGATTTAAGGCGGGTAATGGATGGTAATAAGGAAGAGATGATCCCTTTGTTAAAATATATTAGGCCGAAAAGTCAGATATTAAATGGCCTTAGCAGATATTTGCCCGCCGTTTTTCTGAAATTAAAACTGGATTCAAAAACAGTGGTTTTGGATTTAGCTTGCGGCCAGGGAGGGGTTTCCATTGGTTTGGCAGACAAGTATGGCGTCAATGTTGTTGGCTATGATATAGTGCCTGAATATATCCAGTATGCAAAAGAACTGGCGATGGAAAAGAACGTCGGCCATTTATGCAGATTTCAGATTGGCGATATCAGGAACATCGTCAAGAAAAAAAATATTTGTGATGTTTTGTTGTGGTTTGCTCCGCCGCGGGTTTTTGGAAAGACGAAATCAACAATAAAAGCTTTAAGAAACTCGGTAAAAAACAATGGTTTTATTGTCGTAGGCGACGCTTATTTGTTGCCGGGAGTAAAAGCCTTTGGGCAGTTCAAAAATTATGAAAACCTGAAAGGCACAGATAAGGATTTTGTTTTTTATGGCGATGTTCCTGATATCGCC
>JAMCXQ010000003.1 GCA_023474835.1 Patescibacteria group bacterium | reverse complement strand
AGCCCCTTGACCTGATGCTTTATATGATTATCGTTGCCCTGGGCTTTGCCGCCTTGGAAAACATTTTGGTTTTGGGCAACGAGCACTTAATCGGCAATTTCTGGAAGTCACTGGAAATAATGGGCTGGCGGTTTGTTTCAGCCACTTTTTTGCACGGCCTTTGCTCGGGCGTTTTGGGATATTTTTTGGCCTTGTCCTTGCACGACAGCCGACGCAGAAAAGAATATGTTTTTTCCGGGTTTTTAATCGCTTTCGGTTTGCACGGAGTTTACAATTGGTCTATAATCAAGTTAACGGGCAGCGCCAAATTTTTCGCGCCGCTTGCCATTTTTATAATTTTGGGTTTTCTGGTTTTTTACGGCTTCAGAAACCTCAAAAAAATGAAAAGCGTTTGCGAAGTGAATCGTCATTAACAAAAATTAAAAGCTTTCGCCGGATTTAACCGTTAAACCGGTTTAACGGTTAAATCCGGCGGGGCAGCAAACAATAATGTGGTTCAAAAATATCAAACAGCAGATTGACAGCGAAGAAAACGCCAAAAAAGATGAAATAACGCAGGCGGCCCAGGCTGGGAACGGGAAAGACGCCGCCGGCTTTGAAGTTGTCCAGGCAATGGCGCAAGTCGAGGTCGTTAAAAGCAACAAAACCAAAAAAGAGGAAAAATCCGGCAAAAAAGCAGGAAAAGAGAAAACGGAAAGAGAGACGATTTTGGCAAAAAGCGAAAATTCGCCCGAATGGATGGAGCCCAGCGGCCAGTTGGCTGTTGATGTTTATCAAACTGACAATGCTTTCGTTGTGCAGGCGCCGATTGCCGGCGTTGACCCGGAAAACATTGACATTGCCGTTGAAGGCGAAATGCTGGTGATAAAAGGTCAAAGAAAAGAGCAGTCAGCGGAAGCGGGAAAGCAGTATTTTCATCAGGAATGCTATTGGGGAGCTTTTGTCAGGGAAATTATGCTGCCCGAAGACGTTGACGCGAGCAAAATCAAGGCATCTTTGAAAAACGGAATTTTATTGGTGCAGGTTCCGCGCAAAAAGGGCGAAAAAAAGAAAATCGTGGTGGAAATCGGATAACAAAAAGACCCGCCCTTTCTCAACTTTTGCAGATGGAGGCCGGGTCTTTTTTATTCCGTTTTTCGTTTTATTATTTATATTCTATCCAATCCCGCATCAAGTGCGATCGCACTTGATGCGGGATTGGGGGTTTCGGTTTTTTACTCACTTTACATTTCGTAAAGAAAAAGGCCGCTTTGGTTGGCGGGCTTGTCAATTTTTATCGGTGTCCAGCCTTCAATCGGCCAGACGTGAGTTATCACTTTCGTGCCTTTTTTCAGCTCTTTGCTGAATTTTTGTTTTAATTGCAAATAAACTTTGGGCAATAAAAAAACAAAAACAACGTCGGCCCCTGACAAATCGGTTTTCATTAAATCGCCAAAAATAATTTTGCTGCCCGAAGTTTTGTTTTCCAGCAGTTTCAAGCGCAGCCAGGCAGCTAAAAAAGGCAAAAGAGATATTTCAACGCCCCGCGCAACGGCTCCTTGTTTTGCTGCGGCTATAACCAGGCGGCCGTCGCCGCAGCCCAAATCAAAAAAAACATTGTTTGGTTTCAAACCAGCCAAAGCCAAAACCCGGCTAATTTCTTTTTTGCGGGTTGGCACCCAGGGCGCGGCTTTGAGTCCGGCAAAAGCCGCGCTTAATACAATAACCAAGAGAATGAAAAATACAACAAGAGGCATAGGTATTATAGCGGGGGTCTGGCCCTCTCCATTTTTATTCGCCGAACACTTGCGCGGTGAAAATGTAAAGCTCGGCAGTGCCATCGCGCCAGCAGTTTTGGGCCAGGCCGGCTTTTTCAGCGCACAGGCTGTTTAAGAATTGCTCTCTAGTCCAGCCAAGCTCAATTGCCACCTGGGGCAAGTAGACACCGGCTTTTTGCCCTTTTCGCACGTAAACGCCGTGCTTGCCAATTTCAATTAAATCAGGATTGTCGATTTTTTGCATTTTTGACAAAACCGAGATTTCAATCTTAACATCTTTTAATTCTGATTTTTGCAAAGGCACAAACCGGCTGTCGTTGAAAGCCGCGGACAAAGCCATGTCTTTGATATTCTCTGTTAAATTAACATCAGGCATAAAGTTGCCAATGCACCCCCGCAGCCGCCCCTGTTTTTTCAAAGTGACGAAAACGCCCCGTTTCTCTTGAAAAATTAGCGCAGGTTCGGTTTTTGCTGATTTCTCGTCCGCAAAATACGCCTCCAAAGTTTTTCGGGCAATCTGCAAAGCGGTTTTTTGCTCTTCGCCTGAAAGGAGTTTAACTCCTTTATTTTGGAAAGGAGTTAAACTCCTTTCAAACCCGATGGCCGCGTAGCCGACCGCGCGGTTTTTCGTTTCAGGAAAATAATCTCCGCTATTGGCGTATTTCAGTAATTGTGGCTTCAGGCCCGAATGTTTTGCAATGAGCATTGCCAGTTCAATTCCTGGCGCCCCGCACGCCAAAGTGTCGGCTTCGTCTATTTCTCCGTTTTCCGCCCTGCCTGCCCAGGCATTGAATTTGGCGGTATCTAGCCCTGAAATCGCTTCAATTGTTTTTTGGTCAAGCTTTTTCGCCGCTTCGTAAGAGGGATAATGCGACAAGTCCGAACTTATCACCAGCAAAGTTTTTTCGTCAAACAACCGTTCCAGGGCATCAGCCAGATTCAAAACAGCGTTTTTATTGTCGTCGCCGAAAAGCAGGGGGACTATTGAAAAATCATTTTCCAAAACCCGTTGCAAGAACGGCAGCATCACCTCCAAAGAATGTTCGGTTTGGTGCGCCTGGCTGTCGATTTTCACCTGATTGCCCAGTTTTTTCAGTTTGGCAATAAAATCTTTGTCTACTGCCGCGCTTCCCAGGGGTGTTTGCCACGCGTCATTGGCGTCAGCCGCTATGCCGTTAAAATATTGCTGATGGCTGCGGCCGACAAGGATAATCCGCTTAAAACCGCTGCCCTGCAATGCTTTGAAAGCGTAAGCGGCCACCTGTCCCGAATAAACATAGCCGGCGTGCGGGGCGATGATTATTTCAACAGCGCCCTCGCTTGTGCCCGCCTGCGCCAAATATCCGTCAATCATTGTTGCGAGCTCTTCGGGATTGTCCGGATAAAACCGGCCGGCAACCGCTGCCCGGCGAATTTTTTTGAATCTGTTTTGCATAATATTGTTTTGATTATTCTATTATATCACGCTTTATGCTAACCTGAACAATATGGGATTTATTTTTCTGTTGGAATCAAACGTCAGAGGGTTGCCCTCTGCGCCCGGGGTTTACGCTTTCAAAAAAGGCAGGGATTTTTTATACGTCGGCAAAGCAGTCAACATCAGGGAGCGGGTTAAAAACCATTTTGGCCAGCCGGTATTTAAAGACAATGTTTTCGTTCCGCAAACCGAAAAAATCGGCTATATTGCAACCGGCTCGGAAATTGAGGCGCTGCTGCTGGAAGCGGAACTGATTAAAAAATTCCAGCCGAAATACAACAAGATTTGGCGGGACGATAAAAGCCACTATTATGTTTTTATCACAAAGGAAGATTTCCCAAGAGTTTTTGCCGGCCACCAGCTGCAAACCGCCAATTGCAAGCTGCTGGCCAATGCGGGGCCGTTTATTGACGGGAAAGCCCTGAAACAGGCCTTGCGGGTTTTGCGAAAAGTTTTTCCTTTCCGCGCCTGCAATAAAATGCCCAAGAAGCCCTGTTTATACGAAGAATTGGGGCTTTGCCCGGCTCCGTGCGGATTAAAAATCAAAAATTCAAAATTTCAGAAGGAATACGGACGGAACATAAGGAACCTGGTTGCAGTGCTGCGGGGACGCAAAACATCAGTAGTTAAAAATCTGCGGAAAGAAATGAGCCGGGCCAGCCAGGAACGGGATTTTGAAAAGGCGAAAACCCTAAGAGACCAGATCCGGGCATTGGAAAACGTTTTCGGGCACAGCCGCATTTTAGGGCAGGCAGGAGGCTCTTTTTTGCGATTGCAAAGGATTTTAGGATTAAAAAATAAAATAAAAAGAATGGAGGGTTACGACATTTCCAACATCCAGGGCAAACAGGCAACGGGCAGCATGGTGGTTTTCGAAGACGGCCGGCCGGACAAAAACGAATACCGCAAGTTTAAGATAAAATTCAAAAACACGCCCGACGACATCGCCATGCTCAAAGAAGTTTTAAGCCGGAGACTGCGGCACGAGGAATGGCCTTTGCCGCAAATTATGCTGATAGACGGAGGGATCGGGCAACTTAATATTGCCCTCAAATTAAAAATGAAAAATGAAAAATTAAAAAATACTAAAATAGCAAGTTTAGCGAAAAGGAAAAACGAGCTTTTTT
Source organism: Patescibacteria group bacterium (assembly GCA_023474835.1). Classification (GTDB taxonomy): domain Bacteria; phylum Patescibacteriota; class Minisyncoccia; order Minisyncoccales; family CG1-02-41-26; genus JAMCXQ01. The sequence continues at coordinate 22,783 of JAMCXQ010000003.1, read as the reverse complement.
TGGAAAATCAGCCAAAGCCGGTTTTGCTGAAAAATTTGCCACAGGAGGTTGCCAATTTGATTTTAGCCGTGAGAAACGAAGCTCACCGCTTCGCTGTCGCTTATCACAAGGTTCTTCGCAGCAGGAATTTGTTCGATTAGCCCTTGCGGGAAGCTCCTGGCGGGGCTTGCCAAAAGCAAAGAAATTTGCTAGGATATTTTTGTATGTTCAAAGGCATTTTAGCGAGCATAATCGCTTCTATTTTGGCTTTGTTCGCGGCCACCGTTATCGTGCCGCATGTTTCCATAGACGGGGCAGGAATAGAGTTCTGGAAAAACGTTTTTTGGGCCGGCTTGTGTCTGGGTATTTTGAATTCTTTTCTGGCTCCGGTTTTGAGAATTATCACCTTGCCTTTGCGGCTGATTACTTTAGGCCTGATTGGCATTGTGATAAATATGCTTTTGGTTTGGCTGGTTGACGTGGCTTTCCCGACGGTTCACATTATCGGCCTGTGGCCGCTTTTTCTCACCAGCATCGTGGTGGTGGTTGCCAACTGGCTTTTACACGCGATTTTTCGCGCGGGCAGGTAATTAAGAATTTGTTGATATGCTGCAAACCATTTTATTGATTTTTCAAATCGCCGTGCCGGTTTTGCTGGCTGTCTGCATTTTGCTTCAGCAGAGGGGCGCGGCTTTGGGCTCGGCGTTCGGAGGCGAGGGCGGATTTTACGCTTCAAGGAGGGGCGCGGAAAAGAAAATTTTCATTTTGACAATCGAAATGGCCGTCATTTTTATTATCGTTTCTCTGTTGAGCATTTTGGTTAAAACTCAGTAAATCCCTTTTCTAACCGGGTAAAGCAAAAATCTTTGATTAGTTTTTCTAAAATTAAAGAATTGCTGAAAAGAATTTTTGGCTGTGCGGATGGTTTTTCCGTTAAATTCCCGAAAAAATGGCAGTGGAAAAGCTTTTTTGTTGTTTTGGGCAAAAAGGAAAAAATCATTTTGTCCTGTTTGACAACAATGTTTTTAGCTTCCGGTTTGGTTTTGATTTTCAATTTGTATTTTTCCCGCACCGAGGCCATTCCTGCGGGGGGCGGAGTTTACCGGGAAGGAGTTTTGGGACAGCCGAAGTTCGTCAACCCGATTTATATTTCAACCCAGGATGTTGACAGGGACCTCGTTGAACTCATTTTTTCCGGATTGATGAAATACGACGGGCAGGCGCACCTGACAACCGATCTGGCTGAAAGCTACGAAGTAAAAGAAGGCGGGCGCGTTTTTGAATTTAGCTTAAAAGACAACGTTTTCTGGCACGACAACGAAAAGTTCACCGCCGATGACGTTATTTTCACGGTAAACCTGGTCCAAAACCCCGAATGCCAAAGCCCTTTGCGGATTAAATGGTCGGGTATTGTGGCGGAAAAAATCTCCGACACGAAAGTGAGGTTTCTTTTGCCCAAAAGCTACGTTGGTTTTTTGGAAAACGCCACCTTGAAAATACTGCCCAAGCACATTTTTGAAAACACTCCTTCAAGGGATTTGCCCAGCGCCCTGTTCGCCAAAAACAATCTTACGGGCACGGGCCCTTTCAAGTTTGACAGGGCAACGCGGGACAAGTCCGACTTTGTTGAAAAAGTCGTGCTAAGGGAAAACACCAGATATTTTGCCTCAAAGCCGTTTTTGTCGAAAATCGTTTTTGTTTTTTTCAAAAACGAAAAGGATTTGCTCAAGAGTTTCGCCTTGCAGGAAATTGACGGTTTTTCCGTTTCTTCGCCCCAGAGCCTTGCCCAGTCCCAAAAAAAAGGCAATCATATTCTGGAAATTGAAGCGCCCCGCTATTTCGCTTTGTTTTTTAACCTGGCGAAAGACGGGGTGGGAAGCAGTGAAAAATTAAGGGAGGCGCTGGCTTTCGGCGTCAACAAAGAAGAAATCATAAAAGAAGTGTTCCAGGGAAAAGCCAAAACAGTTGATTCTCCTATTTTATCCGGCTTTTTTGATTTTGCCCCGCCCGATGAAATCTTCGGCTGGGACCGGCAAAAAGCCGGAAAAACGCTTGATGACCTGGGCTTTAAGCTGAACGAGCAGACGGGTTTCAGGGAAAAGACGTTGCCCAAAACGCAAAGTTTCGTTTTCAAAAGCAATCTTAGCGCGGGGAGCAAGGGCCAGGAAGTGAAAAAATTGCAGGAATGCCTGTCGATAACGGCAAGCGGAAGTTTTGGCAGTGAAACAAAGGCGGCCGTGATAAAATTCCAGGAAAAATACGCCAGCGACATTTTAAAGCCCGCCAATATCAGCAAGGGCACGGGAGACGTGAAAGCGTCAACCAGGAAAAAGCTCAATGAAGTTTGTTTCCCGCAAGCTCCCGCGTCTTCGACTCCTTTGGAAATAAACGTGGTGTCAACCGACAATTTCCCCCTGGCGCAAATCAGCCAAATTATAAAAGCGCAGTGGGAAGCGCTGGGAGTGAAAACAAACATTAAAACGGTTTCCCTGGCCGATCTGCAAAGCGCGGTTTTAACCAAAAAAGATTACGATGTTTTGCTTTTCGGGGAAGCTCTGGGGGCCGTGCCCGACCCGTTTCCATTTTGGCATTCCAGCCAAAAGGACTATCCTGGGCTCAATCTTTCCGCTTATTCTTCAAGGCAGGCGGACAAGCTTTTGGAGCAGGGCCGGGAGCTTTTCGCCTCGTCCACCCAAAAACAAAAGCCGTATCTGGAAAGTTTTCAGAACGTGCTTTTAAACGATTTGCCGGCCATTTTTCTTGTAAGGCCTGAATACCTTTATCTGCTTTCCGACAAAGTAAAAGGCGTTGCGATTGAAAAAATCACTGAACCGGCAAAAAGATTCAGCGATATAGAAAAATGGTATATAAAGACAAAAAGAGAATGGAAATAAAAATATGAAACAAATAATCTTAAATTTCCCCAAACAATTTGAAATCGGCCTGGAAAAAGCCGCCGGCGTCAGGCTGGAAGGGGATTTCAATAAAATTCTGGTTTGCGCCATGGGCGGTTCGGCGCTCCCCGCCCGGCTGCTTCCCATTTATATGGCTGATTTGAAAATTCCGGTTTTAACCCACCAAAGCTATTCTTTGCCCGCTTTCGCTGATGAGAAAACCTTTGTCGCTATTATTTCTTATTCCGGCAACACCGAAGAAACCCTGTCTGCTCTCAAAGATTGCCAGAGAAAAAAACTGAAAACAATAGTCATTACCACGGGCGGGGAAATGGCCCAAATGGCGCAGAAAAACGAAATTCCCTTGGTTTTGGTGCCCGATGATTTTGCCCAGCCAAGGTTTGCTTTGGGCTATCTTTTTTCCGCCTTAGTAAAAGCTTTGGCGAACTCCAAAGTGATTGAAGACAAATCCGAGGAGATCGCCAGAATCGCCCTGAAAATCCAGCCGGCTGATTTTGAAGAGCAGGGCAGGGCGATAGCGCGGCAGGTAAGGGGCGAAATTCCGGTGATATACAGCTCGGCCCGCTTTCGCGGCCTGGCCTATATCTGGAAAATCAAATTCAACGAAAACGCGAAAACAACGGCTTTCTGGAATTATTTTCCCGAACTGAACCACAACGAAATGGCCGGCTTTGCCAACATGCCGGGCAAATTGCACTTTTTGATTTTGAAAGACGAAAACGATTCTTTAAAAACCCAAAAAAGAATGTTTTTGACCGCTGATTTAATCAAAGAAGCGGGCGGGGCGGTTGATTTCGTGGATTTGTCCGGCAAAACCGTTTTGGAGAAAATAATCAACAACCTGGTTTTAGGGGATTTTGCAAGCTATTACCTTGCTTTGGCTTACAAAGAAGAACCGGTGCCCGTTCATATTGTGGAAGATTTCAAAAGACGGCTGGTGGAATAACGAAATGTCAGTATGAGAATTAACAAAAATCTACAAATAAAATGTGCTGGAACATCTCTTGACAGGTTAATGTTTTTTGCTACAATGAAATCATTAACCACCCCTGCGCTGCCTTCGGGCTGTGCAGGGTTTTAAGTTTTATGGCTCAAGAAAAAGAAAGGGTTTTAATACAAATTGACGGCAACAACTTTTATCATAGATTGAAAGAATTAGGTATTCAGAATTTATTGGCATTAAATTACCAAAAAATTACAAAATTTCTGCTTAGCAGAAATAACAAACAGCTTGTTTTAGCTAAATATTATATTGGCGCCATTAGGGAAAAAGAAGGGGACACCCAAAGTAAAAAATTGATGGCAAACCAGATTAAACTTTTTAATAATTTGAGGAATTGTGGCTTTGAGATTGGCTGCGGCAATATGCTCAAAACCGATGTTTATCACGAAAAAGGCGTTGATGTTTTAATCGCGGTTGATATGCTTGTTGGCGTTTATGAAAATCTCTACGATAAAATTATTTTAGTGAGTTCAGACACGGATTTGCTACCCGCAATTAATAAAGCAAAAGCGCTTGGCAAAGCTATAGAATACATTGGGTTTTCTCATAAACCTAGCCACGCTATGATTGATAGATGCTCTTCAAGCTATTTATTACGTAAAGGAGATTTGGAAGAATTTATTGAAAAGTAGCTTATTGCCGGGGTGGTGAAATTGGCTAGACACGTAGCGTTCAGGGCGCTATGAGGGCAACCTCGTGCGGGTTCAACTCCCGCTCCCGGCACCAGTAAGGAATTTTTAACTTGATTTATGCAATGCAAATTTCCAACAAACTTCCACAAAAAAACATTCAATTTAGCTGTTGAATTTCTTAAAACAGAAAAAGATGTGCTGGCTCTTTCTCTAACCGGCGCTTGCGCTCGGGAAGAGGGGTCATATGATTCAGATATTGATCTAGAAATTTTTACTAAAAATATTGATACTGGAAAAACCATATTGGAAAAATTTGATGAATTCAAATCAACTCTTGGGACATCGAGCGAAGTTGGAAAATATTTTGATATAGATTTATGCATAGGTTTAGCCGATATAAAGCCAATTAAAAGGAGCTGGACTGATGGACCAGATAATTTTGAACTTGAAATAGGAAATCGCTTTGCATACTCTCAGCTCATTTTTGAAAGAGATGATTATTTCACGAAAGCAAAAGCAAAATATTTTCCATATTACGACGAAAATCTGCGGCAGGAAAAACTGAAGGAAACAATTAAATTTTGCGAAAATAATATTGGACACATTGAACCATATATCAGGCGAGGCCTTTACTTCCAAGCGTTCAAGCGACTTTACGACGCAAGTAAAGAATTTCTCCAAGCCCTTTTTATCCATAAAAAGATTTACCCTATTGCTTACGATAAATGGGTAAAAAAGCAAATAGTAGAAATTCTCCAATTACCCGAACTCTATAAGGATTTTGTATCTCTTTATGAGATTTCTAATCTTGAAAGCGATGAATTGATGAGTAAGGGTGAAAAGTTGCATAATTTATTAAATCAGCATATTAATATTTAAGAATTTGCCGCCAAAGAAAAACTTGAAATTGTTATTGACATGGTGGAATCGTGCTTACGGGCGGGGCTTTGCTCAAATTAAAAATGAAAAATGGAAAACAACAAAGAAAAATCAAAAAAGAAAAACACGGGCAGGTTTTTGGTGGCAACGGGAGCGATAATTGAACACAAAAAAAGCAGGGAGATACTTTTATTGAAAAGAAGCTTGAAAGATGATTTTGAGCCGGGGGTCTGGGAAGATATAACCGGAAGATTGGAGCAATTTGAAGAACCGGAAAGCGGCTTAAAAAGAGAAATTTTTGAAGAAACCGGGCTGAAAAACATAAAAATCGTCAAGCCTCTCAAGATTTTTCACATATTCAGGGGTAAGAAAATAAAAGCAAACGAGCTTGTGGGAATTATTTACTGGTGCCAAACTCCATCCAAAAAAGTAATTCTGTCTGAAGAGCATGTTGAATACAAATGGCTGAGGCCGAAACAAGCTCTTAAATTTGTCGTTCACCCGGGCATTAAAAAAGACATTTTGGCGTTTATCAGAGAAGCTAAATAATTTTTCATTTTTAATTTTAAATTTAATGAATATGGAACCTCAAAAAAATATTTTAAGCAGGCCAGTGGCAAAAAGATTAGTACGCGGGGTTACTCCTCGTTTGCGCGGAGCTGCCCCCCGTTTAAGAATTGTTCCTTTGGGCGGCATGGAAGAAGTGGGCCGCAATATGGCTGTGTTTGAATACGACAAAGACATAGTGATTTTGGACATGGGCATTCAGTTTCCCGAAGAAGATATGCCCGGCATTGACTACATTATTCCCAGCATCAGCTATTTGAAGGGCAAGGAAAAAAATATCCGTGCGGTTATTTTCAGCCACGGCCACCTCGACCACATCGGGGCCGCCCCTTTGCTTTTGCCGCGGCTCGGTTATCCGCCGGTTGTAGGGCGGGACCTGACCATTGCGATGATAAAAAAGCGAATGGAGGATTTTGAAAGGGATTCGTCCAAGCGGCTGGATGTCATTAAAATAAACTCGGTAAACGACAGGTTTAATCTGGGAAAGTTTCGTATCGGTTTTTTTAACGTTGAACATTCCATTGTTGATGCGGTTGGCGTGATTATCTCAACGCCCCAGGGAACGGTCATACATCCGGGCGACTGGACAATGGAAAGAGATCCGGTTGACGGCAAACCCCTCACTTATCATCATCTGGCGAAACTGCCCGGCCCCAAAATTTTAATGCTGGAAAGCCTGGGCGCCACCAATACCTCGCCGGAAATGGTTTCGGAAAAAGAAATGTACAACAATCTGGAAAAGCTCATAAGCGCGGCCCAGGGCAAGGTGATTATCGGCACGTTCGCCTCGCAGATAAAAAGAGTTTGCCATCTTTTGGAATACGCCAAGAAAATCGGCAAGAAAGTCGCTTTGGACGGGTACAGCATGAAAATGAACGTGGAAATCGCCCGGGAACTCGGCTACATAAAAGTCGGCAAAGAAACCATTATTCCCGCCAGCGGCATCGGCAAATATCCCGACAACAAAGTTATTGTTATCTGTACCGGAGCGCAGGGCGAGGGCAACGCCGTTTTGTCGCGGATTGTCAGCGGCGACCACAAATTCATCAAAATCAGGAAAAACGACACGATTATTTTTTCTTCCTCGGTGATTCCCGGCAATGAGAGAACAATTCAGCGCTTAAAAGACAATCTTTACAGGAAATGCGACAATGTCGTCCATAACGACATTATGGACGTGCACGCCAGCGGCCATTGCAACGCCGAGAGCATAAAGGAGATACTCAGGCAAATCAAGCCGGATTTCTTTTTGCCGGTTTACGCCAACCACTATTTTCTGAAAGAAGCCGCCAAGCTGGCTATACAAATCGGTTTTTCCAAAGAAAGAATTTTCGTTCTGGACAACGGCTCAATCATTGAATTTCACGATAAAACCGCCAGGGTTTTGAACAAAAAAGCCGACACCGGCTATGTATTCGTTGACGGCCTGGGAATAGGAGATATCGGCGAAGTAGTTCTGCGCGACAGGCAGGCCCTGTCAAAAGACGGAATGTTCGTTATTATCGTTATTGTTGACCGGACAAGCGGCAAAGTAAAGGGTTCGCCCGACATAATCTCCAGGGGGTTTGTTTATTTAAGAGAGTCAAAGGAGCTTTTGAAAGAGGTTCGGCGCAGGGTTGTAAGTATTGTTGATAGGGCCGCCGGCCCGGGCGTGGAGGCCAGCCCGGAATACATCAAGGAAGAATTGCGCAATCAAATCGGCGAGTTTCTGTTCTTAAAAACGGAAAGGCGGCCAATGGTTCTGCCGGTGGTTATTGAAGTGTAGGGAAATTAAAACCCCCTTTCGCCTGATGCGAAAGGGGGTTTTAATTTTTTAATAATTAGTTTGACAGAATTTCCATTGTCGTGTTTTTCACGCCGAAATCGTGGCTTTGTTCGTCGTTAGCAAACCAAATGTCAATGCGGTAGTCGCTTTTGCGCCAGTGCATGCGGTCTTCCACCACGAAAACCTTGTCGCCGAAAAGTTCGGGCAGGCGCACTTTCGTGCCGAAAGCGAGCATATTGTTTGCGATAATGCCGTCGCGCACCGATTTGTTTGAAGCGGTAATGAAAGGCGTGTCGTCGGTTTGCTCGGGCGTTGAAGAATAAGCCGTGGCCACAACCCGAATAACCGATTTAACGTCATGAGCCGGCAGAACAGCGCTCGCCAACAGGAATGATTTTTCAATAACCGGCAGATTCGCGAGAGATTCTGGAAAGCCGAAATCCTCCCGCGCGGTAACTGGGGAGTCAAAAATGTATAAAACAGCAGCCAGACAAATAAAAACAAGGGTTGATCCCTTTAATTTGTAGTCGGAAAGCATAATAAATATCCATTCCCGAATTGTCGCTAAACTACCACAAAACCCCAAAAATGTCAATGGTTTAGGCCGGTATTGCCCTTGATTTTTTATTTCCAATAAAGTATGCTAAAATTGAAATTGTTTAAGCCGTGGTAGCCAAGGTAGTCACGGCACGCCTCTGAAAAAGGCGCCATCTCGGTGCAATTCCGAGCCACGGCACACTTCGCCCCGACTGCTGTCGGGGCTCAGTGCGGGTGTAGTATAGCAGTCAGTATAAAACATTGCCAATGTTTAGACGGCGGTGCGACTCCGCTCACCCGCTCCATAACCATACAGAAAGGTTTTTTATCTACTTGTTGGTGGGCGGCCGTTGAAGCCGCCCACCAAATACTCGGTGAAAAATCCGAAAGTGAAATTTTGGAGTATATTTGTAAATAGATTAAGGAATCCCTGGGCCGAATTCAATCTGTTGAGTTCGGCGGCCTAAAAAAACCCGTTGAAAACAAAATTTTGTTTTCAACCCCTTTAAAAACAAGGGGTTTTTTGTTAGGATAAGAGTATAAAAATGTTATGTCTTTTTTGAATAAAATTTTCGGCGATTCCAGCGAAAAGCTTACAAAGAAACTTTTGTCGGTTGCAGAAGCCATTAACGAACTGGAGCCGCAATTTTCCGCAATTTCCAGCGGGGAGTTGAAAACCCGCGGTTTGGCTTTGAAAAAGCAGGCACAGGAAGGAGGGGCGCTTGACGATTTGCTCAACGAGGCGTTTGCTTTAACGCGCGAGGCGGCCAAAAGAACTTTGGGCCAGAGGCATTTTGACGTTCAAATGGTCGGGGGCATTGTTTTGCACCAGGGGAAAATCGCTGAAATGAAAACAGGAGAAGGCAAAACACTGGCCGCCACGAGCGCTGTTTTTTTGAATGCCCTGTCCGGCAAAGGGGTTCATGTAGTTACGGTCAACGATTATCTGGCAAAAAGAGACGCGGTGTGGATGGGGCAGATATATTATATGTTGGGTTTGAGCGTTGGTTGCATTATAAACGAAGCATCGTTTTTGTATGATGAGAATTACGACAGTAAAATTCAAAATGAAAATGAAAAACTGAAAATTGGGGGTGGCAATTCAAAAGACAGCGAACGGGATGCAACGGGAAGTTTCAGGGTTGAACCAAGCTATTTAAGGCCGTGCTCAAGAAAAGAGGCGTACGCGGCTGACATTACTTACGGCACGAACAACGAGTTCGGTTTTGATTATTTAAGGGACAATCTGGTTTTGGACAAAAACGACAAAGTCCAGCGCGGGTTTTATTTCGCCATTGTCGACGAAGTCGACTCAATTTTAATTGACGAAGCCAGAACTCCTTTGATTATCTCTCAGCCCGATTTGGAGTCTTCGCAGCTCTACCGCGATTTCAGCCGCATCATTCCGCGCTTGAAAGAAAACATTGATTTCAACATTGACGAGAAAATGCGCGTTGCCACTTTAACCGAAGAGGGCATCGCCAAAATAGAAAAAATCGTCGGGGTGAGCAACATTTACGAAGCCAAAGGAATGAGGTATTTGCATTATTTGGAAGAGTCATTGCGCGCCAAAGCGCTTTTTCACAAAGACCGCGACTATATCGTTAAAGACAACGAAATTGTGATAATTGACGAGTTCACCGGACGCATTTTGCCGGGCAGGCGATATTCGGGTGGTTTGCACCAGGCAATAGAGGCGAAAGAAGGGGTCCAAGTCCAGCCCGAGTCAAAAATTTTGGCCACCATAACTTTTCAGAACTATTTTAGAATGTATGAAAAGCTTGCCGGTATGACCGGAACAGCCCTGACTTCGTCGGAAGAATTTGACAAGGTGTACAAGCTCCTTGCGGTGTCCGTGCCAACCAACAAGCTTTGCGTGCGGGAGGATAAGCAGGATTTGATTTTTAAAAACGAGGCGGGCAAGTTCAGGGCCATTGTGCAGACAATCAAGGAAAAACAGGAAAAGGGTCAGCCGGTTTTGGTGGGCACCAGGTCAGTTGAAAAAAACGAGTATTTGGGCAAGCTGCTGGCTCGGGAGGGCATAAGACACGAAATTTTGAACGCCAAGAACCACCAGAGAGAGGGCGAGATAATCGCCCAGGCAGGTAAAATCGGCGCTGTCACCGTGGCGACAAATATGGCTGGACGAGGCGTGGATATCATTTTGGGCGGCAATCCGCCCGACAAAGAGCAGGCGGAAAAAGTAAAACAGCTGGGCGGTTTGTTCGTTCTGGGAACCGAGCGGCACGAATCGCGCAGAATTGACAACCAGCTAAGGGGCCGGGCCGGCCGCCAGGGCGACCCGGGCCAGTCGCAGTTTTTCGTTTCTCTGGAAGACGAACTGGTGCGCATTTTCGGCGGAGACCGCCTGAAAAATTTAATGGAAATGCTGAAAATGACCGAGGACCAGCCCATCACCGCCAAAATCATTTCCTCAGCCATTGAAAAGGCGCAAACCAAAGTTGAGGGCTTGTATTTTGATTCAAGAAGCCATATTCTGCAGTATGACGATGTCATTGCCAAACAAAGGAACAAAATTTACCAGCAAAGAAACGATATTTTGGAAAAGGGCTACGATGATTTAAGGGATTTCGTTCTGGGAGTTTTGCGAAGCGAAACGCAAAACATTGTTTTGAGCCACGCAAGCGATAATGGTTTTGATGTTGAGGAAATTTTTGAAGAAGCAAAAACCATTTTGCCCCTGAATGATGATGCGCGTTTTCAAATCGCCCAAATTAAAGAAGCGGACGAACTGGTTGAAAAATTGCAGGAAATTGTTTCGGGAGCGTTTGAGCAAAAAGAAAAAATTGAGGGCAAGGAAGCCGTAGGCAGGGTTTTGCGCTTTGCCTGTTTGAAAACAATTGACTTTTTTTGGACCGAGCATTTGGTTAGTTTAGAGCATTTGCGGGACGCGGCCGCTTTGAGGGCTTACGGGGGCAAAGACCCGCTCACCGAGTATAAAACAGAAGGGCACAAGCTTTTTGGAGAAATGTGGCAGGCGATTAATTCGCAAATTAGCCGGACGGTTTTTAAGCTCTCGGTGCAGACGGAATAAAAAAATATGAAAAATAGATTGAATAAAAAACTATCTTTGTTAAAGGAATGCCAGATATGCAAAAACAATTGCTGTATTGCGGGCGATCTTTGCGGCACTCCGATTCTTTCAGCAGAAGAGGCGGAAGAAATAAAAAGATCGTCCTTAAAAGACGGGAGTGTTCTTTCGGCGATAATTTCTTCTTCGGGGCAGAGATATTTTATAATACAGGAAGAAAAAGGCAGAAAACGTTGTTCTTTTTTATCGCTGGACAATAAATGTTTAATTCAAGACATTAAGCCGCTTGATTGTTTATGTTATCCCGTAAAGGCCGTTTACAAACAAGGCAAAATAAAGTTTATTATTGACGGGACTTGTCCGGCAGCACAAAATCTGTCAGAAAATTTTATAAAAAACGCCAAAAAGATAGCGTTAGAATCAATCAGAAGATTTGACCCGAATACTTATACTGAATTTTTGAAAAATTACAGCATCTGGGTTTGGCAGGACACGGCAAAGGAAATTTGATTTTTTTAGCAACGATAATTTTTATGTTATTGATTTGCCCCGCTTGACAGGATATAATCAAATTGAAAAAAGATTATGACTATCTCATCTATAAAAAATAAAATAGCGCCGATTTTAAGAGGGCAGGGCGTTAAAAAGGCCGCGCTTTTTGGTTCTGTGGCGCGGGGTGAGACAAAAAAAAGAAGCGACATTGACCTTTTGATTGAATACGGAGACGACAGCAAGTCGCTGCTTGATTTTATCGGTTTGAAACTGGATTTGGAAGATGTTTTGAAAAAGAAAGTTGATTTGGTTGAGTATTCGGCCCTGCACCCTTTCTTAAAAGACAGAATTTTAGCAGAGCAGGTATCTATTTTATGAAAAGGGACATCAAGTTATTTGTGCTTGACATTTTGGATTGTATTGAAAGGATTGATGATTATAAAAAAGGAATTAGCAAGCCTGATTTTTTCGCTAACAACCAAGCGCAGGACGCTATTGTTAGAAGGCTTGAAATTATCGGGGAAGCGGCGAAAAATATTCCCTTATCTTTTAGGGCGAAATTTAAGAAAGTGCCATGGAAAAGGATAGCTGGGTTGAGAGATATTTTGACTCATGAATATTTTGGCGTTAATTTAGCAAAAGTCTGGGGTGTTATTAAAAACGATTTGCCATTATTAAAACAGGAAACTTTGGCTATGTTAGAGGATTTAGGCGGACAAGAAGCTATAAAATGGCCGCGAAATGCAGCAAGGTGATTGTTAAAGTTGCAAAATTGAAAATTTTTTGGTAGTGTATTTAATCGGATATGGCTAAGAAGAACAACGTTATTTTGTTTGTCGTCATTCTGGTTTTGGCGTTTTTTTGTTTTAACCTGGCTTTTCCGGATTATTACAACGGGGGAGTTGATTTTTTGAAAAACAAAAAAATTCCGGTTTTAGGATATTTGCCGCATTTTCCCGATGTAAAATACAAGCTGGGCCTGGATTTGCAGGGCGGCAGCCATTTGGAATATCAGGCCGATTTGCAAAACATTGAGCAAGGCGCGCAAAAAGACACAATGGCGGGCCTGCGGGACGTAATTGAACGAAGGGTCAATGCCTTTGGCGTGGGCGAGCCGGTTGTTTCCGTGCAGGAGGTTGGGGGCAATTACCGGCTTATCGTGGAACTGCCCGGGGTGCAGGACATCGGCCAGGCAATTAAAATGATCGGCAAAACCCCTTATCTGGAATTCAAAGAGGAAAGGACTAAAGAGGAAACCCAGCAAATTTTAGATCAACAAAAAGCGGCAGCCGAAGAACTGAACGCCGCTTCCTCGGCTTCTTCAACCGTGCAAGGCGCAACCACTTCAGCGCAGCTTGAACAGGTTCTCTCGGAAGATCCTTATTTCAGGCCGACCGAGTTGAACGGCAGATTTTTGCAAAAAGCCGCTTTGGGCTTTGACCAGCGCACAATGGAGCCGCAGGTTTTGCTGGAGTTCAACTCCGAGGGCGCAAAATTATTCGAGCAAATCACCGAGAAAAACGTGGGCAAACGCCTGGCTATTTACATTGACAACGGTTTGATTTCAGCGCCCAACGTCAACGAGAAAATTGCCGGAGGCAAAGCGCAGATTACCGGAAAATTCACGGTTAAGGAGGCAAAGGATTTGGCCCGAAACCTCAACGCGGGAGCTTTGCCCGTGCCCATTGAGCTTGTTTCACAAAACACTATCGGGCCGAGTTTGGGCCTGGATTATCTGAACAAATCGTTAAAAGCCGGACTTTGGGGTTTTTTGGCGATTATGATTTTCATGGTTGTTTTCTACCGCTTGCCCGGGCTTCTGGCTTGTTTTGCTTTGATAGTTTACAGCGCAATTTTGCTCACTTTGTTTAAGTTTATTCCCGTGACTTTGAGTTTAGCGGGGATTGGCGGCGCCATTCTGTCTTTGGGCATGGCGGTTGACGCCAATATTCTGGTTTTTGCCAGGCAAAGAGAAGAAGCGAAGCAGGGCAAGGGTTTTGAAGAAAGCTTCAAACAGGGTTTTTCGCGGGCCTGGCCCTCCATCAGGGACAGCAACGTAACAACCCTGCTTATCGGCTTGATAATGTTCGCTTTCGGTTCAAGCTTTGTCAAAGGTTTTGCCTTGACTTTGAGCCTGGGCATTTTGGCGAGCATGTTTTCGGCTTTGGTGATAACCCGAGCGTTTATTATGATGTTTGCGGGCACAAAAGCCGCAAAACTCAAACGGCTTTGGTGAGAAAGGGCATAAATTATGTTTTCTTTCATTAAACACAGGCGAATATTTTACGCGATATCGGGAGTTTTGGTGGTTGGCGCTTTTGTTTGTATCGCTGTTTTCGGTTTGAAGTTCGGCATTGATTTTACGGGCGGGAGCGTTTTGGAAGTCCATTACTCTCAGGGCGCTCCGGATTTGGAAACAGTGAGAACGGCTTTGGCTGAAGCGGGTCTTGTCGATTTCACGGCGCAGAAAGTGGGCGATGACGGGCTGATTATAAAATCAAAGCCGATGAATGAAGAAAAATACCAGCAGGTTTTGGCTGAATTGAAAACCCTGGCTGCTTTTTCGGCGGGCTCGGAAAATTTTCAGTCTATTGGCCCGGTTGTCGGCAGGGAACTGCAGGCCAAAACAAAACTTTTCTCCATTCTTTCTTTGCTGGTTATTTTAATTTACATCGCTTTGAGCTTCAGGAAAATTTCCCGGCCGGTGAGTTCGGCTGTATACAGCATTACCGGCATTTTGGCTTTGGCACACGACGTTGTCATTCCTCTGGGCGTTTTCGCGGTTTTGGGGAGTTTTACGGGTTATGAAATAACCGTGCCAATTATTACCGCTTTTCTGACTGTTTTCGGCTATTCAATCAACGACACAGTGGTTGTTTTTGACCGGACCAGGGAAAATCTTTTGCATTCAAGGGGAGAAAGTTTTGAAAGCATCATTGACAAAAGCCTGAACCAAACATTAAGCCGTTCCATTAACACGGTTATGACCGTGCTTTTGGTGCTGTTTGCCATTTTCTTTTTTGGCGGGGCAAGCTTAAAGCCGTTTTCCCTGGCTTTGATTTTAGGCGTGGCAACGGGCACCTACTCCTCAATTTTTATCGCAACTCCGCTTGTTTTCAGCTATTACCGGTGGCGGGAGAAGAAAAAAAGAGCGTGAAGGCCTGTCTTGACAAGGCTTCGGTTGTATGGTTGAATATACGAATTGTTTATGGATGAATTTGACTATTCTATTGTTTGCTCCAAACTGTTGGCTTGTCTGACGGTTCGCCTGCGGGAAGTTTTAGAAAAGCGGTTCGGGCTGAATAATCAAAAGCCGCAAACTCTTCAGGAACTGGGCAAGGTTTTGCGGATAACCAGGGAAAGGGTCCGCCAGCTGGAAAGAGACGGTTTGCGCAAATTAAAGGAGTTAAAAAATAATAAAGAGAAAGAAATCATAAAGCCCGTTCTAATCTGTTTCAAAAAATATCTCGCGAAAAACGGCGGCGCAAAAAGGCAGGATTTGCTCATCGTTGATTTGGCGGGGGGCGTTTTCAGCAACGAAATCCGTTTTCTCCTTCATATTTGCGGGGGCTTTGTTTTTTTTAGCGGTTGCGAAGAATCCCGCTGTTTTTGGGCAAAAGACAAAAAAACAGGCGAAAAAGTCAAAAAAATCATCAATGGCGCGCTTCGTTTTTTTGAGGAAAACAAAAAACCTCTGCCCATTGTCTCGGTTTTCCGGTTTTTCAGCCAGGAGAAAAAGAGCCTGGTTGTTTCGGCTTTGCAAATCGCCAGAAAAATTACCCTTGGGCCCTTGGGCGATTATGGTTTGTCGGAATGGCCGGACGTCAAGCCGCGGGGAGTTCGGGAAGGCGCTTATATGGTTTTGAAAAACGAGGGGCGGCCTTTGCGTTTTGAAAAAATCGCGCAGCTTGCTTCGGGGCTGGTCGGGAAAAATTTCCGGAATCAGCGGGCTTTGCCCCAAACCGTGCACAACGAGCTTATCAAGGATTCCCGTTTTGTTTTGGTCGGCCGGGGAATTTACGGGTTGGCGGAGTGGGGCTTTCAAAAAGGGACGGTGCGGGATGTTTTGCTGGATATTCTCAAACAAAATGCCCAGCCCCTGACCAAGCAGGAAATTCTTTTCGCGGCGCAAAAACAAAGGATAGTCAAACCATCAACCGTTTTTTTAGGCCTTGGCGACAAGAAGTATTTTGCCAGAGACGAAAAAGGGAGGTATACTATAAGAACGGCGTAAAAAAACTCAAAACTCCAGCCAAGCCCCGATTATTCAAATTCCCATTTCGGAACTTGCGATTTGGCGCCTGGAATCTGGAATTTTCATTTGTCCTCCGATCCCATCATAATTTTGCACGCTATTTTGCTGATTGTCTGGGATATTTTTAAGGCATGGTGGTGGCTTCCTTTTCCTTTTATTGTTTATAAGCCCTTAAAATATCTTTATTTGTGGTACATTCAAAACGATTTTTGGATTAAAATAAAATGGATTTTTCTGGAAATAAAAGTGCCCAAAGAAATTGACCGGCCGCTAAAAGCAATGGAGCAGGTTATCAGCAACTTTTGGGTGATGTACGATCCTCCGGATTTCAAGGAAGAATGGATTGAAGGCAAATTTTTGCTGACGCTGTCTCTGGAAATCGTCGGCGTTGACGGCAAGGTGCATTTTTACATCAGGATTCCCGAAAATCTGCGCAAAGTATTTGAGTCGGCGGTTTATTCGCAGTATCCGGAAGTGGAAATCGAGCAGGTGGAGGATTACACGAAAAACGTGCCCCAGGACACTCCCAACAAAAACTGGGATATGTGGGCTTGCAGTTTCAAAATGTTCAAGCCCGACTGCTATCCGATAAAAACGTACGCCGATTTCTTCGAGCCCTCGCAGGAAACGAAAGAAGAAAAACGGATTGACCCTCTTTCGGTTTTGGCCGAGGGAATGTCCCGTTTGAAGCCCGGGGAACAATTGTGGCTGCAGCTGCTTTTGCGGCCGGTTTCCAACAACGAAGTCCCCTGGGTTTCCGAAGGCAAAGCAATAGTCAACAAGCTTGTCAAAAGGCCTTCTGACGCCCCCGGCCCCGGGAAATCAATCACCGGCGAGGCCTGGCGCACTTTGATTTACGGGCCCTATCCCTCTTTTGAAGAAACGAAAAAAGAGCAGTCCTTAATTCCTCCGGAAATGATGTTGACTCCCGGGGAAAAGGAAATAGTGCGGGGTATTGAAAACAAAATCGGCAAAAACGGCTTTTTGTCGACAATGCGGATGATTTATCTGGGCAGGAACGAAGTGTTTTTCAAGGCGAATTTAAGGCTGATTTTGAATTTTTCCGTCGGGCTTTCCACACAAAACCTCAACGGTCTGAAACCGTTTCAAACAACCAAAATCGTTCCCCCCTCTCCTTTCAGGGATTTGCGTGTTTACGCCAAAAAAAGGGATATTTTCAAAAAATACATCAGGCGTCTGCCGCCTTACTACCCCAACACCAGCAGAAGCCAGGGCCATGTTTTTATTTTGAACGCCGAAGAAGTGGCCACTATTTTCCACTTTCCGGGCAAGGTTGGCGCGCCCAGCGCCGGATTGGGACGTATTGAAGCGAAAAAGAGCGCCGCGCCCCCTGACCTGCCCGTTGGTTGAACAAGCGAATCCCGGACACTTCGCCAAACATAAAACGATATGGCAAACGACATCAATTTTTTCGGCCAAACGACTTTCCGCAACGAAGGCAGAAAATTCGGCATTAAGCTTGATGACCGGAGAAAGCACGTTTACGTTGTCGGGAAAACAGGAAGGGCAAAACCCAGCTCCTCAAAAAATATGGCGGTTCAGGATATCAGGGAAGGCAGGGGCATTGGTTTCATCGACCCGCACGGCGAAGCGGCCGAAGATCTTTTGGAATTCGTGCCAAAAGAAAGAATGGAAGACGTCGTTTATTTCAATCCGGGCGATTTGGACTTTCCCATCAGCTTTAACGTAATGGAAAACGTTGATGTTGAGCACCGGCATTTGGTGGCCTCCGGCTTAATGAGCGTTTTTAAGAAAATCTGGCCCGATGTCTGGTCGGCCCGCATGGAATACATTTTGAACAACTGTATTCTGGCTTTGCTGGAATACCCTTCTTCAACCTTGCTGGGCATTAACCGGATGCTCGCCGACGAAGATTACCGGGAAAGAATAATCAGACAGGTGCAGGATCCTATTATCAAAGCGTTCTGGCTATCGGAGTATTCCAGGTACACTCAAAGATACGAAGTAGAGGCAACGGCGGCCATACAAAACAAAATAGGCCAGTTCATTTCCGCTCCTCTGATACGCAACATCATTGGCCAGGCAAAGTCGTCAATGGATATGAGGGCGCTGATGGACCAGGGCAAAATTTTGATTTTAGACGTTTCCAAGGGCAGAATCGGCGAAGATGCCTCCAAGCTTTTGGGCGGGCTTTTAATTACCAAGCTGCAGCTGGCGGCAATGTCCAGAGTGGATATTGTTGAAAGCGAGCGAAAGGATTTCTTTTTGTACGTGGACGAGTTTCAGAATTTCGCCACCGAATCGTTTGTCAACATTTTGTCCGAAGCCAGGAAATACCGCCTGGATTTGACTTTGGGACACCAATATATCGCCCAAATGGAAGAATCGGTGAGAGACGCGGTTTTCGGCAACGTGGGCACTTTAATCGCTTTCCGGGTGGGAGCCGATGACGCGGAATATCTGGAAAAAGAATTTGCTCCGGAGTTTTTCGCCCAGGACCTGGTTAATTTGGCGAACCACGAAATTTATTTAAAGCTGATTATCGACGGCATTGCCTCAAAGCCTTTTTCAGCGCAAACGCTGCCGCCCTTTGAAAAACCGGCCGAAAACTGCAAACAGGAAATAATCCATTGGTCAAGGGAGCATTATGCCATGCCCCGCGAGACAGTGGAAGCTAAAATCTCCCAGTGGACCGGAAGCTTCATTCTGAAAAACCAGGCAACATCTCCGCCAGTTGAGCTTTTCGACGCGAAGTGCAGTTCATGCAACAAAAAAATTAAAGTTCCCTTCAAACCCGAGCCCTCCCGTTCCATTTTTTGCCGCGCCTGTTTGAAGAAAAAAGACAAACCCGACGCCGAAAGCGGGGAAGGGGCTGGGACCGAAGATGGAAATGAAAATGAAAATGAGCAAAACCCCTTGTCCTTGGAAGAGCTGCTGTTGAAAGAGCCGGTTTATTTTTCCAAAGCGAAACAAAAAGAAGCGAAAGAAAACCAGAACAGGCCTGCAATTGACCGCGATAAACTACAGGAGGCCTTGCGTCAGTCACAGCAGGAGATTATTGGCGGGGGTGGAGATGAAGAAGGCGGGGAAGACAACGGCAACGGTCTAACGGAAATAAAACCAGGGGACACGGTTAATTTTTAATTAAATTTTATTGTATGCTTTCCATTGTCGGGGGCGATTTCAACAATAAAAGAGTTTTAGTGAGGTGCGATTTTAACGCGCCGATGTTGAAAAACAAGGTTTTGGATAATTTCAAAATCAGGCGGTCATTGCAAACCATCCGTTTTTTATTGTCAAAAAACGCCAAAGTGATTTTATTGAGCCATTTGGCTGAGCCGGAAAATGCCGGCTTTTTCAAAAAAAAGAAATTCACCTTAAAACCGATTGCCCTGGAGCTGGAGAAGCTTTTAAGCCAGAAAGTTTTTTTTGTGGACAAAACAATTGGCAATAAAGCCCGTTTGGCAGTTGAAAATTTAAAGGCAGGCCAAATTTTGCTTTTGGAAAATACGCGGCTCAACAAAGGCGAAACAAAAAACGACGAACATTTTGCCCGAGCCCTGGCTTCGTTGGGAGATGTTTTTGTCAACGAGGCGTTCAGTGTTTGCCACAGAAACCACGCTTCAATAGTCGGCTTGCCTAAATTGATGACGAGTTTTGCGGGCATTGAATTGTATGAGGAAGTCGGGGTTTTAACTTCGCTTATGATGAAGCCAGCAAGGCCGTTTGCGATGATTATCGGCGGGGCAAAGATTGAAGATAAAATATCCGTGCTGAAAAATTTCATTGAAAAAGCCGACTTTTTGCTTTTCGGGGGCAGGGTGGCGAATTTGATTTTGAACGCCAAGGGTTTTGTTTTTAACGAGTTTTTTCTGGGGAAACAAGCCAGAGAATTTTTGGCAGGTATTGATTTAACTTCGCCAAAAATCCGTTTGCCCTTTGACGTGAAGGCAATTGAAGGGGAAGCGGGCGGAGAAAACACGATAACAAGAACAATTCCTCCGGCAAAGCTGCGAAAAGAAGAAAACGTTTTTGACATCGGGCCTGAAACAATTGAAATGTTCCAAAAAATCATCAGCCAGGCCAAAACAATATTTTGGGCAGGGGTTTTGGGCAAAACGGAAAATCCGCAATTCAGAAAGGGCAGCGAGGCAATTGCCCGGGCCATTACCTCAAATAAAGAGGCATTGAAAGTGGCGGGAGGAGGCGAAACCGTGGCTTTTTTGCGCCAAGTCGGGCTTGACGACGAGTTTTTCTATCTGTCAACCGGCGGGAGCGCGATGCTGGAATTTATGGCGGGCAAAAAACTCCCCGGCTTGGAGGCGCTGGGATAAAACACCGCTTGTTTTGTTGACATTTAATGGTAAGATAAAGTTAAGTGGTCGAATTTAATTAAATAATATATATATGTCATATAATGAAAAATTGGAATTCGTTCCAGCAGATAGTTCAGAAGATAAGCAACTTCGGCATTCAACAAAACTTTTTAATAAAGCTTTTGAGTTGCTTGCTGATAATTCGCCCGGGGATAGGGAGGGCATTGCAGATAAATTAAGGATGTATTATAACAAAAAAGAAAATTTTCTGCGGTTGGGCGAGATAAAATTGCATGTTACGGTTGATTCGGATGAGGACAAAATTATGCTGCATTTGGTGGAACCAGCAGAAAGCCCTGAAAATAAAACTTTAACTATTACCAATGCCAGAACAGGCAAGTCAAAAGAAGTTACTTTTGAAAGTGGCGATTGGGATTTTAAGTTAAGTGAAATCGGAAGCAACATAAGCGACTTAAACGACGTTGAAGTATCCATGGAGCGGATTGGCTAGTCAGCCAGATAAAATACATTGAGCAAGGGGACAGCGATGGCCCTTGCTTTTTTTTTCTTTGTGGTAGGGTTTGGGCTAGAAATTTAATGCAAAACGAGATGGCTTTGAGGAGGAGAGAGAAATGAAATACATTTTGTTTTTTATTTTCATTCTTATCATTGTGTCGCAAGTTGCCACCGCTATTGAATTTCAGGAAAAAATTGCTCCGGGGCCAAATACCCACACTTTGACTTTTAGCCAGGCGAAAAATATAAATTCCCATTTGGGGGTTTCCGGATTTGCTCTGGTGAGTAATGGTTGGGCAGAGGCCTATATGGGTCCTAATGTCAATCTAAAGCCGTGGCTACAAGCCGGCTGTGCCATCGGTGTTGAAACGCACAAACACTTTTTACGAGTAGCCGGTTCTATTTTGGCAAACAAAGAAGGCCCGGTTTCTTTTCTCGCCATTTATGAAAATGGAGGCAGCGGGATTTGGTATAACATCAAGGGTATGGCCAAAGTCAGAAAATGGCTATTTCTTGGTATTATGGCAAAGAGGTATGCCGGAGTCGGGCCTTACGTGCAAGTAGGATTGTCAAAGATACCGGTTTCAATTTGGTTCCATCCGGCATATGATACCGAATCAAAAAAATTCAAAACAACCATCGGGGTTGTTTTGAATTGAGCATAATTTTTTTTGCTGTCTTGTTTTGCAATAGTCAATCTTTTCAAAAAAGATTGACTATTTTTTTTGAAACTATCATATTTGAAAGCTGTCATAAACATACCACTTAATTCAGCCATGGCTGAATTAAGTGGTATGTTTCTTTTGTTTTATACTTTACTATACATCATATGAGGGTTTTGTTTTGCGGTTTTTTGTGCTAAAATAGAAATATGAGACAAAATTCAGCAACAAAATTACCCCTGTTTTTCAAGCCCCTGATGTGGTCGTATCGTTTTGATTCAGTTGACCCGGATCGGCTTCAGGAAAGAATTATTGTCAACACCATTAATTACGGCAACTGGAAGCACTGGCAATGGTTAGCCGATTATTACGGCAAAAACGAAGTCAGAAAAATTATTGAAGATTTGGCGGCGAGCGAATTCAGGCCAAGCGCTTTGGCTTTGGCCAGCTTGATTTTTGGCATTAAAAAAATGAAATATGCAACAAGGGGCGATAAAATCAGAGCAGCAAAAAATCTTCAAGGAATTGCATAAATTCTCCGGCTGTTATTTAGCCGGAGGCACTGGTTTGGCTTTGCAAATGGGACATCGCGTTTCCATTGATTTTGATTTATTTTTCCCCAATGGTTTGCCTAACGGTTTGTTGGCAAAAGTTAGGTATATTTTTAAGGACAATAAAATTGAGGTTTTTGTCAGACATTCAGAGCAATTGAGCGTTAAGGTTAACGGAATAAGGATTGATTTTGTGCAATATAAATTTCTTTTGGCGCTTGATTTCGTAATGATAGAAAAAGTTCCGGTGGCGTCAATTTTAGAAATTGCGGCGATGAAGGCCTATGCTTTGAATTTTAGGGGAACTTTTAAGGACTATGTGGATTTGTATTTTATCTTAAAAAGAAAACTCGCAACCTTGTCTGATATTCAAAAAGTTGCTGATAAAAAATTTGGCAATAATTTTAATTTTCGGTTATTTTTGGAGCAATTGGTTGATTTGTGGGATATTAAAGCAGAACAACAAAAAGATATAGAATTTTTGGGTGAAACAGTTGATAAAGACATAATGCAAAAGTTTTTTAAGCAGGAAGTGAAAAAAGTAAAAATTTGATTTTCGGGCGGCGGGAGCGCGATGCTGGAATTTATGGCGGGCAAAAAACTCCCCGGCCTGGAAACGCTGGAATAAAACACTGGTTGTATAATAGTCAATCTTTTCAAAAAAGGTTGATTATTTTTTT
>JAMCXQ010000022.1 GCA_023474835.1 Patescibacteria group bacterium | reverse complement strand
CATTGTTTACATTTTAACCGATTATCGTTTAATTGCCAAAAGTCCTTTCCTTTACAGGTTTTGCATTTGATGACCATACCTAATTTCATTGTAGTGTATTAGGTACGATTTTCAAACTTTACCCTATTATTCCCTCTAATGAAAGTGAATTCAGGGCCAATATTACAGACAAGTCTATAAATAGAAACCCGAAGTTCGAACTAGTCTACTCAAAGTATCATCCCAATCCCTTAATTCAAATTGATATCGAGACAAATTTAACTGAGCCCGAAGTGCTCAGGCTATTGCCAGAACCTTACGGTGTTTCTTTTGATGACCTAAAGGATATATTTAGAACTGTCTACATACATATTAATTGGAACAATGTTTTTATAAGGTTTGATTTAAGGTTTAAGTCTAGTGGTGAAGATTTTGGTTACTGGATGATCGAAAAAGGAGGAAGGATAGAATAAAAATAAAACATAGGAATTTATTTTATAAAACAGGTTCTAATGTTAGCCAGCGAGCGGAGCCAATAAAAGTCGCCAATATTTAGTTGGTGATTTTTGAATATCAAAGCAGGACGTTAGAACTTTTGAAAGAAAATTGATAAAATAGTCTTATGAAAATTGACAGGAAAAAAATTACGATTGTCGTAGGAATAGAGCTCGCTCTAGCGCTAATTTTTTTCATAGGTGCAGATTGGGCTAGCGAGAGCGTTCACAGTTTTTTTCATAGCTACTTTGCTGATATTACACTGCCTTTTGGTTTCTATTTTCTCCTCACATTGAATGAAGATAGCTTTTCATTTTTAAGACCGTGGCATAATAAAGCCCTCGCTATATTTTTACTTGTCTCAACTTCTGAAATACTCCAGTATTTTGGCATTTATGCTCTGGCAACCGTCTTTGACCCTATTGATTTTGTGACGTATGCAGGCGGGGTGCTCCTGGCGGCATTAGTAGATACAAAATTGATTTCAAAATACTATCCTGCGATGCATTTAACCAATAGGTGATACAACGTGGAGCCAAATAGCCCCCTTTGCAGAGGGGAGTTTGCCGATTTCAGCGAATATCCACCACATAACACATAAAGCAAAGAAGCTCGGGTTAAATCCGGGCTTTTGTTGTCCACTTGACAGCGGTGTTATATTTTTCTAACATTAAGACAGTTAGAAATAACTAACATATCAATTCGGTTGTCATACAGGGTTTGTAAAAGGTCGATACCATAAGACAAGAGAGATTAATCAAAACACCGTGGCTAAAAAAACATTTTCAATTTATAAGATTATTGTCGTCATATTTGTAGCTGTTATCGTCAGCGTATCTTTCAATTATGGCAATTGGCATTTACCCATAGCCGCCCTTATAGCAGTTTGGGTATCTTTGTTTATTTTAAGGAGCAGAGTAAAGGAGGTGATAGCAGATGAGCGCGATTATAAGATTGCGGGGAAAGCTTCAATACTGGCGATGAGAGCTTACGCTATGTTTGCAGTTATTGTTGGTCTCGCTCTCCAGATAGCCGGAAAAAACAACAGCGTATTATCTGCTATCGGGAGCGCGCTTCTTTACTCCGCCGCCTTCTTGATGCTTTTCTACGCTATATCTTTTAGGATTTATGCTCGAAAAGATAGACAAAATTAGAGTAAAAGTGAAAGAATTCAGAATCAAAAGAGATTTGACCCAAGAAGAGCTGGCCAGGCGCGTTGGCGTGCGCAGGGAAACTATCGTTTTTCTTGAACAGGGGAAATATAATCCATCTCTTAAGCTGGCTTTGAATATAGCCAAAGAATTGGGGGCGCCGGTCGGCGAGCTGTTTTCTTTATAGGCTGGGTATTTCCGTTTTTGGTTTGCGCGCGGCCGGCGGTAGTGATAAAATATAACAATGATTGGCGTTTTTTCGGCATATCCACGGCCGCCCGGTTCATAAGATTTCCAGTCGTTTCTCTCGCTTTGTTTGGAAATAAAAGGTCGCTAAAAATTAAGATCAATCAACAATATGAAAAAATACGAAGAAGCAAAAAAATTGCCCTTTGAAGAATTAAAGGGCATTTCTCAAAAAACAATCGAAAATCATTACGGGAAACTTTATCAAGGTTATGTTAAAAAATGGCAGGAGATTCAAGAAAGATTAAAAAATGCCGATAAATCAACAGCTAACGCCGTCTTTTCTGATTTAAGGGAATTAAAATTAGAAGAAGGATTTGTTGCTGACGCTGTTTTGTTGCACGAAGCTTATTTTGATATTTTGGGGGGCGGCGGAGAACCAAAAGGGGAAATTATTGATGGGATTACCAAGGACTTTAACTCATTCGATGATTGGCAGACAGAATTTAAGGCTTTGGGTCTGGCTGCCCGAGGATGGGTGATATTAGCTTTTGATTTCAACGACGGCAAACTGCGCAACTATATTGCCGATTTTCACAATCAAGGCGGCATTTGGCGCGCGTCTCCCATTTTGGTTTTGGATGTTTACGAGCACGCTTATTTTATGGACTATGGCGCAGATAGAAAGAGCTACATTGAGGCTTTTTTCCAAAATTTAAATTGGGAAACTATCAGTAAAAAATTTAGCAAGATAGCAAAAAAATAAAATTTTTTTGTGGCTATTGCTATATTTACGATAATGAAAATATTTTTATTCATATTTTTAATTGCCGTTTTTTTATGGCCGTTTTCTTTTGTTTATGCCTTTGAATCCCGAGGGCCGAACATTGTTGGCATAAGCTTCGGCAAGAGCGAGCATGACAAAATTACCGAAGAAGCCCTGAACGGGCTGGAATTTTCCCGCAAAGAAATAGAAAAGATTGAAGGCGCAAATACCGATGTTGATTGGAAAGAAAACAGCGTCAAGTGGTGGTTTATCGTTCCTGTTGGCGTTAAAACAAACAAATATTACGACTCTTCGCATCATTTTGACAGGGGAGCGGATAAAACCTCTCTTGAAGCATTTGAAGACGGGGCTAAATACATTCAACAACTGAAGGCGGATTTTGAGCAGTATTCCAAACAGAGCGACACTGAAAAGGCGCAAAAGGCCCTTGGCCAAGCGCTTCACGCACTGCAGGATTTTTTCTCGCATTCCAATTATGCCGATGGTTTAACCTCGGACGAAGAAAGGGAACAGGCGTTGAAAGCGCTTTTTGACCCAAGCGAAAAACCTTTTGATAATCTTGAATTGACCGGTTATTATCCGGATGACCGGCATCCCGGTAATGCTGCCGGCGATTTATATCCTCATGACGCCAACGCTAAAGACGACAAACGCTCAAAACATGGCAAAGAGGAATTTGAACGAGCTAAAAAAGCAGCTATCGCTGCCACCAGAAAATTCGTAGAAGATGTTATGGAAGGGCCG
Organism: Patescibacteria group bacterium; assembly: GCA_023474835.1. GTDB lineage: Bacteria > Patescibacteriota > Minisyncoccia > Minisyncoccales > CG1-02-41-26 > JAMCXQ01. The sequence continues at coordinate 3,223 of JAMCXQ010000022.1, read as the reverse complement.
GAAAGTGAGCCCACAGGAGAACAGGAAGAAACAGCAGAGCCTGTTCAGCCAAAAACCACAACGCAACCAGCCGCCCCTGCGCCGGCCACGCCCAAACCAGTCATTGAAGGAGAACTAGGCCAGCCAGCAGGAACCGCATCTTCAAAAATTGAATTTACCTTGGCGCAAAATGTCTTTAACGCCACGGTTGACGAGCATTTTTCACATTCTTTCTGCCAGCCGGAATTAGCCCGCTCCAGCAGCCTTTGCACCGCCGCGGCCACCAATCCGCAATATGGCCTGCCGCCATACAGTTTTTATGTGGAATCCGGTGGTTTTCTGCCATTTGGCCTGACGCTTAACCTTAATGGTTTATTGGCTGGCGCACCCACGGCCGAGGGCAGCAGGACGGTTGGTATTTGCGCTAAGGATACGGGCGGCTTTTCCGTATGCCGCAAAATCACCATTAATGTTGCGCCAAAGCCCGTTGCGGAAAATAATCCGCCAGTGGAAAATAATCCGCCCGTCCAAGAAGAGGCAGAAATTTCAGCCAATGTTGACTCTATAAATTGTGAAATAGTCAACAAAGAAACATTTGTCGTTGACAGATACATACAGGTTCCCATAACCCAATATACCTACCGTGTGACAGCATCCGGAAAAGCCACCGGACCTGTCGGAATTATGTTTGGTTTTGGCGTAGATCCCCTTGACGGAGGCTATTTCGGCTGGACATCGGAATCCGGGCTTTTTGACCCGATTTCCTGGACAGGCAATAAAAGCAGCCGTTCAAGCAAAACAGGATATGTCTCGCGCGCCCAGGGAGACCCCGCGACAACCGCCTGGGCATTAGATGGCGGAGAATACGGTCCTGTTACGGACGACCCCGACAGGAATCCTCTTGTAAATGAGCCGTTCAGAATCGTTCTTAGATTGTGTATTCCGGGCGTTAATCCGTGTTATCTCTTTTCTGGTCCGCAAACCACATGCCCTAAATAGGAAACCAGAGGTTGCCAAAAGAGTAAAAAACAAACTGGGTTTGAAATAGCTTAACCGGCTTTCGTTCCTCTTTTTTCCCGCAGGCGGTCAATCGCGGTTAAGAATTTTTTCCGCAAACGGATGTTTTTGGGGGTAATTTCCAGATACTCGTCGTCTTTTATTATTTCCAAACCTTTTTCCAAAGAAAGATTAAGCGGGGGAGCGAGAGTAATCGCTTCGTCCGAACAGCTGGCTCTCATATTGCTGAATTCTTTGCCTTTTGTCGGGTTAACGGCCATATCATTGCCTTTTGAGGTGTTGCCGATTACCATGCCTTCGTAAACTTCCGTTCCCGGGCCGATGTAAAGGGTTCCCCGTTCCTGCAAATTCCACAGAGCAAAGCCCGGGGCTTTGCCCGTTGCCATTGAAACCATTGAGCCGGTATCCTGCTTTTCAATGTTTCCGGCAAAAGGCCTGAAGCCGATAAACTGGCTGCAAAGGATGCCCTCGCCTTTCGTATTGACGACAAATTCTCCCCGGTATCCCAAAAGTCCCCTGGTGGGTATTTCAAAAACCATTCTTGTATGGTTTTGCTCGGGCCTCATATCAAGCATTTGCCCCCTCCGCTTTGAAAGCTTTTCAATAACAACGCCCGCGGCCTCGTTGGGGACGTCAATGGTAACTTCTTCGAACGGTTCGGTTTTTGTTCCGTTTTCTTCTTTAATGATAACCTGGGGCTGTGAAACCTGAAGCTCATAACCCTCTCTTCGCATGTTTTCCAGCAATATGGCGATGTGCAGCTCGCCCCTGCCCGAAACCGTGTAATAGTCCATTTCGGAAAAATCAACTTTCAGGCCCACGTTAACCTCAAGCTCTCTTTCCAGCCGTTCCCTTATTTGTCTGATGGTGACAAATTTTCCGTCCTGTCCGGCAAAGGGAGAACTGTTGACTAGAAAGTCCAAGGTAACGGTTGGCTCGTCAATGTTGATTGAGGGCAAGGCAACCTGGCCTTTGTCGGCGCAGATTGTCTCACCGATGTATATGTCGGGGATGCCCGCAATCATTACAATGTCTCCGGCTGCGGCCTCGGCCACTTCCTCCCTTTTCAATCCGGAAAAAGAAAATATCTTGGTTATTTTTCCGCTTTTGGTTTCGCCCGAAAGCGTTTTTACGAAAACGCTGCTTCCGGCCCTGACAACGCCTTCGTAAATCCGGCCAATAGCCAGCCGGCCCATAAAATTGTCATAGCCCAAATTAAAGGGCTGAATTCTTAACTGCTGTTTGTTCAGCTCCTCGCCGGAAGCCGAAGGGATTTTTTCCAAAATAAGTTCCAAAAGCGGGGCCAAATCATTTGATTTGTCCGTTAAGCTGATCTTGGCAATGCCTTCCCTGGCTATGGTGTAAACGCAGGCAAAATTAAGCTGTTCTTCGGTGGCCCCAAGGTCGTAAAAAAGCTCAAAAACTTTTTCGTGCACCCAATCGGGCCTGGCCGTGAGCTTGTCAATTTTATTGATAACCAAAATCGGCTTCAAGCCAAGCTCCAGGGATTTTTTCAAAACGAATTTCGTCTGGGGCATCGGGCCTTCGGCCGCGTCAACCACCAAAAGCACCGAATCAATGGAGCGCAAAACCCGCTCCACTTCCGAGCCGAAATCGCTGTGCCCGGGAGTGTCAACGATGTTTATTTTCGTGCCTTTGTAATAAATGGAAGCGTTTTTTGAATAAATAGTGATTCCCCGTTCAAGCTCCAAAGCGTCCGAGTCCATCGTGGCGCCCTCCAAAGCCAAACCCGCCTGGCGCAACAGGGCGTCGGTTAGGCTGGTTTTGCCGTGGTCAACGTGGGCAATAATGGCGATGTTTCTGATTTCCATAAAAAAGAAAAGCCCGCTTTGCAGGCAGACCGATGAGATGGTTGCAAAGTTATTCCTACTGCAATTTTATCTTTTCGGCTGTGGCATCGTCAGACATCGCAAAATGCCTTTCGCCGTAGCTGGGCTACGGCCTCAAGACATTTTGCTTGTCTTTCTCGCCTCGCTCGAAAAGATAAAATTTCGCTACGAAATAATTTTGCAGCCATCTCAATCTACGTTGCCGTAAATATAGCACAAAAAATCCAAAACCGCAAACCAGTACAGGGTATGCATAAGTTCAGAAACATATTGGACTCCAAAGGAGCCTGATATGTTATGCAAGTGAAGCGACTTTTTTACGGTGTCCGCGGCTCTTTAACCCTATACGAGGATGCGGTAAGGTGGGCATATATGCT
>JAMCXQ010000010.1 GCA_023474835.1 Patescibacteria group bacterium | reverse complement strand
ACCGAGCTTAACCCTACATTACAAAACAACAAATCGGCAGGCGAGGCGAAGACGAGGCAGTAAAGTATCTGCAAAACAAGGGTTATGAAATTTTAGGGCGTAATTTCAAAACAAAATGGGGCGAGCTTGACATCGTGGCAAAGAAAAAAGGAGTAATCGTTTTCGTTGAAGTGAAAACATTGCGCCAAAAATCAGGGTTTTTTCCGGAAGACGCGGTTGATTATAAAAAGCGAAAACAGCTTTTGAAAATGCGTCAGATTTATTTGTCGCGAAACAAATTAAGCCTGGACACGGCCAGCCAGATTGACATTTTGGCAGTGGAGGCGGACAATCAGGGAAATGTTCTGGATATTCGGCACTGGGAAAACGCGATAGAAGACGTTTGTTGACAAATTGGCCTGGTTTTGATAATGTAGGGTTAAGCTCGGTTCTGATTTGGAACGGAGCGATTTTCATAAGCAATTTAAAAAATATGTTTGACTTGAAAAATCTTGGCTCGGCCATTGCGGAAATCGCCGAAGAGCGGGGCATACCGCAAAACAAAATCGTTGAGGTAATTTCCGAAGCAATCGCTTCGGCCTATAAAAAAGAATACGGCAGAAAAAAGCAGAAAATCGTCTGCTCTTTTGACCTGAAAACCGGCGATTTGCAGTTTTGGCAGATAAAAGAAGTCGTATCTCCCGAACAGCTTTACACCGAGGAAGAAATAGAGGCCCTCAAAGAGCAAAGAGACAAGGAAAGCGAACAGCCAAAAAAGGAAGATGATTTTGAGATTGACGAATCAAGCGGCAAAATCAGGTTTAATCCCGAGCGCCACATATTGCTTGAAGAAGCAAAAAAAACCGATCCAGAGGCCTTTGTCGGGAACGAGCTGAAAATCGGCCTGCCTGTGCACAGCGATTTCGGCAGAATAGCGGCCCAAACCGCCAAACAGGTTATTTTGCAAAGAATCAGGGAAGTGGAAAAAGACGAATCGTTCAAAGAATTCAAAGAAAAAGAAGGCGAAGTGGTTTCGGGAATTATCCAGAGAATTGAAAGCGGGGCCGTGTTTTTTGACATTGGCCGTTTGTCCGGAGTCTTGCCCAAAAGAGAGCAGATACCGGGCGAAAAATACCGCATAGGCCAGCGTTTGAAACTTTACGTTTTGTCAACCGAACAGTCAGCCAAAGGCCCGCAGGTTGTTTTGTCGCGGATTTATCCCAAACTGATTTCAAAACTGTTTGAGCTGGAAGTACCGGAAATTTCCGCCCAGCAGCTGGCAATCAAGGGAATGGCCAGGGAGGCCGGGTTTAGGTCAAAAATCGCGGTGGAAGCCACCGAAGAAGGCATTGACCCCATTGGAGCGATGGTCGGGCAAAGAGGAACAAGGATTATGGCCGTAACCAACGAGCTGGCCGGAGAAAAAATCGACGTTATTTTATGGGACGAAAAAGCGGAAAAATACATTGCCAACGCCCTGTCCCCGGCCAAAGTTTTGGAAGTTCGGATTTTGCCCAGAAACAAAGCCCAGGCCATTATTCAGGACGAGCAGCTGTCCTTGGCCATCGGCAAGGAAGGGCAAAACGTGCGTCTGGCCGCCAAGCTTACCGGCTGGAAAATTGACGTGCGAAGCGTTTCGCAGATTGAAAAAGGAGAAGATGGCCAGGAATTTGCGCCCGATGACGAAGAGAGCGGGGCGGATGATGCAGTGGTCAGCGAAGAAACAGACAGCGAAAATTTGGAGTCTGTCCCCAACCACGGATAAAAAATTGAAGGTTGTATAAAAATAATGTATATGGTTTGAACCCTGCCCGGTGGCTGGGGACAGACCCCGTTATTATTATGTTTTCCAAAATCTATTCGGCCGCCTTGCAGGGAATCGGCGCGCAGTTGATTGAAGTGGAAACATCGTGCAACAAAGGATTGCGGACTTTCAACATTGTCGGTTTGGCGGATAAGGCTATTGCCGAAGCAAAGGAAAGGGTTTCCTCGGCAATCCGCGCCCTGAGTCTGAGTTCGCCGCAAAGCGAAACAAAAAGAGTGATTGTCAATCTGGCGCCCGCCGACCTGAAAAAAGAAGGCAGCCTGTACGATTTGCCGATTGCTTTGGGGTTTTTACTGTCGTCCGGGCAAAGCAAATTCAATCCGGCAAAGAAAATGATTGTCGGCGAATTGGCCTTGGATGGCCGGTTAAAGCCCGTGAAAGGGGCTTTTTCTTTTGCTTTGCTGGCCGATGATTTGGGTTTTAATGAGATTATTCTGCCAAAAGCAAATATGCAAGAGGCGGCTTTGAGCCGGTTTTTATCGGGCAAAAGCGGGCTAAAAGTCGTCGGGGTTGAATCGCTGGAAGCGGCTTTGGATTATTTGGAAGGCAAAAAAGAAAGCGCGTGCCTGATGGCCGATGATTTTGACTTTCGCCAAACACCTGTTTTTGAAATTGATTTTGCCTGGATAAAAGGCCAGGAACTGGCGAAGCGGGCTTTGGAAATCGCCGCGGCCGGAAGCCACAATGTTTTTTTGCAGGGGCCGCCCGGAGCGGGCAAAACTCTTTTGGCCAAGGCCCTGGTTTCCATTTTGCCGCCGCTCTCGCGTGAAGAGGCGTTGGAAGTGGCGAGAATCCACAGCGCCTGCAATGTTTTGGATTTTAGCGTTTTTTCTTTTTTCGCCCGGCCATTTCGCGCGCCCCACCACGCTTCCTCCGAACCGGCTTTAATTGGCGGGGGCTCCCCGCCCCGGGCGGGCGAGATAACTTTGGCGCACCGGGGCGTTTTGTTTTTGGACGAATTTCCGGAATTTCACAGAGACGTTCTGGAAAGTTTGCGCCAGCCCATCGAAGAAGGCAAAATTTCAATTCAAAGAGCGAAAACAAACCTGTCTTTGCCCGCGAAGTTTTCTTTAATAGCTTCGGCCAACCCCTGCCCCTGCGGCTATTATCAGGACCGGCAGCGCGAGTGTTCCTGCTCGGCCAGCCAAATCAGCGGCTACCGTAAAAAAATGGCCGGGCCCTTAATGGACAGATTTGACATTTTTTGCTGGGTGCCACCGGTGAAATACGAGGATTTGGTGGAAACGGACATCAGCCAGACAAGCGATGAAATAAAAGAAAGAATAAAGCAAGCGCGGCAAATCCAGCGGGAACGATTGAGATACTGCGGTCTTTTGACCAACGCGGAAATGGGTTTGGAGCAAATAAAAAAACACTGCCAAATTGACAGCGCCTCAGGCGATCTTTTGCAAAAATACGTTGATTCGGGCAGGTTGTCAGCCAGAGGTTTTCACCGGGTTTTGAAAACCAGCCGCACTATTGCCGATTTGCAAGGAAGAGATGAGATTATTTTTACCGACGTTTCCGAAGCGTTGAATTACCGTTTGAAAGAATCGGGCGGGGGCAGTCCCTGAAATACCTATCTGGCGATAGTGCTGCCCGCAGCATAGCGGCTGAAAGGGTTTGTGGCAAATCTCACGTCAAAATGCAAATGGCAGCCTTCGGCCCCGTCGGGTATTGTGTGGCCGGTATGTCCCACGTAGCCGATTATCTGCCCCTGGTCAATTGACTGTCCGGCCCGAACAGCAATGCTGGCCAGATGACCGTAGTAAGTAACCGCGCCGTTGGGATGGCCAATCATTACGAAATTTCCCGATTGCTGACCAAAACCGGTTCTTTGCGCCAAGCCCCCGGCCGCGGCGAAAACCGGGCCGCCGCACTTGCCGTTGCTTAAATCAACGGCGTTTACCGAGTGCAGTCCCTGCGAAATGTGCGCGGGCGAGCTGAGAGGGCACATAAAATAGCTTTGCGGCAAAGTGATTTGGGCGTATTGAATCGGTTTGGAGGGCGGTTTAGCGCCGGGAATAACCAGCAGGTCGCCGGGGAAAATCGGGTCATTGTCGGAAAAATTGTTCGCCTGCAGTATGTTTTTTGAGGGCACTTTGTAGAGAGAGGAAATTTCGCTCATTGTGTCGCCTTTTTTCACCAAATGGAGAACGCCCGACACGGGCAATATGGTTAAGCTTTGGCCCGGTTTCAAAACGGAATTTTTGCCCAAATCGTTTACCCACATTATTGTTTCTTTGGAAATGCCGAATTTCTCCGCCAACGAAGCCAAAGTGTCGCCTTGCTCGACGATGTATTCTTCAACATCGGCGCGTTCGCTGGTTTTTGCGTCGCTTTCCGCGGCAAAGCCAAGCGAGGTCAGGGTGCGTCCGCTCATTAAATAGGCCGGAGCGGCTGGTTCCAGAAAAGATTCCTGCGCTACGCTGAAATTTGCGGCCGAGCAGGTTTTGGGGCCGGAAACAGCAAAAAAGAATTGCGAATCGCTGAAAACAGCCGGCTGGCTGTTGGTTTTGGAAAGACTGTATTCCCGCCAGTTCATCAGCAAAGCCGCAGCCACCGCCACCAAAAAAGCGGCCAAAATTAAATACAAAAACGGAGACCTGGCTATTCTCCGCAGTATTAACAAAACAGATTGTGAGCGTTTAGGAATATGTTTGAATTGCCTTTTGGGCAATTAATGTTTTACTCCCGAAACACTTTCAATTTACCAGGAATTCGTCATAAAATCAAGTGTTTTTCCACAGAAATCGTTTTGTCCGAACCTTTGCCAAATCTATGTCGAATCAAACAACGAAAAGAATATTGTCGGCCTGCGGTATAAAGCCGAAAAAGCGGCTCGGCCAGAACTTTTTGGTTAGCCGTCTGGTGGTGAACGGGCTGATTGCCGCCGCTCATATCGGGCCCGGGGACACGGTGCTTGAAGTGGGCCCGGGCTTGGGCGCTTTAACGATTCCGCTGGCTGATAAAGCAAAAAAGGTTGTTGTTGTCGAGAAAGACGTCAGAATGTCGGAGCTGCTCGGCAGGATTTTGCGGGAAAACAACATAAAAAATGTCAAAATAATAAACCAAGATATTCTTTCTTCTGGCTGCCAACCGCCAGCTGCCAGCTACAAAATGATTTCCAATTTGCCCTATAACATTGCCGCGGCAGTGATAATGAAATTTTTGCAGGCGAAAAATCCGCCAAAAACAATGGCGGTGATGCTGCAAAAAGAAGTGGGACAAAGAATTGCGGCCGCTCCCCCAAAAATGAGCAAGCTGGCGGTTTTTTGCCAGGCATTGGCCGAGCCGAAGATTGTCGGTTATGTAAAAAAAGACGCTTTTTGGCCCAGGCCCAAAGTTGACTCGGCTATTTTGCGCATAGAGCCCAAGCGTCTGCAAGGAGTTAAACTCCTTGCTTCCTGCAAGGAGTTTAACTCCTTGCATCTTCAGGAAGTTGTTCGGGCCGGGTTCAGCCATCCCAGAAAGCAGCTGCTGGGCAATTTAAGCGTGGGTTTGAAAATGCCGCGCGACAAAGTTGAACAATGGCTCAAACAAAACAACATCGGCCCGTCCCGGCGCGCCGAAACTCTTTCAGTTGAACAATGGATGAAATTGGTCATTTCGCTTGACGTTGCTGATGAAATAAACGGGAGTCGGCAAGAGTTTTTGTCAGACAAAGCAAAACTCCTTCATTCCCTCAAAGATTTGCGGTGATTTTTGCAGGTATACGCATCAAGTGCGATCGCACTTGATGCGTATGGGTTGGCTGCGGGCTTTTCACTTTTTGTTGAAAGAGTTATAATATTATAATGCTTTTTGAATTGCACAATTTTGTGTCAGGCATTTGGCAAAAATTTGCCAAGGCTTTTCGTGTATCCCAAAAACCTTTCACGCGCAAGAAAATTATTTTTGCTGTGGGCGTGTCGGTTTTGTTTTGTTTGTGTTTACCGTTGCACCAGGCATATGCTTTTGCCGTGGCAGCTATTTTAATCCCAGCGGCAATAGGCGCGGGGGTGAGTTTGGCAGCGGGGGTATTGACCAAGGTGGCAAGCATTGCTGTTATGTCCGGTTTAATCCTTACTTTATGTTATGCCTGGATAGCCATTGCCAATCATTTATTTAGTTGGGCTATTGGCGATCCCTTTGGCCTTTCTTTCACTAATCCAAACAGTAACCTTATCATTCAAATCGGCTGGACGGTTTTGCGCGATTTAACCAATATGTTTTTCATTTTAGGCCTGGCTTACATTGGTTTGGCAACTGCTTTGAATCTGGGCAATTTCAAAACCTGGAAAACATTCAGCCGGCTTTTATTAATCGCTTTGATTATCAATTTCACGCCGGTAATATGCGGAGTGATTGTTGACGCGGCAAATATTGTTACCAATTTTTTTATGTCCCAAGTCAGTTTTGACCAATTTATAACAACATTAAACGATAACAGGCCTTCTATTGCGGCAACCATATTCACGGCCGGGCTAAATGTCATTTCTTCGCCAAGCAAAATGGGGGAGCTTGTTTTGACAACTTTTGTTACGCTGTTAGCCGGCTTTATTTTAATTATTTTCGGACTTCTTTTCTTGATGCGCTATTTTGTTATTTGGATTTTGGTAATTATTTCACCCCTTGCTTTTTTTGCCAGTATTTTTGAGCAAACCCAAAAACACTATAAAAAATGGTGGGATACTTTTATTTCCTGGTCTTTTATTGCTTTGCCCGCTGCTTTTCTGCTTTATTTGGCCCAGCACTTTTTCCGTGTTGCCATTGATTTGCAAACAAAATTAGCTCCGGCTTTTGAGGATAGCGACCCCGGCCGGCTGGCGGGATTGTTTTTTAAGTTGATGCCCATAATAGTTACCACTGCTTTTATGTACGCGGCCTATGTTTTCACCAAAAAAATCAATGTGGCCGGCTCCAGTTTGATTCTTGGCGCGGCAAACAAAGTGGTCAATAAAGTAAAAGGCGTGCCGGGCAAAATCAGCGGTGCAGCCGGTTCTTTTGCTGGCGGGCTAGCCGGGGGCCTAGCAGCTGGCGGCATCAGCAAGGGATTCGGAGCAATTGGCAAACGTTACCAGGCCGCCAAGGCAGAGAGCGAACGAACAGGACAAAAGAATTGGTTTATGAAAGCAACCGGCGCGGTTGAAAGGGGTTTTGCAAAAACAAAAGAGGGCTACGAAAAAGTCAAAGAAAGCAAAGTTGTCCAGGGCACAATGGGTTTGGCTACCGAAGGCGCCGTTGTTAGGCACGAAGCCAAGAGGAGCAAGGCCGTTATTTTGGACAAACTCCGGCTTAAAAGAATGCCCCTTGAAGATATGACAACAAAAGAATTAGAAGCTTTGGCAAGCAGCCATCCCTTTAATGAAGAAGATATGGGCAGAAAAAGCGGGGCCATTAAGAAACTTATCAACGACGGCAATCTTGATTTCTTGAACTTTGAAGAAAAAGGCAACGCTGTTTTGCAAGAGGTCATTGGCTTTATGAAGAGACAAAATAAATTGGACGACATTAAAGGATTGCAGAAAACCCGGCCCGATTTGGCGCATTTATTCAATGTGGATGTCCAGAAATTAGCGCAAACCTTATTGGCTGGCAATTTTGGTTCAATTAAAGAAGACGAGCAAGACGCATTAGTTGCCAAATTGCCTGAAAAACAAAGGAAATATCTAGATGAAAATGAAGATTTTAAAGAAAAAATAATTATGTCATCAAAAACTCCAATGAATGCGAGCGAGGTGGCAGCTATGGCTGAGGAAATGGCAAAACACGAAGTTGGCGTTAAATATGCCAACAGACAAGATAATGCTACCAAGAGCAATATGTTGTGGGCAGCAATGAAAAAAGTTGATCCGAAGTTTGTAGAAGAGGTTGCTATGGGGTTTGATTCAAATGGGTTGAATCGTTTTGACCAAATATCTAGCAAACAGAACAGAGACATCGTCCATGGGGCTATTGACGCGAATATCCAAGACGCCAGACAAACCGCGAGCAAGAAACTGCAAGATGTGACATTAGCTGAAGAACAAGCAAGAAAAGACAGGGACGCGGCAACAACGACAGAAAAAAAATCAGAACTGTCCAGAGATTTAGAACAAAAACAAAGAGAGTTTGATACGGCACAAAATGAGGTTAGCAGGTTAGAAGATCTTTATACCGCGCTCCATCGTGAATACACAGAAAAAAATATAGAAGATACAATAGATAAAGCTTCTTGGCCAACCATTACGCAATACGCGGAAAAAGAAGCCAAAACTATGGGTGAAATGCTAATGAAATTAGGCGCCATAGAAAAATTAGCCAAAGAGGGTAAATTTAATTTCAGCGGGGAAAAAGCTGAAGACCTGATTAAATTTTTGAAAGAAAGCGGCGAAAAAGGCAACAATATCTTAAAGACAATAGAAACGGGCAGGCTGGACTTGGCGCATATTATTGAAGATAAAATATTTGAAGAAGCGCGTTCAAGAGGGGCAAGTGAAGATGGAGCGAGGAATGAGACAATAACCTATGTGATTGAAAAATCGCGACCAGAAGATATAATGGATAAGGTTGGCTTCAAAGAGGTTGCCGCGCAAAATGTTGCGGCCGCGGCCAATTTAGTTTTGCAAATTAGTCCGCGAGCATATAGCAAATTAGATAATTGGACAAAAAGAGAAGTAAGGGCGGTTTTAGGAAAAGATGCGGGAGAAAGAGAAAAATCGGACGTATTTGATGCTCTTAAAAAGGAAATCGCGAAAATAGAAGGCGCGGGGGACACTGCGGGGATTAGGAGGGTTCAGCAAGTTATAAACCAGATTTATTCCTTGGAGGAAAAAGCTGTTTAAAATTATGGATAATAAACAAAATTACAATATTATTTTTTCCACCGGCGCCAATGCTTTAATGAAGGATATTTTGCAGAAATATGGTTTGGTTGAAACAGATGGCGAGATGTTAGAAAATATATTGGCTGGTAAAGAAAGTATAAACGGTTTGGTAGCTGATTTCATAGAAAAAATAGTTCGCCAGGAAATCACCCAGCAGGAGGCCAGCGCTGTTTTGCGGGAAAAGCTTGGGTTAGGGCCGGATGAAGCGGAAAAATTGGCCAAGGACTTGTATGAGCGGGTGGTTGTTTTGGCTGAAGTTAAGCCCGTGGAGCAAGATGTGCTGGTGCCAGAACAAGCAGAGGCGGCAACAACAGAGGGAACAGCAGAAACAGCGCCGGAAGAACAGACAACGTCGGAACTAACACCAGAGGCGAAAATAACAGAGCGGCCGCGAAGATTCGGCCCCGACACCTACCGCGAGCCAATTGAATAAAAGCCAACAGAGACCACACCTCTATGAAACCATAACCCCCACCTCGGTATCTGCCGAGGTGGGGGCTTTCAATTTTAATCCTTTATGGCTCCCTCGCCAGCCGGACATAGAATTGGCTGGGTTTTGGTCGGTATAATTATCAAGAGGCAAGGAAAAGCCAAAGAGGCAGATAATCAATGCCGTTTTGATTCGGTTGGAAACAGTCTTTGGTGACTAAAACAGATTTTTGAACATTAAACTTTTTCTGAAACTTGGCAAGCTGACTTTGGTCGGGTTTGCCGTATTTTATTTCAATCGGCAAAATTCGGTCGTTGGTTTTTTGAATAAAATCAACCTCAAAACCATTTTTATAATAATATTGGGCATCTAAGTGGTTGGCCGCTGCCGTTTCAGCTGTATGCTGGAGATTGGTTTCGCCATAAAAGTCATTTTGGAACACAAAGCACAGGGCGGTAGTTGAGGGGTATATTTTTTTGCCCTTGCGCGAGGTTGTCAAAAATCCGGGGCGGAGATTTTTAACTTCTTTAATAAGCATCGCGTATTTCAGATATTCAAGATAATTGGCGATTGTGATTTTGCTTCGTTTCAAGTCGCGGGACAGCCCCTCTATATTGACAATCATTCCGGGCTGTTTGGCAAAAAGCTCAATTAGGGTTTTGAGCAGTTCAATGTCTTTTAGCCCGAATTCTTGGGGTAGGTCGCGATAAAAAATTCTTTCCAAAATAGCGTTTTTCAGATATGTTTTTATCAGCCCATCGTCTTTTTCCCCGGTGATTTCGGGAAATCCGCCTTTCCTTAGATAATCCATAAGCAGGGGTTGGGCCGTGGTTTGGTAAATTTCAGGATTTTTAAGGTTGATCTTGATGTTTTGCCATTCAAGAAATTCCGCAAAGCCGAGCGGTTTGACAAGAATATCAATCAGCCGGCCAGCCAAGCTTTCACTGGCCTGTTTTTGCAGAGATAAAGAAGACGACCCGGAAATGAAAATTTTTAAGCCGGGGTGAGTGTCGTAAAGGATTTTAATTTGGTTTTGCCAGTTTTCGGTTTTTTGTATTTCGTCAAAAAAACAGAAACAGTTTTCTTTTCCATTGTTTATTTTTGTTTTGATAACTTTTTCTTCGTACAAAGAGATTATTTCTTTGATGTTGGCAGTTTGTTCGTCAAACGAAAAATAAAGGACAGAAAGCGGGTTAACTTTTTTATTCAAAAGTTCTTGTATAATTTGGTAAAGAATGGTGGTTTTGCCGACCCTTCTTAACCCATAAAGCAAAATGATAAACTTATTTTCTAAATTTTTTTTGGCTGAATCAAAATAAGGTCTTTTTTGAGAACCCAACAAAGCTGCTGGCACCATTCTCTCTGTCCACCAGGGATTAAATTGTGTAAGTTGGCTAATATCCATATTATTAGTGTATTACACTATACTGATAAGTCAATAGTAGCGATGTTTATTTGTGGAAAATCACGGCTCCCTCACCAGCTGGACATAGAACATGCTGGTTTTTGTTTTAGGCGTAACCTTGTTGTCGGCTGAGGATTTCATCATTTATTATACGCGAAACATTCAGAGATTTTCCAAACTCCTTTTTCACGAAAAGCCGGGATGTTTTGGCGCCGTGCCGCGTTGGTCACTGCCGAAGCCGACAGTTCATTTGTTTTAATGTAATCCGAAAGTTTAACAATCTTTTCTCCTTTTAGATACGTTATTCTTTTGTGGAGCGACTCCACCAGAGCGAGAGCAATCACTTTTTCCATTGGTTTGGTATTGCCTTTATCCCGGTAATCACTAAATGTTTTGTAATAGGCCTTTTTTTCTTTATCGCGTATGATAACCACCGGAAAACCCAGCCGCAGCAGCTGAAAGCAAATAAGAATGCGGCCAATGCGGCCATTGCCGTCAACAAAGGGGTGAATATTTTCAAAATCCAAATGAAACCCGGCGACTTTATCTAAAAAGTACGATGACAAGTTGCTGGTGTATTCAGTAATTATTCCGTCAATCATTTTTTCAACATTTTCAGGCCCCGGAGCCACATAATCGCCCACACGGACATATTCGCCGTTTCTCCTGAAACGACCGGCAATATTATCGTCAATCCCACCAATAAGCATCTGGTGCAAAAGCAAAATCAATTCTTTATTGATTTCCGTTTCCTGGGATTTGTTGCGGATATAGCCAATCACTCTGGCCAGATTTTTTGCCTCAAAAACTTCTCTTACCCCGGAAGCAGTGTATAACTCCATATCTAAAAGAATTTTTTCCGTTTCTTTTAGGGTGAGGGTAGAGTTTTCAATGGCATTGGAGTTATACACTGCTTCCGGAACTTCAGCTTCAGCAATCATAATCAAAAGCGATTCCTTGCCTTTGCGCAAGGCGTCAAAATCTGCTTTCAGGGCCTTTATTTTTTCTTGGATTGGTTTTGTGGTCGCCATAATTCGTGTTCTTGTTGGTTACAACTATAACATATTTTCTGAAAAACGTCAAGCTTTAGTGAATAGATGGCATTTTATGGTATAATTCACTAATAAACAGGGACAGCCCCCTGTTATTTTATGGCTCTCTTACCAGCTGGGCATAGAACAGGCCGGGTTTTGTTTTTGGATGTTAAGCCCTTGCTTCAGTACTATGGTTTTGTCCGGCGCGATGTTTTATTTTTTGTTGCGGCGGTTCGCCAAGAATCTTTGTTCTTGTTATGGAAAGTCCGAACAAGCCGCTTAATTTTTCAGCAAAAGCATTGAGCGTTTTGGGGTCAAGGCGCACTTCGTTTTCATCGCTGTCAAGGCCGCCTGTCATTACGAGCTGATAATAGCGGGTTGTTCCGTGTTTTGCAACGGGCCTTAAGGCGCACGAGCCAGTAATGGAAGCCGGGTTTTTTGGCCATTCTTCGGATAAAACGATGGTTTTTTGTTTTTCGTCTATCGTGAAAAAAATAGGTTCTTGGGACATTGCCCTGTTTTTTAGCTCATCGATACTTGATTTGGGGCTTATTCCCATTTCAAATTTGCCAATTTTATCAAGAACGTTTTGTCCTGACTCGGGCTCAGGTACGGGGTTGGGGGTTTTTTCTTTTCTTTTGAATAACATAATTTTTTCTTTTTGTTATTTGACTTTTATTCCATCATACCTTTTTTTGTTTGTGCGTCAATTTTTTAGCCACTCAATGATTTGGGCCAAGTCTTTCGGCTCGCTTGATTTGGGGTAAAAAACAGGCAAACCAAGAAGCTCGGCAGTTTTTATTTCTTCAATCGTTCCTTTTGAGTTTTCCCAGCCGGGCACCGCCAGAACGGCATCGGCGGCTTTGCGCAGAAATTCCAAATCAAGCTCGCGGTAAAAGCTTTCCGGAGCGGTCGCTCCTTTTTTGGTGCTGAAATGCTCGGTGTGGCTGTGGCTGCAGAAAAAACCGACCTGGGCGTTTGCCAGGGCGATCTGGTATTTTTCCGCAACGCGTATGTTTTTTTCAACGGTTTCAACTTTGCCGTCGCCGATGTACGGCCCGGCAATGAAGATTATTTTCATAACTATTTTAATGTGGTATATTTACGGGCCAGTTTGAAATTTTTTGATTAACCAACTTATGCCAGGTCTGCTTCGGTGATGAGAAATTGGCCATTATCGTCAAACCGTTTTTTGAGAAGCGCTTGATATTGTTCCGGCGGCATAAATTCGCTGGCTAATTTGAAAGCGGCCTCGGCAGTTTCGTTGTCCTGGCATTGGCGTGCCCGGTCGCTAATTCCATAAACATGAAAAACGAAATTATCGATTCTGTCTTTATAAAATGCAATTTGTTTTGGCTGATTGTCTGCAATGGCTTGTTGATATTGTTCAAACAAATCTTCAATTTTATTTTTAATCGCTTCTAAATACTTGGCAAAGCTGGTGATGGCTAAACGTTCCTTCCGCCATTTTCCGGCAGCGGTTGACAATTGCGATAATTCCGCCATCGTCAAGGAATCATGAACTAATCTTTCACTGGATTCTTCGTTCAAGTAATAGCATTTATCTTGGCCCGACCATTGTCTTTTGTAAAGAGTGCCCTGATTTGACACGAAGTATTGCAAGGGCCGATTGCCGATTTGTTTGATTTCAGCGATTTTTCTAAATGTTTCGCCCGACAAATTCTTGCTCAATGTGTTTAATGGATTTGCCCTAAAACCCACAACATCATTAACGAACATCTGGCTGTCAACTATTTCACCAGTTAATGTGTTTTTGCTATTTAACGCTTTGATAATAACATACGCTTCTTCGCCGCACAATTTAGATTTTATATGTTCGGCTTCCGGAAAAGTGCAGCGAAACGGCGGGTCAGTAAATAATTCTTGTTTAATGACTTCTTTTTTGTCTTCTGATATTTGGAAGCGGCTATCTAACACTTCTTCGGGGGCTAACTTTCTGCCCGTTATGTTGTTCAAAAATTCTTCAGCATCCCTTAAGTAGGGTTGTTTTAATTGGGGATGATATTTTGATTCGTGCAACTCGCCATTTTTCATTATATAAAGCGGCAAATTGAGTTCTTGAATGGCCTGATAGATTTCGTCTAAATCAACTAAATCTTCATAACCCTTTTTCCCCAAGTAATTTTGCTTGTCATCAACACAAAAATAAAATCCGGCAGTTTGCCAGGATTCAATGTTCAGCTCGTTGTAACTATGCGGGGCGCGATTAGTAATCGCTTTTTCGATCTGCTCGGTAATTTTTTCCGGAACGCCCCACGGGCCAGTTGAGCCGCGGAGGCCAGCCATAGGAGTAGCGCGTGCCTTCAAGGTGATGGCTTGAGTGGCGGCATCCTGATGGTAGGCGTGCGTTATTTTGCCGCTTTTAATAATTAAACCCATACGCGCTATGAGATTGGAAGAATTATCACCCGCCCTAATAGTAGACACAGCAATATTGGGCTCAAGGGCTAAAGCGATTTTGAGTTTAGTTTGCCAGTTGATGCCTTGATTAAGTAAGGAAGTTTCGCCCGGTACCCAGTTTGGATGGAGGCTGTGAACTACAATAACTTGATATTTTTTGACAACATTTACTACCTCTCTTTGTTTTTCTTCGTTTAAGTATTCATTCCAGGCCTTTTGCGTTTGCTGATAAAAATCGCTAATTGTTTTTTTAGCGGTTGCTAACTTGGTTTTATCGGCTTTGGCGGCCTGCAGCTGTTCAACTAATTCCTGGGCGTCCTGGTGGCGCCGAGCGAAATCCGCGCCGGCAATCTTTTTATTTTTGAGTGATGCTTTTAATTTTTCCGTTTTTTTATTAGGTAGGTTTAAGCGCCGTAAAAACCGGCTCAACGCGGTATCGGCGCGTTGATTGATTTGGTTTTCTATATTAGAAATTTCTTCAGCAATTTGCTCCGAGCTGGCTTGATGCCCTGTGGCTTCCTGGCTAATTGCTGTGATTTTTTCTTCTAGATTGCGTTGTTGGTTAAAATATTCAAAACGGCTCTGTCTGGCAGTGACAGCCGTTTTTTGTCTGTCTTCGGTTAGCTGTTTTTTAGAAAATTGGCGTATCTCTAATGGTTTTTCCATGTTTTTGTAATGTTCCGATGGTGGACTCGGGGAGAATCGGACTCCCGTCCCCGCAATGCGAATGCGGTATACTACCACTATACGACGAGCCCGGCTTCCTAATTTTCTATTTTTTATCTTCCATTAATTTCAAAACAACCAAAAGAGCCAAAAAGCCCGCAGACAAAGCGCCGCACGTGAACACTAATTTGCCAGCCAAAGAATTATCCTGGATAGTGAAAACTCCCCAGAAATTCAAAATCAGCATTCCCGTAAAAAATATGCCCAAAGACACGCATAAAAGAGCGATTAGCCGTTTTATTTTCATAATTTTTTTGTTAAATTTTATTGTTTTTAATTCCCGTTCTTATATTATCAACAAATTGCCTGAAAAACCAGAGGTTGTGATAGGTTAAAAGACGCATTGCTGTTATTTCGCCCGCCCGGAAAAGATGGCAAATATAGGCGCGGGAATAATTTTGGCAGGTGGGGCAGCTGCATTTGGGGTCGAGCGGTTTTTTGTCAGCTGTGAAAAGCGGTTTGTTCAAGTTCAATTCGCCCTGCGAGGTAATGGCAATGCCGTGCCGGCCTACTCTTGTAGGGTGAACGCAGTCAAACAAATCAATGCCGGCCTTGATTGCCGCTGCGATGTCGTCCAAATGTCCGATGCCCAGCAAGTGGCGCGGTTTTTGTTCGGGCAAAAAAGGCATTATCCAGTTAAGAGCTTTTATTAAATTCTTTTTTGAATCGCCGTACGACTCGCCGAAAACACCTCCTATTCCAAAGCCGTCGAAATTTTGCGCGCCGATGAATTTCGCGCTTTGCATCCTCAATGATTTGTATTTTCCGCCCTGGACAATGCCGAAAAGCCCCTGCCCTTTATTTTTTAGTTTTTCATTTTTAATTTTTAATTTAGCTGCTATGCAGCGTTCTGCCCAGTAATGCGTCCGTTCCATTGCTTTTTTGGTTTGTTCAAAATCGTCAAGCGGCGAATTGCATTCGTCAAAAGCGAACATTATGTCCGAGCCCAAATCCTGCTGGATTTTAATTGATTTTTCCGGGCTTAAAAAATGTTTTGTGCCGTCCAAATGAGAGCGAAAATAAACCCCATCTTCGGTAATTTTTACCATCTTCTTATTTTCGCGATCGTCAAAATTAAGAGACGGTTTTATGGAACGGGCTTTGGGGGAGATTTTGGGAATTTTGCCGACTTTGTGCTCAATACCTTTGCCCAAACTGAAAACCTGGAAGCCGCCGCTGTCCGTGGCAATGACTCCCTGCCAGTTCATAAATTTGTGCAGACCGCCCATTTTTTTAATTATTTTTTCTCCGGGCCGCAAATGCAAATGATAGGTGTTGGCTAAAATTCCCTGAAAGCCGATTTGTTGTATGTCCTGCGAGGTCAGGGTTTTCAAACAGGCCTGCGTTGCCACGGGGAAAAAAGCCGGAGTGAGCATTTCTCCGTGGCTGGTTTTTATCACGCCGAGCCGGGCCAGCGATTTTTTTGAGCTTTTCAGGATTTTGAACTGCATATATTAAGTATAACCCGTTTATTGCTTCTGCAAAGCCTGTGGATAATCTGTGGATTTAATCAAAAACCCCTGAGGCGCTTTGCGCGCACAGGGGTTTTTGATTTTGATGTTATCTATGACAATTACCAGCGGTCATTGCTTCGGCTGTCGCGATTGCGGTTGAACCCGCCCCGGTCGCCCCGGTCGCGGAATCCGCCGCCGCGGTTGAACCCGCCCCCGGCCGGCCTGTCGGCCATTGGCCTGGCTTCAGCAACAGTGATGTTTCTGCCGTCAAGTTCGGAATTGTTGAGCATTTCCACGGCTTTTGCCGCTTCTTCGTCGCTCGCCATTTCCACAAATCCGAAGCCTTTTGAACGGCCCGAGTATTTGTCAGTGATAATTTGGCAACTTTCCACCTGGCCGGCTTTTGCAAAAAGAGCTTTCAAGCCGTCCTCTTTGGTGTCGTAAGATAAATTGCCAACGTATAACTTCTTAGCCATTTTTTTACCTTGGAATAATAATATAATTGAGCAGTTCGACCTCTCGCAAGCGCGGGCTTGAGAAAACTTCAAGCTTGGCTGGATTTTGCCGCTTTCCAGCCGACCCTCCTTGGATATTTGGCATATCTTAATGGCTAAGGAGCTCCGCCTTTTACGCTTTTGGCGGGCGGATATTGAGAACACTGCCTATGGTTTTCAGTATAACCATTTTTTTCAAAAAAGCAAGGGCTTTTCAGCGGATTTGGATTGTCTGGCCGGTTATGGAGCCGTCGGGGTTTGCTGATCCGCTTGCCGTTATTTGTTTGCCAATTTGCAAGTCATTGGTTGATCCGGCGACGAACTTGCTTATTTCGGTTGTTGGCGCGAAAAAGATAATTTTGGAGCCCTCTGTGCTGTTGGGCGAACCGGTTGCGTTGGGGCCCGCCTGGCGCAGTTGAACGGTTATGCTTTGGCTGTCTTTGGCGATTATTTCGCCGTTGACAAGGCCGCTGTTCCCGCGAAAGGCGCGGTTGCCCGCGGCCGCGTTGTTTTGCTGAAACCGCTGCTGCGCCATTGGGCTGCTGGGGCCGAAGGCCGCGGAATTTTTGCCGGCTTTTTTACTGTATTGCCAGCCGCCAAAAAAGCCGGCTCCCAGGCAAACGATTACGACAATAATGGTCGTGAGCAATAATTTGTTTTGTTTCATATTTTTTTTGATTTTATTCGTACCTTAACGCTTCAATCGGGTTGAGCGAAGCGGCTCTTCGGGCCGGATAATAGCCGAAAACAATGCCAATGGCGGCTGATATGGCGAAAGCCAGGGCAATTGATTGCGCTGAAACCTGCGTGGCGATGCCTGCGAAACGCGAAACCAGGAATGCTGTCAGCCAGCCCAAAACAATGCCCAGAAACCCGCCCAAAAAAGTCAAAGCTATCGCTTCAACCAGAAACTGCAGAGTTATGTGTTTTTTCCTGGCGCCGATTGCTTTTCGCAAACCGATTTCCCTTGTTCTTTCGGTAACAGCGGTGAGCATCATGTTCATAATGCCGATGCCTCCCACCAAAAGGGAAATCCCCGCTATTGAGGCCAGTAAAATGGTCATCGTGTCGGTGACTGACGAGGCGGTTTGCACGATGTCCTGTTGGTTTAATACCTGGAAATCAGCCAGCTGGGGGTTTGAAATGTTATGCCTGGCTAACAGCAGGCCGGTTGTTTGCTGCACAACGGCCGCCATATCTTTTTGGCTGTCCGCCTCGATGCTGATTGTTGTCACGTAATTGTCGCCGGCCAAAAACCGCTGGGCAGTGGAAAGAGGCACGAAAACCATATCGTCCTGGCTGCCGAATCCCGTGCCGCCTTTTGATCTGGTAACGCCGATAACCCTGAAGTCCACTTTATTGATGCGGACTATCTGGCCAATCGGATCCGCGCCTGTTCCGAAAAGGTCGTCTCTGGTGGTCGGGCCCAAAACAGCCACCTTGGACAAACCGCGCACGTTCTGGTCGGAAATAAAAGTTCCCGTGTCAATCTGTACGTTGCGCACTTCGGGATAGCCCGCAACCGTTCCCACAACCTGGGTGTTGGTATTTTTGCCTTTGGCGGTCACTTGATATCTTCTGGATATTTCCGGAGCAACGGCCTTGGCCAGAGTAATTTCTTTTTCAATGGCGTTCGCGTCCTCCTGAGTTAATGTTTGGGCTGAACCGCGGCCGGCCGAAACCTGGGTGCCAATTCCGCGCTGGAACCCCGGCATCACCATTACCAGGTTTGACCCGATTGACTGGATGCTGGTTTCAATTGACCCCGCAGCTCCGCTGCCGATGGAAACCATGGCAATCACCGATCCGATGCCGATGACAATACCCAAAACCGTCAGGCCCGACCTTACTTTGTTGGAGGTTAAAGCGGAATAAACTTCCTGTAAAATATCCGTTGTTTTCATTTTATAAAGTTTGGCGGCCGGCTATACGCCGGTTGGGGTTTTTGCTGTCGCTGACAACTTCCCCGTCTTTTATGTTAATAATCCTTTCGGCGTGCTCGGCCACGTAGGGTTCGTGGGTGATTAGAATAATTGTCCGGCCCTGCTCCTGGTGAAGTTTTTGGAACGTGGCCAAAACTATTTCGCCTGTTTTGGTGTCCAAGTTTCCGGTCGGCTCGTCGGCCAAAATAAGGGAGGGGTTGTTGACCAGGGCGCGGGCAATGGCAACCCGCTGGGTCATTCCGCCGGACAACTGGTTGGGTTTGTGCTCCCAGAACTGGTCCGGAAAAGCAGCGGCCTTTAAAGCCGCTTGTCCGGTTTGCAGCCGGCCGGCTTTGGGGGCATTGTTGTAAATCAGCGGCAATATCACATTGCGCAAAACCGTGGAGCGGGGAAGAAGATTGAACGACTGGAAAACAAATCCGATTTTCCGGCTGCGGATGTCGGCCAGTTCGTTGTCGGACATTTGGGAAACGTTTTTTCCGTCCAAAAAATATTCGCCTTTTGTGGGCGTGTCCAGACATCCCAAAATGTGCATGAGGGTTGATTTTCCCGAACCCGAAGGGCCCATAATCGCCACAAACTCTCCGGTTTTCAGGACAAAACTTATGTTTTTCAGGGCAACGGTTTCAATATCGCTGGAATGGTAAATTTTGGAAATATTGCGGCATTCAATCATAATATACGTTGTCGGTACCTGGTACCGACAGCTATCTGCCTCCGCCGCCTATTCTGAACAGCGAGTTTTGCTGCCCGCCGGCAGGGGCGGTTTTTGAGGTCTGAACGCTTACGGTGCCCGACACCACCAAATCGCCCTGCGCCAGGCCCGAAACTATTTCCGTGTACGTATCGTTGGAAATTCCGGTTTCAATTGTCTGTTGTTTGGGCGGTTGGGCCAGAACAACGCCGTTCGCATTGACAATAAGCTGCGCCTGGTCTTCCGTTTGTTCGGGGACTTCCACGTAACTGTTGCTGCCTTGCGATTTGACCGCGGAGTTCGGCGCCATTAAAACATCGGTTTTTATGTCGGTTATGATATTGGCTGAAATGCTCATTCCCGGTTTTATGTCATTGCCGTTGTTTGCTGCGGCAAAAGTTATTTTAACCGTGTAAGAAACGACTCCCTGGGATACCGTTCCGATTGAATCAATTTCCGCCACTTGCCCGGCCAAAGTCAAATCCGGCAGGGCATCAAAAGCTAATGTGGCTTTTTGTCCCACCTTCGCTTTGGCCACGTCAACTTCGTTGAGGGTTATTTCCGCTACCATTTGTTTGGTCAGCAGGGTGGCGATTACGGTCCCGCTGGAAACCGGGTCGCCCTTTTTCACGTTTACCGCGGCCACGGTTCCTGTAAAGGGCGCCCGCACAAAATAATCAGCCAGTTTTTCCTGGGCGTCCGCAAGAGCGTTCTCTTTTTGCCGGATATTCAGCTCCTGGGACTGGATGTCCAATTCGTCCGCTCCGGCTTTCAGCTTGGCGAGCGACGCGATTTTCTCGGCGATTGACTGGTCGGAGTTCGCTATTGTCTGCTTGCTGTTTTCAATCGCGGTTTTGGCGTCCAGCAAATTGGAAATGCGGCCGTTTATGGTGCCCGTATAAGTATCCAGGGTCGTTTGATGGGTTGCCACCAAAGCGGGAATGTTTGATTTTCTTTGTTCCATTGCGTTCTCCACGAAGTCAACGTAGTTTTTTGCCGCTTTGACCGTGTCGGAAATCGTTTTGCTTGTTTCGTATGTTTCGTTGATTAAGTCCTCAATTGCCTGCTGGCCGGACGAGCGGGAAGCGGATTTGTAATGTTCAAAGTTGCTGTTGTATTGGGAAACGGCTTTTTGGTAAAGGTCGTAAAAATCGTTTTTGTAAAGGTCGGCTTTGTTTTTTTCCTTGTTTGTCGGTGAGGCCTGGTTAACATACCAGGCAATGTTTTCCTGGTTTTGGTCAAGGGTTTTTTCAAAGAAAATGTTTTCCAGGCCGGTCATAATAGTCGGCAAATCCAAAAAGCCGTTGGCAACATCGTTGAAACTGTCTTCGTACGCCTTGTTCAAAGCGTCTTGGGCATTTTGTTTTGCTTCCTGCGCCAGGAGGAGGCTGTTTTCCGCCTGCAAAAGCGACAAGGCGTCAGCGGGTTCTTTCAGTTTTTTCAAAGAAAGTTCGGCTGATTCCAGATTGGTTTGGGCGTCCCTCACGGACTTTTGGGCGTCGGTGGAATCAAGCTGGGCCAATAAAGCGCCTTCTTTCACTTCCTGGCTGTTTTTCGCAGCCAGATAAACAATGTCGCCCGAGGCCTTTGCCTTTATGTCCAGCTGCTGGGAAGCGGAAACTTGGCCCGTGCCCGACACGTAGGAAGTGATTGTTCCTTTTTCAACGGCCGTCAAAACGTATCTTGTTTCTTTGGCTGTTTTTGCGTTTTCAACTTTGTAAATCGAATAGCCCGCTATTGCCAGAACGATTAAAATAACGACAATTAGCGAAAATTTGTGACGGCTGAGAAATTTTTTTGCCATATTTTTTACGTTTATCTCCAAAATCCTCTCATCATCACCGGCCCGGGCAGGTTCATTGACTGGGGCGGAGGAGCCAGCCGGATAAACTTGGCTTCAATCTGGCCTTCGGCGTTCGGCTCGCCGATAACCACGATGTAGTCGCTGGTTTTCAGGCCGGATATCCCGACGTTGTTTGCAAATTGTCTGATAACCGTGCTGTCGTTGACCAAAACTATTTTTTCCGTGTTGTTTTGGCCGTTCATTACTATGGTTGAGGTGGCAGAGCTTGTAGCTGTTTCGATCTTCATAATCTGGCCGAAAACGCCGTGGCTTTCCGTAAACTCACGGTCCGAGAAAGCGTTGAAAAACCCGTTTTTTGGTCCGGCAAAATTGCGGTGGTAATTTTCTCCCCATTTGTAGGAAAAACCGGCTTTTTTAAAGCCGACAATAAGGCCGGCTTTGAAAACGAACAAAAGAACAATCAGGCACAGCAGGCAAAAGACAATCGCTTTGAACGGCTTTGACCGGAAAACTTTGTCGCATTTTTCGCAAATCATAGTTTTTAATTAAATTAAATTGAGAATCTAAAAATTGATTTTATGTCTTTGGCAATAAATTTGGCTGATTGTAAAAAAGCGAAAACCAAAACCAGAAAAACGGCAATGCCCGCCACGGGCAGCGATTCCAGGACAGCTGCGGAAAAGCTTTGCCAGTGATGCAGCACAAGGCCGGCGTCCGAGAATAAAAGCGGGAAAAACCGGTTAAAGCCCGACTGGCTGGCGCTGGTTTGCACGGTTTTCACGACTGGCGCAAAACCACCAATTGAGCCCGCCAGAATAAAAGAAAACAAAACCAGGCGTTTTATTGAACGCGCTTTTTTCGCTTTACGGATGTCCCACATTATTTTTTCCGCTAATTGCCGGGGCGGTTCTGGTAAAGCGCCGTCTTCAAAAAGCTTTTCGCAAATGTCCATAGTTTGACAAAAATAAAGGCTAGAGTTTTGGAAATGTTGACCCCAAGCGGCCAATAGCCGCTTGGGGATTTCCCGACCTTTGCCTATATTATTTATACGATTGAAAATCGTTTTTGGTGCACTTTTATATAACTCAAAACCCGCGATCGCGGGTTAAGAAACAAAAACAGGAACATCAGCTTTTTTGGTAATGTTTGGTGAATTGCAAAATTTCAACCATACCGGCCGAGTCAATAAAAAACAAAGCCCGATATTTTTTATCAAGCCGCAATGAATAAATGCCCCGCCATTTCGGCTCCAAAAGTTCAACATTCAGGGATGGGTGGCGTGGATTATCCTCAAAAAGAGATTTTATTTTAAGCCATTTTTGGGCGAGCCGACGCTCGGCGAGAAATTTTCCTAACCGTGGCTTTAGGGGCTTGATAATCATATTTTCGCAAATACGAAGAATCGGCCAAACCTTCTTCAAGGTCTTGTAAAAAACTATCGCTGTAAAGGTCGGTCTGGCGGAAATCATCCACAACATTTTTTACCGAATCGGTCAGGAAATTCTCAAAAACCTGAGCGACAAAACGACGGTAAGCCGCCGCCTGTTGTTTCAAAAGATTATATTCTGTTTTTGGCACGGTTACGTTAATCATATGTTTTATTCTATATTTTTTTGCGGCATTGTCAAATTAACTAAGAGTTTTTTCAGCGAGGCAAGCGCCCGCCAGTGCCGGCTTTTAACGGTATTGGCGGATTTTTTGAGCAAATCAGCGATTTCCTGAAAGGTTAAATGTTCGTTATAATGCAAAAGCAAAACGATTTGCTGGTTTTTCGGCAGTTTTTTTATGTACAACGCCAGTTTTTGCGCTGTTTCTTTTTGCTCGGCCATTTCCTGGGGCAGGGGCAGGGGGTCGGCTGCCATATCAGCGATAATATTGAAGCCGCCCGAAGTGTCAAAACTGGAAA
Organism: Patescibacteria group bacterium; assembly: GCA_023474835.1. GTDB lineage: Bacteria > Patescibacteriota > Minisyncoccia > Minisyncoccales > CG1-02-41-26 > JAMCXQ01. The sequence continues at coordinate 6,013 of JAMCXQ010000010.1, read as the reverse complement.
AGGGTAGTTCTTTTTTCTTTTTCAAAAAATCAATCGCCGTGTTTTTGGCAATGCGGAAAAGCCAGTTTTTGAAGCTTCCTTTTTTGGGATTGAACCCGTTCGACATACTCAGGGCGGGTTTTTTCAGATGGCGCCACGCTTTGATAAATGTTTCCTGGGTCAGGTCTTCCGCATTTTTTGCGCTGCCGGCAAGCCTGCCCGTGAAATTGTAAATTGGCTTCAAGTAGCGGTTTATCAAAACCTCCAGGGCCCCCTCGTCGCCCCTGAGATACAAAAAAACAAGCTGTTCGTCAGTTGGTTTTTGAACGTTTTCCATTTGTCGGAGCGCTGGGAATTGCACCCAGATTGCACCCGCCCGAGGGGTGTATGCTGCTGTTGCACTACGCTCCGTTAAAAATTCACAGCATTTCTTCTTTTTCGCGCCATCTTTTCATCATTTGTCCCACCATTTTCCAAGCCCCTTCGTAACTTATTTGAGTGTCTTCTTTCTTTCGCTCCATACATAGATTATAGAAAAAACCTTCAAAATCAAGCACGCCAAATCTTTTTTGCATAAATCGTACAAATGTTTCATACCCATATTCGCCGCTGCCCGCAAAAATATCAAAATACAAGTTTTTTAATCCCCTTTTTCTTATTTCGTTTCGTTTCTTTTCGTTTTGGGCTTTTGCTAATTCGGCCTCGGCATTTTCAAACGATATACCGGTTGCGGCGTCAATTGCTTTTTCAATTCTTTTTCGTCTTTTATTATTTCTGGAATTATAGAATTAATTAAATGCCAATCCGCCAAAGAGGGTTCATATTCGCATAGTTTAAACAAAAGGGATACGCCTTTTTTCACTTTTTGTATTTCTTCGTTGTTTGTTTCTTTTTCTGTAAATTGTTCCATAATTGTTTAAAAATTAAAAATTAAGAATTAAAAATTTGAAAATCGCTGCCCCAGCGATTTTCAGGTTACCCAGTATTTCGCTTTGGTCATTTCGTCTTTTTTGGTTTCTATCTGTTCAATTTCGTTTTGCGCTTTTTGCGCCAGTTTCTGCAAATCTTTTTCTTCCAGGGAGCCGAGCTCCTTGATTTTTCCCAGCAAATGGGGTCGGTCATTTTTCACAGGATCGGACAAAACATCGGACAAAAGGATTGATAAAATCTGTCCTATCTTAATCCCGGGCTTAATGCCAAGAATTTGCATAATGTCATTGCCGTTGGCTTTGAGCATTTTCGGGGCTATGGGGTCGCCGGAAACCTTTTCGAACAAGTATTTCAAATGCCTTAATTTATACGGCTCGGCCTTGGGCACGCCCGAGCCGATTCTATCGGCCATTCTTACCTGCAAAAGTTCGGTTATGTCTTCCTGGCCGACTTTTCTCAATAGCCGGCGCACCGATGTTTCGGTTACTTCGCCCACATTGTAGTAAAAAAGATGGAATCTTACAAGTTTTGTTATTTTGGCGATTTGCTTTGCGGTGAAACGGAGCCGTTTTAAGGCCCTTTCCGTTATTTTCGCGCCGACGATTTCATGGTTGTAAAAAGAAAGGTCTCCGGCTTTGCCGGTTTTGGTTTGCGGTTTGGCTATATCATGCAGCAGGGCGGCCAGGCGCACCTCCAAAGAAAAGTTTTTCTGGCAGGCGAAATGCAGCGACAAAAGCCCGTGCTCGTAAACCTGAAAAATGTGGTGCTTGTTTTGCAAGCCGCCGAAACCAGGCAGAAGCTCGGGCAGAACATGCTGCAAAAGGCCGGTTCTGCGCAAAAGTTCAATGGCTTTGGCCGCGTTTTTGCTTTGGATTATTTTTATCAGCTCGTCTCTTATTCTTTCCTGGGCAATGTGCTTCAATAAATCGCAGTTTTTGGCCATTGCTTGGTATGTCTTTGGTTCAATTTGCCACATTTTGTCCGGTTCAGTGGCGGAGCAAAACCGCACCGCTCTCATCAAGCGCAGAGCGTCTTCCTGAAATCTTTCTTCGGGCTCGCCGACCGCTCTGATGGTTTTATTCTCTAAATCTTTCTGTCCGCCAAACAAATCCGTAATTTTTAATTTTGAATTGCCGTTTTTAATCTGTATCGCCATCGCATTTATGGTAAAATCCCGACGGCCAAGGTCTTCCTGCAGCGTTTCGGCGAAGCGCACTTTGTCGGGATGGCGCTTGTCGGTGTATTTTGATTCAATGCGGAACGGCGTTATTTCAACGATGCGCAAACTGGGGTCGCTTGTTTCAAGCAGAACGCTTACCGTGCCGAAATCGTTTTCGTAAACGGTTTTATAGCCGGCCGAACCGAAAATTCCCTCAATTTCTTGGGGTTTGGCATTGGTGGTGACGTCCCAGTCGGCCGGCGGTTTGCCAATTAACAAATCCCGCACGCACCCGCCGACTATATAGGCCTCATAGCCGGCTTTTTGCAGGATTGCCAAAATTTTCTTGATTTTTTCAGGAATGTTCATGAAATGAAATTATCTTATTATGGCTTAAAAATGGATTTTTTTCAATTGTTCTGCTAAAATTGGTTTGGTTGCCTTCGTAGTTTAATGGACAAAATATTAGTCCTCGGAACTAATGATGAAGGTTCGATTCCTTCCGGAGGCACAATTCGTTTTGCTCATTGCAGGCATGGCATAATGCAAGACATTGAGGATTTATTTTTTTTAAGTTATAATGCGAATGTGAAAAGAGCTGAAAAGTTCAAACAAGTTTATGGTAAAAAAACTGTTTTTGTTTTTGGTTGTTGCTGGCGCTGTGGCAGTTTTTGCGCCGCAGGCGAGCCAGGCCGCAACTGGCGGGGATTATCCGGCTTGCGGGGTTAATTCGGCTGGCCAGGTGGGGTGGCAATCCCAAAGCGACCAGATATGCAATCCAACATATCAACATAACATTTGCTACGAAGGCCTGGTGCCCTGCGGTAAGCAAGTGTGGTTTGACAGCACCTGGGACAGCTCAAAGGGCAGGTGCGCGGGAGACAGCCGCGTGCTTTCTTCGGCGCTTCTTCACTGCCAGCTTTGCCATTTTTTCATAATGGCAAACAACATCATCAATTTTCTGTTTGTCAGTATTTTGCCTATCATTACGGTTTTTATGCTGGTTTTGGCAGGCGTTTTCTTTTATTTCGCCGGCGGCAAGCCCGGGTTTGTGGGCCGGGGCAGGGAAATATTAAAAATGGTGGTTATCGGGCTTTTCCTCATTTACGGCGCTTTTATGATTGTGGGGTTTTTCCTGACCATTATCGGTTCGGCCAACGTTGAGCCCATAAAAGACGTTTTCAAAAACGGCAGAATTTTCAGCGTGAAGTGCGCGGTGGAGCTGCCCAAGGATTTTCCGGCCGAGCCCGGGTCCGCAACGCCGTAGAGTTTATTTTCTTGATCAAAATCCAAAAACGATTAAAAACATATTCATGTGTTTATAGAATGAGAACTTTTGTTTTTATTGACGCTTCAAACCTTTTTTATGGGGGCGAAAAAAGCTTGGGCTGGAAAATAGATTATCAAAAGCTTTTAACTTATTTGAAAGGCAAGTACCAGATATCAAGAGCTTTGTATTTTGGCGGCGTGGAAATACACAATTTTGATTTTAATTATCTTGAAAACGAAACGGTTCCCATTGAAAGTTTGAAGAAATATTTAACGGGTTTAATAAAAGAGCGCGGCAATGAAATGAACGATGCAATGCTTTTATTGTTAAACCGGCACTTGCAAAGAGTTCATTTTTATGCGAAATTGGAAAAGTTCGGCTACGAGCTTTGTTTGAAACCAGTAAAACTTTTCGAGCAGGACGACGGAGCGACGAAACGAAAAGCCAATTGCGATGTTGATATGGCTTTTTATTTAATGAAAGAGAAAGATGATTTTGACAAAGTCGTTGTTCTTTCCGGCGACGGAGATTTTTTGCCGGTTTTGAAATACCTGAAAAATCAAGGCAAAGAAGTTATCATTTTAGCCCGGGGGCCGAGAACAGCAAGGGAAATCAGACAATTAGCTGGCAGTAATTTCAGAGATTTTGAATATCTAAAATATAGGTTAATGATGGAGAAAAAGTAAATGGAGCGGACTCATATAGAATCCGCTCCACGTCTAGTGATTGTATGATAGCATTTTCAATAATCGTGTCAATAGCCCTGCATTAAATTAAACTTTGTAAATAAATTAAGGTATCCCTGGGCTGGAAACGATGTTTTGTTTCCAGCGGGTTTTTCAGCCCCGAGCCCATTGAGGGGCGTTAAAAACCAGCCAGGGACATTATTCATTCTTTCCGCTCGGCAAGGTAAATATATATTTCGAGCGGCCCCCGGGCAGTTTTTTACGGCAGAGCGGTGGACTTCGTCCACATACTCTGCCTAAACTGCCCGCTCAAAGGCGAGCAGTCGCCTTTGAGCCCCCATAGCTCAATCGGTAGAGCAGAACTCTCTTAAAGTTAAGGTTACAGGTTCGAGCCCTGTTGGGGGCACAAAACAAATTAAAAATTGAAAATGAAAAATTAAAAGTCAAAATCGCAATTCAAAAACAAAAGCGAATTTTCAGTTTTTTGGTTTTAGGTTGCGGTTTTGAGTTTATATCTTATGGCAAAAAAAATAGACAAACAATCGGTGATTAAAGAACACCAGATAAGCGCAAGCGACACCGGCTCGGCCGACGTGCAGATAGCTTTGCTTTCAGGCGAAATTGAGCAGCTGCAAAGCCACTTAAAGAAAAACCCCAAAGACGAGCACTCCCGAAGGGGTTTGCTGAAAATGGTCATTAAAAGAAAGCGGCTTTTGAAATATCTGGCGAAAGACGACGCTAAAAGATACGAAAAAGTCGTGAAAAAGCTGGGATTAAAAGCGTAAATATGTTTATAAAACCCAAAGACCAGCGAGTTGAGGTTTTGATTGACGTGCAAAACCTTTATCATTCGGCCAGAAACCTGCACAACGCCAGGGTTAATTTTTTGGAGGTGTTAAAGCAGGCGGTTTCAGGCAGAAAGTTTCTGCGTTCGTTCGCTTACGTCGTTCGTACCAAAACCGGCGAGGAAAAGCCGTTTTTTGACGCTCTGAAAAACTTGGGTATTGAAATGCGGGTTAGGGATTTGCAGGAGTTTTACGACGGCCAGAAAAAGGCGGACTGGGACGTGGGCATTGTTATTGATGCCATCAGAACGGCTCCGGCGGTAGATGTGATTGTTTTGTGCTCGGGCGACGGCGATTTTATTCCCCTGGTGGATTATCTGAAAAATCAGGGCAAGCGGGTTGAAGTGATGGCTTTTGAAAAAACAACTTCCCAGGCATTGAGAGAGGTTGCCGACGAATTTATTGATTTGGGCCAGTCAGCCAGGTTTTTGATAAAGTCAAAGATAAACCGCTAAGAATTAAGTTAAAAATTAAGAAGATTATGAGCGCAGAAAAGAGTGCGGACAGAGGGGCAAGCGAAGGCGCGGGCCGCGAAAAACAAAAAAGCGGACATTTTAGCCATTGGAAGAAACTTTTCACGAAAGCCCCGATGACGCGCCGGGATTTTTTGAAAACCGCCAGAGATTGGGGAATTCTCGCTGCAGGAGTGGAAGTTTTAAATGACGGGCCAAAACTTAAGCCAAGACTAAAAGAAGAAATAAACGAGGCATTGTTCGGCGATGAATTGGAAAAATCCATTGAAGCGAAAATAAAATTCATTAAAAGCGAATATGGCATTGAAGTTGAAATGGGGCCGCAGGCAGCAGGGTGCATCAATATGCGGAAGGGCGGCGAAGATATCAGGGGCAACGAACTTTCCCCGGACCGGAAAAATAAGGTCTTGGACGGTTTGATTGAGGCCATGGAAGTTTACCCCTACTGGTTTTTGTGGCAATCAATAAACATGATTTTTGCCGTTGGCGAGTTATTGGATAAAGAAACCGAACAGGGCGCGTTTATATTAGGAGGGAAGACGTTAGGTGAAGAAAATATAGTTTTGGGGTTTGGCGTAGCCGGGAAAAATAGTGCTGAAAAAATTCGCAATTTTCTGCGGTTGGGCGATGATGTCAAAAGTTTGAAAGGATGTTTTCACCATGAGTTTTTC
>JAMCXQ010000012.1 GCA_023474835.1 Patescibacteria group bacterium | reverse complement strand
CCTGTTTCAACGCCAAAAACATTTTTTGCGCTTCCCTGAAGCTCGCGGGGTTACACTTCCAGTTGGCAATGATTAGTTTTTTCATATCGTTTTTTGACGCTTTTTTACCGAAGCCGGTGCACCGCCTGACAAACAACTCAAAGCAGCTATAATCAAAATATCACGAAGGGGAAAAGATTTGCGAGTTCGTCCCGGAAACAACACCCCTTTTTTATTTTCAAACGAAGCGAGCGAAATGCAAGAGAACTTGTCCTCTTGTATTTCCGAGCAAACGCAGAAAACACAAGCCCGCCTTTCAGTGGGGTTTTATTTTTCCCAAAAACCTACTTTAATCTTTAAATCATTCATAAAATCCAAATGTCTTCTAAATTTCCAACTGACTATCTATAAAAGCAAAGTTTTTAAGCTCGCCGACCATAAGCTATTTTATTTTTAATCCTATAATTATTTTCTCTATATTTCTCTCACTTTCCGCCAGTTCGCTTAAAACTGCGATTAATTCTAATGAATTGTTTCCCATTGCCGCCGCTTGCGCCTCACCGAAAAGTTTCGCTTGTTGATATTTCAATTTGGATAAAATTTTATCGCCAAAAGTAAAAAAATTGCTGAAATCCAGCGCCCTTTTCGCCCCCAACGGAAAAGCGAAAAAGGTGAGATGCTCTTTTTGCGCTTTTGATATTTTTCCTGTTTTAATTTTTTTAACAAAATGTAAAATGGCTTCGCTTCCATTTAATACATCTGTATTTTTACTTCGTTTGTATATCTGTTGAAAAAATTTTAAAGCGGATTTATAAATATCGTTTTTGTTCCTTTCCGCTATTTGTTTGGCAGAAGTAATATAACGATAATAACCCTGACGATAAGATATACGCTCTGCTACCCAAGCTTTTCTGAGATTTTGCAAATCTAACTTTACACAAGGGAACCCCGCGGGGTCGTGCAAAAAAATACTTTCATCTTCCATACCATAAGCCAACACAAAATGGTCAATTCCTTTCAGAAGTTTGTGGTTTGGGTTATAGGCCAAATAACCCATATCCAAAGGCCCAAGAATAACGGCTTCTTTGGTCAATGTTCTTTTTAATTCTTCCAGGGGGAACTTGTTTATTACCCGACTTGATTTCGCTTGATAACTGAAACCTAAAATATCCAAGGCCTTGCCTATACCCAAATCAGGCAATAAATTAGGGTGGCTGAAAAACAAAAGGCCGTTTTTCCCGAAGCTCGCCCCTAATCCCACTCCGGTCAACGGTTCAATAAGATTCGGCGATACTGTTTCGCCAATGGAAGCCAAAAGCATAGCGGCTGAATTTGAATAACAATACGCTCCGTTGCCAATATATGAAATGTGGCCAGTGTCGGCGGTAAAAAATTGTCCGAGTTGCTTTTTCATTTTATAGCTTCACTTTTCTTAAATGCTCCGCGGCCGCTTCCGGGGCCACGGTCGTGATTTCCATACCGGCTCCCAGTTCAAAGCCGGCCTGGATGTTGAGCCGCGGGCAAATAGTCAAATGCCAGTGGAAAAAAGAATAATTTTTGCTGTCGCAGCCGGCGGTTTGCAGATAAAAATTGTAATCGGGATTTTTCAGGCCTTTTTTAATTTTTGACAAAACCGCTTTCAAAATTTCAGCCAACGCGTCTTTTTGGTCGTCGCTTATCGCTTCAAAACGGGACTGGTGGGTTTTCGGGGCGATTATAACTTCATAATTGAACTTGCCCGCAAACGGGCAAAAAGCGGCAAAGCCGCTGTTTTCAAAAACAATCCGTTGTTTTGCCTTTGTTTCCTGGCCGATAATGTCGCAAAACAAACACCTGTTTTTTTCCTTGAAGTATTGGGCTGATGTTTTGAGCGGTTTTTGGAAATCAAAATCCGTGAGAGGAACGGCGATAATCTGCGAGTGCGGATGCCCAATGGAAGCGCCGGCTGTTTTGCCCTGATTGTGAAAAATAAAAATATAATTGGCGAATTTTTCTTTTGCCAATGCCAGATATCGCCCTTGGTAAACATCGAGCAGTTCTTTTATTTTTTGTTTCGGCAAATCAGCCAAAACCTGGCTGTGGTCTTTTAAAATCACCACTTCGTGGAAACCAACGGCCGGCATTTTCTCAAACAAGCCCGACGAGACAAGTTTGGCCGCGGTTAGACCCCGGCCAACTGGAGAAAAGGCGGGAAATTTGTTGGGTACAGAAATTATGTTTTTGTTTTTGAATTTGGGGTTTTTGAAATAATCGCAAAACGGGCAGCCCGCTCCCAATGCTTTGTTGGCTGTTTTCAACCGCGGCCTTTTCGCTCTGTGGCTTGCAACCACCACCCAATCCCTGTTCACTGGATCGTATCTTAATTCGCACAAGTTTTTTTGTTTCATAGGAATAATTACAGAGAGGACCCCTCTGTGATTATTATAGCAGAATTGCCCATAAAACAAAAAGGGGGCCGAACCCCCGCCGCCCTAAAAATTCCTGCTGATAAACCACAGCAGGATTTTTTGGCTTCGTGTGAGCCCGGCCTCCATTCCCTCGACCTCGCGGAAAAATTCCGCGAAGGCCAAGCACATCTCTTTCAACCACTTCATCTTTTTCACCTCCCTTCGGTGGAATATGAGTGGTTTTGTTGTTAAAAAAACAGCTCTAAAACCAAGTGTTGCAGAACTGTTGCTTCAACCAACTCGGTTGGTTTTGGTTAAAACCAAAGGCCCTGTCTTGGTTATGGCAATCGCGTGTTCAAAGTGGCAGGCAATGGAATTGTCCTCGGTGGCAAAACCAAATCCGTCAACTGTTTTTTTCGCTTTGCTTTTGCCCGCCATAACCATAGGCTCAAGGCAAAAAACCATGCCGCAAGCCAGCTTTTCGCCCGTTCCTTTTTTGCCGAAATTCAAAATCTGCGGCTCCTCGTGCAAATCTCTGCCAATGCCGTGCCCGCACAATTCGCGAACGACATAAAACCCCCGGCTTTCGACGTAATCCTGGATTGTAAAACTTAAATCGCCGAAAGTGTTGCCTATTTTGCATTTTGCGATTGCTTCTTTAAGGGCCTCTTTGGTTGTCTTAATCAGCCGCGCGATTTCAAACTCATCAACCGGCCGCTTGCTGCTTGCAGCTGGCAGCTGAACCGTCAAAGCCATATCCGAATAAAACCCCTGGTATTTCACGCCCAAATCCAGGGAAACGACGTCGCCTAACTGCAAAACATAATCGGAAGGCAGGCCGTGCACAACCACATTGTTCACTGAAACGCAAAGCGCAAAGGGAAAAGCCGGCTCCTTTTTTTTGTCGGGGCCGCGATAACCCAAAAACGCCGGTTCAGCGTTGTTTTGTTTAATCAGTTTCCGGGCCAGCCCGTCAAGCGAATCGGTGCGAATGCCCGGCTTGACGGCTTTTGCGATTTGCCCCATTATATCCGCCAAAATCCCGCCCCCATGACGCATTATGGCAATTTCCTGTTCACAATAAATGTTTATCATAAAACAAAAACGGGCTTATTTTTTCAAAGCCCCGAGAACGTCCTGGAAAACTTTTTCTATGGGTTGCTCGCCGTTTATTTGGCGAAGCTCGCCCCGTTTTCTGAAATAATTGACAACCGGCAGAACTTCTTTTTTGAACCAGGCAAGCCGCTTTTTAATGCCTTCCCTGGTGTCGTCGGCTCGCGCAACCAAGCTGCCTTCGCACCTGGGGCATTTTTTTAGTTTTTTGTAATCGCCGATATAAGGAATAATTTCGCCGCACTTTTGGCAAATCCGCCTTTTTGTCAGCCGCCTCATGCTTTCTTTGGCTGAAAGCCACAGATAAATCACTTTTTTGTTGGCCCAGCCGTACCAGTCCAAGGCCATTTCCAGCATTTCCGCCTCGTAGACGGTGCGGGGGCTGCCGTCAACGATGAACCCGCGCACGTTTTGCTTTTTGGCGAACTCTTCCAGTTTTTGCATCCACAGATAAAATGCAATGGGCGTTGCCATGCGGTTGCCCGAGTTTATGCACTGGCCGATTTTTTTGCCGGTGAAATCCTGGATTTTGGCTCTCTGGCGCAGCAAATCACCGGTGCTGATTGAAGTCAAGCCGAACTTTTTTTTCAAAAGCTCCTGCTGGGTGTCTTTGCCTGCTCCGGGCCTGCCCAGCAAAACAATCACCAATTTGTTATTTTTGGCTTTTGCCATTTGGTTTTTCTTAATAGCGGTCGTACTCCCTCATTTCCATTTGCGCTTTAACCTGGCGCCAGGTTTCCAAAACAACCGAAACGACAATCAATAGAGCGGTTCCTCCTATCAAAAACTCAAACGTTTTAACGCCGGTAATGCCCTGCACGATTGAAGGCATAATGGCGATAAGCCCCAGGGACACGGCGCCCAAAAACAAAGTGCGGTAAAGAATTTTTTTGAGGAACTGCGCGGTGGAAGAGCCCGGCCGGATGCCCGGCACGAACCCGCCGTTTTTCTGCAGATTGGTGGCAATGGAATTGGGGTCGAAAGTAACCGCCGTGTAAAAGAAAGTGAACAAAAACACCAGAATGAAAAACAAAGCGCCGTGCACCCAGCCGTTCTGGAAAAACAGCCCCACGTTTTTCGCCGCCTGAGCAACGAAATTGTTGGCGGTGGCGAAAAAATTGGCAAGCATCGACGGGAAAAGCAGAATGCTCAAAGCGAAAATTATCGGGATAACCCCGGCCGGGTTGAGGTTTATGGGCAGATAAGTGGACACCCCCCCGTACATTTTATTGCCTCTTATTCTTTTGGCGTAAGAAACCGGAATGTTGCGCCTGGCTTCCGTTACCAGAACAACTCCCGCGATAATCAAAAGCGAAGCGGCAAAAAACAAAATATAGGAAAAAAGAAGGCTTGAATCCCAGGTTTGGGTTATTTGCCCCAGTTCCGCGGGAGAACGGGCAATGATGCCCGCGAAAATAATCAAAGAAACCCCGTTGCCGATGCCCCTTTCGGAAATCAGCTCTCCCAGCCACATCAAAAGCAAAGAGCCGGCTGTTATGGTAAGTATGGATATTGCCATTTGCCCCAGCGACAGCGCGGCAATGGCGCCCTGTCTCTGCAACAAAACGAGCATGCCGTAAGACTCCATAATGGCCAAAGGCACGGTTAAAATTCTGCCGTATTGGTTGACTTTGCGTCTGCCCGCCTCGCCTTCTTCTTTGTACATTTTTTCCAGGGCCGGAAAAATCATTGTCAAAAGCTGGATGATAATTATGGCGGTGATATAGGGGCCAACGCCCAGCATAACGATTGATAAATTGCTCAAAGCTCCCCCGACAAACAGGTTTAAAAGCCCGAAAAGCTGGTTCTCGCCGAAAAACCTTTTTAAGTTTTCCAAATCAATGCCCGGCAGCGGGATATTGGCCATAAACCTGAAAGCAGCCAAAAGCAGCAGAGCGAATATGATTTTATTTCTTAACTGCTTGTCCTTGAAAACGAATATAATTTGTTGGAACCAAGACATTATGATTTAACTTTTAACCCCGCTTTTTTGCTTATCCGGCAACCCGCTATGTCAAACGATTTCGCCATTTCCCCTTTCGCCACTATTTTAATCTGCGGAACCTTGCCCCGTATTCTTCTGACGATTTTTTTCTCAAGCAAAATTTCCGGAGTGATTTTATCCCCTGCCTGGAAATTTTTTTCCAAAACGTCAAAGCCGACGGCTTTTGTTAACCGCAGCCTTTTTATCTGACGGTAGCCCCTTACTTTGGGATATCTTTTTATCAGCTCCCTCATTGAGGGCTGAAGCTTTCTGCCCGCTCTGGACTTTTGCCCTTTCACGCCCTTGCCCGAATAAGTTCCCCGCTTGCCGCCACGGCCAACGCGCTTTTTGCTTTTTCTTTTATTATTTTGTTTCAACTGGTGAATCTGCATGATTTGTTTGAACCGCGGTTTCCCGCTTTTCGCTTTTAATTTTTAATTTTTTAAGCGCCGCAATCGTTGCCATTGCGATATTCAGTTTGTTTCTTGAACGGGAAAGCAGTTTTGAGGACACGTCTTTTATGCCGATTAAACTGCAAATCACTCTCACCTGCCCGCCCGCGACCAAACCGCGTCCCTTTGCCTGGGAGCGCAGCAAAACCCTGGCCGGCCCGTATTTGGCGAAAACCTCGTGGGGAATCGTTTGCCCGATCATCGGCACTTCAATCAGATTTTTCCTGGCCTTGCGGGTTGATTTTTCAACCGCCAAAGAAACATCCGCCCCTTTGGCCACGCCGACCCCGATTTTGCCCTTTTTGTTCCCGACCACCACTACCGCCCGGAACCTTAATTGCTTGCCCCCGCCCGTTACTTTTGTCACGCGGGCCAAATCCAAAACCTTTGACTCAAACTCGTCTTTTGGCTTGGCGTCCTGCGATTCCCGCCTGTTTCTTTTGAATCTTTCCTGCCTTTGTTGTTCCATAGATTTTGAAAATTGTGGTTGCAAGAATAAAATAATTATTCATTACAACCGAACGCGAAGCGTTCTAAATTAAAAAACTAATCCTCCCTCTCTTGCCCCGTCAGCCAATGCCCTTACTCGGCCGTGATATTTATATCCTCCGTCGCGGCTAACGCCTCTCCTTAAAACCCTGCGGTTTTAATGTTTCCGCCACGGGAGGAACTCCGTTCCTCCCGACCCCTCCTTATCGGATATAAATATCACAAGCTTACCAACTTTGTTTAAAAAATCAACCCACCCTCCCTGGCGCCTTCAGCCAATGCCCTTACTCGGCCGTGATATTTATATCCTCCTCGGTCAAAAACCGCTTTGCTTATTTTTTTTGCCAGGGCTTTTTCCGCCATCAGCTTGCCCACGGAGCTGGCTTTTGCCACCTTGCCTTTTGCTTTCAAGCCGGCGTCCATAGCCTCAACAATAACCTTATTTTTCGCGTCGTCAATCAGCTGGCCGTAAATATGCCGGTTTGAACGGAACACGCAAAGCCGGGGCACGGAACTTGTCCCTTTCACCTTTGCCCTTACTCTTTTATGCCTCCTGTCTCTTTGTTCTTGCTTCTTCAGCATATTTAAAAATTAAGAATTAAAAATTATTCTATGCCGCTCCCGCTTTCTTGCCTTCTTTCTTTCTTACTTTCTCACCCAAGTATCTGATGCCCTTGCCTTTATAGGGTTCGGGAGGACGGACTTTCCTGATATTGGCGGCAAGCTGGCCGACCTGATATTTGTCAATGCCCGAAACCGTAATCATATCTTTTGCCACAACAACCGAAACGCCCTGGGGAACAGCCAGTTTCACCGGATGGGAAAACCCCATTTCTAAAACCAGTTCCGCGCCGTTAATGGCCGCTTTATAGCCGACCCCGCGGATTTCCAGTTTTTTTTCAAAGCCTTCGCAAACTCCCGTCACGCTGTTTTGCAGCAAAGCGCGGAAAAGCCCCCATTGCGGCCAAAGCCGCTTTATGTCGCGCTTGGGAGAAACGTTCAAAAATCCGTCTTTTATTTCAAACGAAAAATCCGCGGAAACCGCTTCCTTAATTTCGCCTTTCGGGCCCTTGACAATAACCTCGTTGTCCTTGACGACGATTTCCACTCCCGAGGGGATTGCGATTGGTTTTTTGCCGACTCTGGACATATTAAAAATTCTTAATGAATGAAATGAATTTAGAAGTTCTTATATTCGTATCGCCTTACCACACCTCAACGAGCACTTCTCCTCCCACTTTGTTTTTCCTTGATTCCTTGTCCGTCATCACGCCCTGATTGGTTGAAACAATAGCTAAGCCATAGCCGCTCCTTACCGATTTTATTTCGTGCGATTTTTTGTAAATCCGCTGGCCGGGTTTGGAAACTCTTTTGAAGCCTTCAAGGGCGGGATGACGGACAAGGAATCAA
>JAMCXQ010000015.1 GCA_023474835.1 Patescibacteria group bacterium | reverse complement strand
CGATTCTAGAATTCAGGCATTACCCAAACTCTCAATTTTTGGAAGAAGCCCGTTGATAATTTCCAATAACTGTTCGTCAGCCATTTTGTCGTCAATTGGCTTTTCAAATCCTATGCTATAAAGGATATTATTTTCCTGGCCTTCTATTCTGCCCGTTGTTTTATTACCTGAACTAATAAAAACTTCACTTGCAGGAATCTTATCAAGGCGCACCTCCTGTTTTGCCATTTCCTTTGTTTGCGCCAGTAAAAGACGCGACGCGACCGATTGGGGGCTTAATTTAAAGTGTTTGGCTAATGCCTGAATTCTAGAATCGTCCGGGCTTGAAGGAACGGCTTTGTCCGTATTGCTAACGTCAATGCCGAAATTTTGCGCTTTTTTAATAACAGGATCACCACGCTGTTCCGACGAACCCCCGCTAAGGCCCCCACCTTTCTCGCGAAGCTCGCCCACGACCGCTTTTCTAACGCAAAACCACGCCCAGGTATCAAAATTTTTGCTTTTTGTTTTCTTGGGATCAAATGTTTTGATAGCGTCAAGAAAGGCAACTCTGGCAATCTGCATTAAATCATCTTCCGCGCCCAATGAACTGTCCGGCTGTTTATAGGGTTTAACCCAGCTTCGTAAACGCTTTTCGTTTGCTTTTAGAATTTCCTCCGGGCTTTTTTCTTTAAAAAAATTTGCCTCGCTCATAAGTTAATATTGTTTAACGATTCCTCAACAACTTTTTTTTCGTTCCAGGCGATTTTGCGGCCGTTTTCAAAAACCATTGTCGCTTCGGTGCCTTTGCCCAAAAGCAAAACAATGTCGCCTGGTCGCGCCAGTTCCAGCCCCTTTTTAATCGCTCCTCTCCTGTCCAATATCTTGAAAACTCGCAAGGAGTTAAACTCCTTGCACCTTGCAAGGAGTTTAACTCCTTGCATTCCCTCGGCAATCTGGTTAATTATGCCGGTAGGCGATTCGTCGTATGGGTCTTCATTAGTCAAAACGATCGCCCCGCAATATCTGGCGGCCAAATGTCCCAGTTCCGGCCTTTTCCACTTGTCCCGGCCGCCCCCGGCCGCCCCGAAAACCGCGATAATTTTGTTGCCAGGGCCTAACATCGCCTGGCAGGTTTGGTAAACTTTTTCAAGGGCCGGGGGCGTATGCGCCAAATCGACAATTACCAGAAACGGCTCTTTTTGCACAATTTCCATTCTACCCGCAATCTGCCCGATTTTCGCCAGAGCCTTCTGGCAAATTTCCAAAGAAATCCCCTGCGACACACCAACACAAATCGCCGCCAAACTGTTATAAACATTAAATTTTCCCATCAAAGGCAAAACAAACGGCACGGAATCAACATTAAATGATAATTGCCCGTTTTTTTCTTCAACATTTTCCGCTCCCCCTGTTCCCATAACCACCCTATAACTTAACACTCCGCTGCTACGTAGCAGCGGAGTGTTAAGTATTTTGGGATTCAGAGAGAAAAGAAGCTTTTGCTTGGCGGAAAATTGCAGAAAATACTCCGCGTTTTCATCATCCGCGTTTATAATATGCGTTCCTTTTACCGCCGCAAAAAACTTTCCTTTGGCCTCTCGGTATTTTTCAAAACTGCCGTGCCGTTCAATGTGTTCGGCTGACAAATTGCTTAAAACCGCAGCCTGAAAATTAATGAACTTGTGGCGCGATTGCAAAACGCCCTCGGAAGTCACTTCCAAAACCGCGTAATGGCAGCCCTCTTTTGCCATTTGTCTCATCAGTTTTTGCAAACTGAACCTGCCCGGCATTGTCATGTGCCAGGGATTTGGTTGCTCTTTTTGCCCGATTTTAACCCACAAAGAAGAAACCGAGCCAACCTTAAATCCGGCTTCTTCCAAAATGCGGCAAATCATCAAAACGGTCGTTGATTTGCCGTTCGTGCCCGTAATCCCAATAACAAAAAGTTTTCTTGACGGAAATCCGCACAGCAAAGCGCCAAAAAACGCCCAGGCGAAATGGTACGCGGACACCAAAAAATACGGGGCGATTTTCCTGAAAATTTTATTGAGCGCCATTTTATCTTTTTATTTCTTCTTCAAGAATAACTTTTCCCAACTCTTTTATGTTTTCAGCGCCGAGCCCGGCCATTATCTTTTTGAGCCCAAGAATATATTCTTTCAGTTTCTTGACAACTTCGCCAGCCGAAACAGTGGCTGGTTTCAATAGCGGCAAAGCCATACCAGCCAAAGCCGCTCCCATTGCCAAGGATTTGGCAATGTCCGTTGCGGTTCTTATGCCTCCGGAAGAAATAACCGGAATTTTAACCGAGTTTAGACATTGTTCCAGGGATAAGGCCGTTGGTATGCCCTCGCTGGAATAATTTTCGTCAATTTCATTGCTTCTCAAAAGCTCGATTTTGCGCCAGTCCGTGCCACCGGCCCCGGCAACGTCTATTGCCGCAACGCCTGAATTTTCCAGTTGTTTCGCCATATCCCCCGTCATTCCAAAACCAACCTCTTTGGCAATCACCGGAAATTTGGCCCGAAAACACAACCTGGCCAGAGCCTCGTAAATGCCCGAAAAATCCTTGTCGCCCTCTTTCTGGGCCATTTCCTGGCTTATGTTAAAATGCACGGCCAGGCCGTCGGCTTTTATCGCTTTAACCAAACTCTCTATTTGTTCTGGCGAATATTGCAGCACCTGGGCTATGCCGATATTAGCCAGCAAAAATATGTCGGGCGCTGCGTCCCGCACCTGATATGTATAACCGATCTCCGGATTTTCCAGCATTGCTCTTTGCGAACCCACAGCCATGCCAATTCCCAGTTTTTGGCCGGCCGTTGCCAAATTTTTATTTATTTTTTCCGTGCCCGGAGCTCCACCGGTTATCGCTTCTATGAAAATCGGGGCGTTGAATTTTCTGCCTAAAAAAGAAACAACAATATCCGTTTTTTCAGGATTTATCCCGGGTTTTTCCGAGCTTTTGAAACTTATCCTTTCAAAGCCGTTGTTCATTGTTGACTGCACGTTTTCTTCCAGGCAAATCTTTATATGCTCAAGTTTCCTTTTGGCGGTTTTGTCCGTTTCCTGTTGAGACGATTGTTTTTCTTTCATAATCTTTTGAAAAATCCCGGGGCAATTTTTAACGGCTCCGCAGGAGCTCCGCCTAAATTGTCCGCGAAAGCCAATCAATTTGGTTTTCGCCCCAAAACTTTCAAGGCAAGGGCGATTTTTTTCTGCGCGTCCTGGACGTCAAGGGGCAATTGCGCCAATGCCTCTTTTGCCTGCTGCTTGGCAAACCCCAGGTTCATTAAAGCCAAAAGCGCCTCGTCTGTTTGGGCGGGCTCGGCCTTGCTTTTTTGGCCCGCCAGTTTGGCGGCTTCCAGCTGGCCCGACAGTTCCAAAATAATTTTGGCTGCTTTTTTTGGCCCGATTCCCGGCACGTCTCGCAAAAAATCAGCCTTGTTGTCTTTTATCTGCCTTTCAATTTCCTGTATTGCACAGGTGCTGGCAATTTCCGAGGCCGCCCTGGGCCCCACGCCCTGGATATTGCGGATAATTTTGAAAACCTCAAGCCCGTCAAAACTCAAAAACCCGTAAAGTTTCACGCCCCGCTCGCTTGCTTCCAAACAGCAGAAAACGGCTGCCCGCTCCCCGGCCGCCGGCAATTCGCCAACGGTTTTTTGGCTGAAATAAACCTCGTAGCCGACTCCCTGCGTTTCAATAATGGCAAAATTGTCCTTTTTGGCAATCACATTGCCCGATAAATATGCTATCATAGTTTATAAACCATTTTAGCATGTTTAAGTTAATTTCCAAGTTCAAGCCCGCGGGCGACCAGCCCAAGGCGATTACTCAATTGGTAAAAAATATAAAAGCGGGTTGCCGCGACCAGGTGCTTTTGGGCGTTACGGGCTCGGGCAAAACTTTTACTTTGGCAAATGTAATTGAAAAAACCCAAAAGCCAACTCTTGTTATATCGCATAACAAAACATTGGCTGCCCAGCTTTATCAAGAGTTTAAAGATTTTTTCCCCAACAATGCCGTGCATTATTTCGTTTCTTACTACGACTATTACCAGCCCGAGGCCTATTTGCCCGCAACCGACACCTATATTGAAAAGGACGCGAAAATAAACGAACAGATCGACCGGATGCGCCACGCCGCGGTGCAGGACTTGCTTTCGCGCCGCGACGTTATAATCGTGGCTTCGGTTTCGTGCATTTACAACATCGGCTCGCCCGAAGAATACCAAAAAGTTTCCTTGGAAATCAAACAAGGCCAGAAAATAAGGCGAAGCGGGTTTTTGCGCCATTTAATCGCTTTGCAGTTCCAAAGGAACGATTTTGACTTTAAGCCCGGAGTTTTTCGGGTGAGAGGCGACACAGTGGAAATTTATTTGGCCACCGGTGAAAAAATCATAAAAGTGGAATTTTCCGGCGATAAAATTGAAAAGCTTACAGAGGGGTCCTCTCTGTCAGCTGACAGAGAGGACCCCTCTGTAAATTCTATCCCACGTTTTACGATTTTTCCGGCGAAGTTTTGGGTTTCAGAAGAATCAAGGCAAAAAATAGCCATAGCTAACATTGAAAACGATTTGCAGGCCCGCCTGGCCGAGCTTAAAAAACAAAAAAAACTTCTGGAAGCGCAGCGCCTGGAACAGCGGACAAATTATGATCTGGAAATGATAAGGGAAATGGGCTACTGCTCGGGCATTGAAAATTATTCGGCTTATTTTGAATTTAGAAAGCCCGGCGCCCCGCCCTTTACTTTACTGGATTATTTCGGTGTCAGACATATGTCTGACACTAGTCTGACACCGCTTGTCGTTGTGGACGAATCGCACATAACCGTGCCCCAGCTGCACGCGATGTATAACACCGACAAAGCCCGAAAAAACGTTTTGATTGACTTTGGTTTCAGGCTGGCTTCGGCTTTGGACAACCGGCCCCTCAAATTCAGCGAGTTTGAACAAAAAACAGAACAGGTAATTTATATGTCCGCCACGCCCGGGCCTTATGAAATTGAAAAATCCGGAAGAAAAATGGTGGTTGAGCAGCTGGTGCGGCCGACCGGGCTGTCAGAGCCGCTCATTGAGATAAAAAGCACGAAAAACCAGGTAAAGGACTTGATTGAAGAAATAAAAAAAGCCGGGCAGAAAAACGAGCGGGTTCTGGCCGTTACTTTGACCAAAAGAATGGCCGAGGAACTGGCCGGGTATCTGAAAGAACAGCAAATAAAAGCGCAATACCTGCATTCGGAAATAAAAACGCTTGAGCGGCCGGAAATCCTCAACAAACTGAGAAGCGGCGAGTACGAAGTTATCATCGGCATCAATCTTCTGCGGGAAGGTCTTGATTTGCCCGAAGTGGGCCTGGTGGCGATTTTGGACGCCGACAAAGAAGGTTTTTTGCGAAACGAAACCACGCTTATCCAGACAATGGGCCGGGCTTCAAGGCACCTGGACGGCCGGGTTATTTTGTACGCCGACAAAATCACCGGCTCAATGAAATCGGCGATAAACGAAATTGAACGGCGCAGAAAAATCCAGCTGATTTACAACAAAAAACACCGTGTTAAACCCCAGGCCATTGCCAAAGAAATAAAAAACTGGCAATTCGCCAGTCAGGAAAAACAAGTTTTAATGGAATTCGCCGCAATCCAGGATATTAAATTGCTGGAAAAAGAAATGCAAATAGCCGCCGATAACCTGGATTTTGAACGCGCCGCCGATATCAGGGATTTAATCAAAAAATCGGGAAAAAACAGTTAAGAGTTGTTCCTCTGTTTCAAATATCTGGCTAAAAAATCATTTCTTTCCATAAAAGCCGAGCCAACCGGCTTTTCGTTTCCCAAAAAAGAACTGCGCAAAAGCCTTTTATACGTTTTTTCTTTCCCGCCAATCGTAAACCCTAATCTCCTCAACAAATTGGGGTTTTGGGCGACAATCCACGATGTTCCCGTTATCCGTTCAATGTTTTCGTTATCCTGCACAACTTCGGCAATTTCTGCCAGGCCTTCTTTAAGCAAAGAAACTTTGTTTTGAACCGTTTTGCAGGGAGGAACATGCAAATGCAAGAAAGATTTTTCTTCGTCTACCCCGTAAGACAAAACCTCGTTAACCGGCGTGAACGCGCCGTCGCGATTAAAGATATCCCTTTCTATTTTTTCAAATCCGGCCGGATTTGACCAGACGAAATCAACGATTTTTTTGGCCAGAGGAGAGGCTTTTTCAAGGAATTCGCTCAATCTTTTTTTTGTTTTGTCTTCGCACAAAAAACCGGTTACTTTTGAAACATCGGCATCTTCTAAAACGCCCGCCCTCACAAACATTAAAACTCTTGATAAAAAATCGGTCAGCCTGCTGTCGCTTTTGTAGATATCCTTTAACTCTTTAATGGCGTTTTGATAATCCTTTTCAATGTCAGGCGTTTTTGTTTGCTCTGGCGCCTTCCCGACGGAAGATTTTATTTTCTCCATAATTATAGGCTTAAAACTCTTTTCGCAAGCGCTCGGCCAGCTCTTTCTCAACAACTTGGCGGTCTTTGCCGAATTTTATCCGTGACAATTCTTTCATTAAGCCGGCAGCCTGCTCATCGTCTTTTTTGGGCGGCATTGTCATAATGTTAAACGGACGGGAGGTTTCGCCGTTTATCAAAAGCCGGATTGCCGCGTTGTAGTTATCCAGATTAACCAGGTCGTTTTCGTCAAACACCGGGCCAAACTGGGTAATGAGATACTTGGCGTCGTCAGGCCCAACCCTGAAAGACAGCATTGAACCTACGTTGCCGAAAATGGCTTTTTGGGTTTGTTCGTCAAGTTGGCCGATAAACTGGTGGGCCAAAACCAGATTCAAATGGTATTTTCTCGCCTCGGCCAGGCCGGTGGCTACTGTTTTGGTGGTTACGTTGTGGAACTCGTCAATGTAAACATGAAAATCGCGCCTTCTGGATTCGGGCACGTCGGCCCGCGACAAAGCACCCATCAAAAGCTTGCCGACAATTATCATACCAAGCAAGAAACTATTCATATCGCCAAGCTGGCCCTTGGACAAATTGACGATCAAAATCTTCCCCTCATCCATTATCGTTCTGAAATCAAAAGCCGACTTTTGCTGGGCGATAATCGGGCGCATCATGTCATTGGCGATGAAAATGTTCATTTTGCTGGTGATATAAGGCACCATATTCGCCAAAGACGCCTCGCCTCCGGCTTTTTCCGCTTCCAGTTCCCAGAAATTTTTCACCACGATGTTGCGACATCTTTGCAGTTTGAACCTCCGAAAGCCCGTGTCCGACAAAACCCGCGGCACTTCAATCAAAGTGTTGCCCGACTCGGGGTGCTCCATTACCAGCAAAAGGGAATTTCTCATGTACTGCTCGAACACCGGGCCGCCAAATCCGTGCTGCTGTAAGTTGTAAAGTTTTTCAAAAATTTCCAAAAGCTCGTTGACGACGAACGTTTTTGTTTCCGGATATTGCGGATTGTACTCCAGCATATTCAAACCAATGGCCTTTTGGGGATCCGTCGGGTTAAAATAAATCAAATCCTCGGCCCGTTCTTTGGGCACCAGACCCAGCAAAATTTCCGCGGAATCGCCGTGCGGGTCAATAAAACAAAGCCCCTGGTCCTGTTCCATATCCTGCCTGATGAGCTCTCTCATAAAAGCCGACTTGCCCGTGCCGGTTTGTCCGATAATGTAAAGATGCCTGCCCCGGTCGTTGGGCATCATCCTCACCAGCCGCTCGTCTCCCCTGAAAACGCTCCGGCCGATTAAAAGCCCTGTTTGAGGCAGATTGTTGGGCGGGGGCGCCTGTTTCGCTTTAAGCCATTTTAAGTGGGGCGTGCCGATTTCCGACAAAGGAAAATGGAAAAGACCAGTGAGCTCGGCCGCGGACAAAAGCATTGTTTTTCTGTCGTCAAAAACCCGGAAAGAATACTGGTAAAAAAGCTTGCGCAAAGCCGAACCCTTGAAATTTTTGAATTTCAAACTGTTGAGGTTAACGGTGTTAAACTGTTCAAAAGAGCTTTCCAGTTCTTTCAAAATCGTCTGGGCCCTTGCTTCGTCGCCGGCCGAAGCAACCAAACGCAAATTGACGTCAAAAACCGGCTGGGCGGCTTTTTTGCCTATGGCGGCCATTTGTTCCTGCTGCACGGCCGTTATTTCCGGCCGTTTCATTTCCTCTTGCGGATTTTTGTCTTTTTTCTGCCAGCCGAGCATCTCGGCGGTTTTGCCCAAGTCATAAAACTCAAAGCCAGCCACGCCTTTTTCAATCCTTGCCCCCTTTTGCATGTTTTCCATCAGTTTGGTGGCTCTTTTTGCCAAGCCCTTGCCCCTGGGCCGGACAATCACCTGAACCGAAGCGCCCTCTCCTTCTTTTGCCAGCTTGGTTAAAACGCTGGTTATGGGCGAAATAGGATCAATTCTTAATTCCTGGTATGTTTTCAAAGGTAAAACGCCCGGCCTCTCCAAAATAGCCATAGAGCCGACGGATTTGCCCGAAGGATTAAAAATGTTGTAATCCTTAATACGCTGAACGCTGGCTTTTGGCCAAAAGCCCAGAATTTGTTTTTCAAGCAAACCCGCCAGAGAATGAGGGCAGGCGAAATAAAAACAGATTTCCTCGCTCAACCGGTCAACCGCAATCTCAAAAACCAAAAACGGATTGCCCACCAGCCACTTGAAAAACTTCTTCTTCTCCCTGATAGCCGCTAAATTATAGTAAAACTGTTCGGCTGCTTTCAATACAACTTCCAGGGGAATTTCCTTTTCCGTTTCTTTCGGCTGGATTTGCGGCACCGAAACCAAAAACAAAGCCAGGTTCATTCCCCTTTGCAGAAACCACTGTGATTTTTTTTTGGCCAAAGACAAAAACAGCGCCACAAACCCCGCTGCCACGACACAGAACACAGCCAAAAAAATTATGGGAAAAATTAAATTTGGCATGAAAATTCGGTTAAGTTAATCTGCCTTAACCTTTTCATCCCAAGCAATATCAGTCAATTCCTCACGAATAATGGGTTCTTTCTTCAAAACAAACATCCTTTGCAAATTTTTTGCTCCTTCTTTAACACAAATATCTCTATACTCGCCGTAAGCCTCGCTTTCCACATTCTCATCCCAATAAAAACCCCTTTCTTTGGCTATCTGTTTTACTGCTTTTATCATATCTGTTGATTTTTTATTCTGATACGTAACGGTTCGTATCATCTTCAAATAATCCCGCCACCTGCTTGGAATCGCATAAATGGACAGCGGGGGTACATTTTCTGCAATAACTATCAAACGAGACCCTAAAATTTCCCTAAGAGCGTCGATGGTCTCAAATAAAATCATGCTAATCAACTCAAAATTAAATTTATTCTTTTCCCTATTTAAACCTTTCAAAAAATCACGGTTCTCGCTTAGAAAAAGGAGGAGCAATTCTGTGTTTTTCTCTTTGATTTTCAGGGCCTCAGTTATATAACTATCAAGAAGTTTTTTGTATTTTGTTAAGTCCTGCTTAACCAAATCATCGCCTGCCTTTGCCGCCTCAATAAGTTCATACCCCGGATGAATCAAAAAATGCAGTTTGGAAACTTTTATCTTTTCCTGCTCCTTGTTGGGGATTTGTTCTCCGTGATATTTTGGCATAGCTTATTGGCTTATCGCTTACTGCTTATTGCTTATTGCTTATTGCTCACTATATTATCTTAATCACCCCCAGTTTGACCAGCTGGTCAAAATAGCTGTCCACCAAAGTGTCGTGCATTTCGTCCAAAATCGCCGGGTTATCCAAACCAATGGCAATGGCAATGGCTTTGGCCAGGCCGTCTCCCAAAGCCAAAGAAACCAAAGCCCCGACCTGCTGGGTCGGCGGCATCAGCCTTATTTCTTTAACGTCGTCTCTCTGGCTTTGAGGCTGGGCAAAATCAGGGATTTGCTGGACTTCCCTGATGTACTGGCTGATTTCTTTTTTTGCCAAATCGGTTTTTTCCGTTGGGCTTACCTCCCGCTTTTCCTGCGCCAACTGCGCTTCAAGCTTGGCAATTCTTTCCTGCAAAGCTTTCAGGTCATTGGATTCAACGTTAAATCCAAACGGTTTCTTGAATTGATGGTCCATAAAAATAATTAAAGGTTAACTTTGATTTTATTCTACCACTAACACTGCGCTATTGCAAAATCAGCGCAACTTTGGTATCCTAAACAAAATGAATTTTGCTCTATCATTTTGCATTTTTAATTTTGCATTTTGAATTTGAGCGATAGCGAACATGCCCATCACTAAATCAGCCAAAAAAGCCCTGCGCCAAAGCGTAAGGCGAAAGCAAAAAAACTTGCAGAAAAAGAAAAAAATGAAAACCCTGCTCAAAGAGGCGCGGGATTTGATTGGCCAAAAGAAAACAGAAGAGGCGCGAAAACTTCTGCCGCAAATCTACAAGGCGCTGGATAAAACCGCCAAAACCGGCGTAATCAAAAAAAACGCCGCCTCAAGAAAAAAATCAAGGATTACCAAGGCGCTCAATAGGGTAATAAGCGATAAGCAGTAAACAACAAGACCCAACTAAAACCCCCTTACGGGGTTTTTAGTTGGGCAGGAAATCAAACAAAAGCAACTGCGGTTTTCAGGCCCATTTCCGGAGGCACCTGGCCGGTTTTAACGGCCAAATCAATTTGCCCGAGCTTTCCGTAAATTGTTTTCAGCTCTTCAAACGAAAACCGGCTTGCCTGCATCAGGGATTTTCTGGCGACAAAAGGATGCAGCCCCAGTTTCTGAACCGGAAAACCGCCCGCCTGCGCCATTTTCGCCAGCAAAAGGTTGCGGAACGAAAAAACGAACATTGAAAGCAGGTAAATCGGGTTTTCGCCTTTTTGCAAATGGCTTTGCAGATGTTTCAGCGCCAGACCCCTTTTTCTTTCCGACAGGGCGTCGGTTGTTTTGAAAATTGCCGTCTCAATCGGGGGCTCAACCAGCAATTCAACGTCTTTTTCAATTATGTTCTTGCTGAAAGCCGATAATTTGGCGATTTCATTGCTCAAACGCCACAAATCCGGGCCGGCCCAGCCTATCAGCTTTTCCAAAGCGCCATCTGTTATCTGTGTCTGGTATTCGGCAAACTCGCCACACACCCACTGCTTTAATTTTGCCCCGGTTAACAAAACAAATTCCTGGGTTTTCGCTTTTTCGCGCAAAAGCAGAAACAATTTGTTGCTTTTGGCAATTCCGGTTTCTTCAACCAAAACAACTATGTCCGGCAGGTCTGCCAAGAAGCCGATTTTTTTTATCAGCTGGCTTGTGAAAGCCGGATTGGCAAAAACATTTTCCAAAATCAAAAGCTTTTTTTTAACGAACATTGAGGGCTGGCTGAAAATGTCCAAAAAACCCCGCCAGTCAACTTCACAGCAATCCAATTTTTCCAAGCTTAAAGAATCGCCATATGTCCGGCGATAGCCGTCTTCGATTTCCCGCAGTTTTCTTTTTAACCGGCACGTATCCTGGCCGTGCAAAAATATCAGCATAATTGAAAATTACTTCTGACATTCGGGGCAATAATGCGCCGACCTGCCGCCCAGCTTTATGCGCCTGATAGCGCCAGGGCACCTTTGGCATTTTTGTCCGGTTTTCTGATAAACTTTGTGGTATTTCACAAAGCCGCCCTGCCTGCCCCCCGCATCAACATAATCTCTTACTGACGAACCGCCCGCTTTTATGGCGGCCTTCAAAATTTTCTTCATGCTTTCAAAAACAGCTTTTGTCTCTTTTCCCGTCAAGCCGCCTGCCTTTCTGTCCGGTTTTACTTTGGCATCAAACAATATTTCATCGGCATAAATATTGCCGATGCCCGCCACGAATTTCTGGTCCATTAAAAGCGGTTTTATTTTTACCTGTTTTCTTTTGGCGAGGCGGCTGGCAAAATCCTTCTCGCTGATTTCCAAAGCGTCCGGCCCCAGCTGTTTTATTTCCTTCATTGACAGCGGGTCTTTTACTTTTTTCCACCAGCCGAATTTCCTTGCGTCGTTAAAAACCAGGCAACTGCCGTCGTTAAATTTAAAAACCTCGCGCGTATAAAGCGAGGGTTTGACATTGAAAAGCAGCTGGCCGGTTAATTTCAAATGGAAAACCAGGGCTTCTTTGCCGCTAAAATCAACAATGAGCATTTTCCCTTTTCTCCCCACTCCGATTATTTTCTTGCCGTTTAATTTCTTGTTGACAATGGCTTTTTCAAGCTGGCGCCTAATTGTTTCCACTTCGGGCAGTTCAGGCATTTTTCTATTTCAAAATCTGCTTGGCTTTTTCCACGATTTCATTGGGCGTGAAATGCGCTTTTATCATAAAATCAGCGGCGCCCAGCCGCATTGCCTTGTCTATGTCCTCCTGCTGGCCGAGATTGGATAAAATCAAAACCGGTATGTCGGAAGTGGCGACGTCTTCTTTCAAGGCAGCCAAAACCTCAAAGCCGTTAACGCCAGGCAAAATCAAATCCAAAAGCACCAGGTCGGGCTTTTGTTCTTTCGCCGCTTTTACCCCTGATTCGCCGTCAACGCTTTCAATAACTTCAAAGCCGGCTTCCTGGGTTTTCCGCTTCATCAGCTCCCTTAAAAAAGTGTCGTCTTCTATGATAAGTATTTTTGACATATTTTTATTTTATTTGATTTTAGCAGTTTACAACGAAAAGAAAAGGCGGGCTTTATCGGGGAATAGCGAAATAAAAAGTTGACCCTTTGTCCGGTTCGGACTTAAACCAAATCCTGCCCCCATGCGCTTCAATGATGTTTTTGACTATATAAAGCCCCAGGCCCGAGCCCTCGGTTTCAACTTTCAGGGCGTTGGGGGCCCGGAAAAACCGGGAAAACACTCTTTCCTGCTGGTCTTTGGGAATACCGATGCCCGTGTCCGTGATTGAAAAAACAAGTTCTTCTTTTTCCTTGTCAAAGCCAAGTTCCAGGGTAATCTGCCCGTCCCTGGTATACCTTATGGCGTTTTCCAGCAAATTTCCCACGGCCAGAAGAATTTTGTCTTTGTCGATGTTCGCCAAAGGAACGCCGGAAGAGGTTAAAAATTCCGTTTTCAGATTTTTAGCCGCGGCCAGGTTTTTCATATCGTTTATCGCCTGTCTGATAACCGACGCCATATCCGTTTTTTCCAGCTCGGAAATAAATTTGCCTTCTTCAATCTTAGTGACATTCAAGAGGTCGTTCACCAGATTGATAATCCGTTCATTGCTGGCGTAGGCCTTGTTCACGAAATCCTGCTGTTCAGCCCCGAGGCCGCTGGTGGACAGGAGCATAGACAATGTCCATTTTATCGCCGACAAGGGAGTTCTTAGCTGATGGGCGGCAATAGTGACAAAATCCGTTTTCATTTTTTCGACGAATTTCTCCCGCGTAACGTCGTGTAAAACCACCATAACTCCTTTTTCACCGTCTTCCTGGGGCACTTCTATTGACGAAACCTCCAAAATCAGATTTTCAGCCAGCCGCAGTTCCTGTCTGAACGCTTTAAAGTGCGAGTTTTGCAGCAACTCAACCAGCGGCTTCAGTTTGGCGTTTTCACTAAGAGCGGCAACGCTTTGATTTCGCTTAAAACTCCTGTTCATCGCGAATGTTTTGGCGGCCTGCGGGTTGAAAAGCGTGAGTTTTCCCTTTTCAAAAAACAAAAGGCCGTCCGCGAAATTATGAATCAAAGCCAGTGTTTTATCGCGCTCCAACTCCGCTTTTTTGCGCTCTTTCTCAACATCTTCCAAAATGTTCATTAAAGCCTTCTTGGACTCAGTAAGCTCTTGGGCATTCCGCATTGAATCCTTGATTTGTTCCTGCAATTTCCTCTCGGTTTCTTTAATCAAAGTAACGTCAACAAACGAAAAAAGATAGGAAAACACTTCTCCCCGCTTGTCTTCCTGGGCAATAGCTGAAACTAAAACCGATATTTTCTCCCCTTTTTTGTTTTGAAGCGTTGCTTCAATATTGGAGATTTTTCTTTGCTGGAAAAGTTTATCAAGGATTTTTTTGAAATTATCCCCATCAAAAGCCATTTCTTTTAAACTTTCGCCCGCCAGCTCGTTCTTCACATACCCGAAAAGAACGTCAAACCCCTTGCCGGTTTCCAAAATAATAAAAGTGGGGCTGGTAGTGCAAACCGGAATAGGCAAAATTTCCCAGAAGTTTTTAATGGCCATTTCCAGGACAATGGTATCTTCTTCCAGCTCTTTTTCTTTTCTTTTTGAAAAATTATTTTTTGCGTCCATATGCAAACTTGCAAATCCCCGGCTTAAATTTTTAACTACGTCCAGGAAATGGTGTATTCTTCGTAGGGAACGCCGTCTTTCATCGAACATTTTGTTTCTTTAACTTTCATAACCGAACCCTTGGGCCGCGACAATTGGAAAGTGGTTTCAGCAAAACCTTCAACATATCTGCACAGCGACGGGTGAAAAGAGCAATCCCGCAAATGGAAAACCATTTCTTTTTTATCCTTGTCCAAACTCACTACTTCTATTTCGCCCACCGTATAATTCTTGCGCCAAAAAACCGGAATCTGCTCGGCCAGCCGTTCAATGTTGGGAAAAAGCTTGAACACCATTTTTACGATAACGGACACCTTCGGCGCACTGGAACCCATTACCCGAATGTCCTGTTCAGTCCAGCCAAAAACTTCCTGGGCCGCCAAAACAAACAACGCGCCCCAAGCAATGGGATACCAGGCCACGGAGCTGATCTCGGAAAGGTTAAAATTACAGCCCCATTTCTTCATTTGTTCCTCGACTTTTGCCAGTCCCGCCTGGCCTTTATGTTTCAAAACAAAATCGCCGATGCTCTGAAAAGCCGCTCCCCTGATTTCACCTTTTTTCTGAAGTATTTTATTGACTTCTTCCTTGCTAATGACAGGCATATTTTTTATCATTTCAAATCTCCCCAGGAGTTTCCCTGGCTGATTCCGACTTTCAGGGGAACTTTCAGGGCGACTACTCCCTCCATAATTCTTTTGAGAACGGGGGCTATTGCCTTTATTCTCTCTCTTTTTATCTCAAAAAGCAACTCGTCGTGTATTTGTAAAAGCAAACGGCACTTCTGATTGATAATTTTCTTTTTCCAAAGTTCGGCCATTGCCATTTTAACGATGTCCGCAACCGCGCCTTGTGAAGGCATATTAACGGCCATTCTTTCGGCCTGTGCCCTCAGGCGCGGGTCGCGGGAATCAAGCGCCAGGAGAAACCTTTTCCTGCCGAACAGCGTCTGAGAAAACCCGTCTTCTTTGGCTTTGGCTTTTGTTTCTTCCAGGTATTGAGCAATGCCGGAAAACTTGGCAAAGTATTTCTCAATAAACTCTCTGGCTTTCTCTTTGTCAATACCCGCTCTTTGGCTAAAAGCCACCGGCCCCATGCCGTATAGAACCGCGAAATTCAGCGTTTTGGCTATTTGCCTTTCCTTTGGGCTCACTTTTTCTTTTGCTTTGTTGAAGATTTCACTGGCAGTCAAAGTATGCACGTCCTCGCCCGCCCGAAAAAGCTTAATCATTTTTTTATCGCCGGACAAATGGCTGGCCACCCTCAGCTCAACCTGCGAATAATCGGCCGACAAAAACTCAAAACCGCTTTCGGGCACGAAACACTGCCTCACCGCCCTGCCCAGCCTGCCCCTTACCGGTATATTCTGCAAATTGGGGTCCGAGCAGCTCAAACGGCCGGTTTCCGTGCCCAGCTGGTGAAAATGCGGGTGCACCCTGCCGTCTTTTGCGCTTACCATCTGCGACAAAGAATCAACAAACCCTGTTTTTAATTTGAAAACCTCGCGGTAATCCAATATCTTGCCCGCAATCGGATGCTTTTCCCGCAGTTTTTCCAGCTCGGTTTCCCTGGTGGAAACAACTCCGCCAGGAGTTTTTTTCAGGCCCAGGGGCGAGATTTTCATTTTGTCAAAAAGCATTTCCGACAACTGCTGAGTTGAATTTATGTTAAATTTTTGTTTGGCAAGACGGAAAATCTGTTTTTGCAAGCCAACAATCGTCTTTCCCAAACTGTTTGACAATTTATTGATTTGCGCCAAGTCAATTTTCACGCCCCACTTTTCCATTTGGGCTATCAAAGGAGCAATTTCTTTTTCAGTCTCGGCTATTTTGGCTGATAAAATCCCCTGTTTTTGTAAAGTTTCTATTTGGGAAAAAATATCGCCATTTTTTGTTTGTTCCTCGTTGATAAACAAACTTCTGCCCGCTGGCTGCTTACCGCTTATCGCTGCCTGCCCCGTTAGAAACGGAGTTTCTAATGGGAGCTGCTGTTCTGGCAACCGGTTAACCAAACTGAAAAACTCAAACCTTTTGAGCATATCCGCAGCTTTTTGAAAATCGAAACTGAACAAACAATCCTGCAAATTGAAATCAACCGGAACGTTAACGTGAATTTGCGCCAATTGCTGCGAAATCAGCGCCTGCTCTTTATAATCCTTTAATTTTTGCAAAACACCGAGCTTGATTTTGCTTATTTGCGGCTTTTCATTTTCTATCGCGTCGTAAAGATTTTCCAAACTGCCGAATTCTTTCAAAAGTTCAATGGCTGTTTTTTGTCCGATGCCCGACACCCCCGGAATGTTGTCGGACTGGTCGCCCGCCAAACCCCGATAATCCTGCAACTGCGAGGGTTCCAGGCCGCCATATCTTTCTTTCACTTTCCCGATATCATACAAAACCTCGTCTTTTAAGCCCTTTCTGAAAGTGAAAACCTTTGTCTGCTCGTCCACCAGCTGTAAATTGTCCATATCGCCGCTCAGAATTACTGTTTCAACTTTGGGCAGGGCCTGTTTTTGCGGCGCTTTTTTGGCCAGAGTGCCGATTAAATCGTCCGCTTCAAAACCCTCTTTTTCAAAAACCAGAATGTTAAAAGCCGCCAATCCTTCTTTAACAAGGCTGATTTGTTTGTAAAGCTCTTCGGGCGCTTTTTCCCTTTTGGCTTTGTACGCGGCAAACGCCTTGTGCCGGAAAGTGGGAAATTTTACGTCAAAACAGGCGGCAATATAGTCGGGCTGCAAATCCTTTATGGCTTTGAGCAAAGCGAGCAAAAACCCGTACACCGCGTTAACCAGCTCGCCGTTTTTGGTGGTTAATGGCGGCAAAGCGTGGTAAGCCCGATGTATCAGAGCATTTGAGTCAATGATTAAAAACTTCTTGGTTTTTTGTTCCATTTCCATTATTTTACATTCTACATCTTTTCCATAAAACAAAAAAGCCCGTATATGATGCAATCCGCCAGCCGGACAAACCCACCTAACCTAATCCCCTCAGCGTTTCAACTTGCGTCGATCGACGCAAGTTGAAACATTTAACATTTGGAATTGGAATTTTATGCTCCGCTGATTTTTATTCACAAATTTAAAAATCAGACAGGTTGTTTGTTTTGGCAAAAACTTTTTTATTTTCCCGGGCCATTCAACTGCCACGATATTTTTAGGATTGGCAATAATTTCCTGCCAGCCCAAAGACAAAATTTCCTCGGGCTTGTTGAGCCGATAACAATCAATATGATAGAAATTCTTAAATGTTTTGAATTTTGAATTTTGAATTTTAAATTTTTTCATTATCACGAACGTCGGGCTGTTAATTTCATTCTTCACGCCCAGCCCTTTCGCCAGTCCCTGCACAAATGTTGTTTTGCCACTGCCCAAATTGCCCCGCAAAGCCAAAACAACCGGCCCTGCCTGTTGAACGGATAAAATGCTTCGGGCAATTTCACGGGCCAAAGCCTGAGTTTGCCTGGCGCTGTCAGTAATTACGGCCTGTGGATTATTGGCGATTGACATAGATGACTATTTACATTAGTTTGAATGAAATAACATGGAAAAAGAAACCGTTTCAATAATTAACGATTATATCCAAAGCGGGCAAAAAATCCATATTTTGGCTTCGCCCGATTTTCAAAGCGACAGCCTGCCCGCCTCCCTGGCTCTATTTTACAGCTTAAAAGAACAAAATCCAAACACCAGCATCATCGCCCCCGATTTTCCGACCCGCTTCTCCTTTCTGGCCAAACAGGAACTGATGCGGCCACTGCCTCAGGCCGACTTTCTCGTTTCCATTAAAGAATCGGGCGCCAAGCTGTCCCGACTTTTTTATGAAAAAACAAGCGACGGTCTGAACCTTCTTTTGAAAACTTCCGGCGTTCTGAAAAAAGAAAACGTTGTTTTGAAGCCGGTTTTGGACAACGGCCTTTTGATAACCGTGGGCGTTGCCGATCTGCGGGCCGCCCGTTCGCTTTTTTCCGGCAGGCCGGCAGAAATCATTGACATTGACAGGCGCGGAACATCATCAATTTCCGAAGTTGTTTTTGATTTGCTTTGCTGCGTTTGCGACTTCCCTTTGCCCGAACCGACTATTGATTGTTTGTTCACCGGATTGCTACAAAACCCCCCGACCGAACAAAGAACAAAGGCGATTTTACGGGTTTTGGAGCAAAAAAGCAGCCATCTCCGCATTGCTCTGCGCCCAACGGAAGCAAAAACGGAAAATATCTGGGAGCTTTTTGAACTGATTGTCGGAAAGCTTCGCTTTTTTCTTGAACAAAATCTCGGCTGGGCCTCTGTGAGGGCAAACGAATTCAAATTAAGCGGTTCGGGAAGCAAAGACTTAAAATTCAGTTTGCAACAGCTAAGCGCCGGGCTTTTCCCTTTCCAAAGTTTCCTGATTTTATGGGAACAAATTAACTCGCCGATTGAAGTCAAGGGCGTTTTTTATTCGTTGGAAAAAACTAAAACGCAGAAACTCGCCAAAACCCTGGCCAGCCAAAGAAAAGGGCCGGCATTGCTTTTCAGCTCCCAAGAAAGAAATTTGGAAGCCGCAAAAAGCGAAATTTTCAGCCTGTTGAACTGTTAAACCAAAATATGGAAGAACAAATACGCATAAACAACCTGGCGGGAATCAGGAACTCGGTCGCTGGACTGAGCCAGTTCCAGGGCTTAATCGACAAAAACAAGCAAAAAGAGATTTCCGCTCTTTTGGAAATTATGCTTGCTGGAGCCATTGTTCTTGACTGCTCGGACATTCATCTTGAGCCGGAGGAAAAAGCGGTTAAGTTGCGGGTGCGCATTGACGGGCTTCTGCACGATGTGCTCTTTTTGCAAAAAGAGCTCTACCAAAACATTCTGTCAAGAATCAAGCTGCTGGCGGGCATCAAGCTTAATATAACCGAAAAATCGCAGGACGGCCGTTTCACCATTGACGCTGGACAGGCGAAAATTGAAGTAAGGGTGTCAACTCTGCCTTCGGAATACGGTGAAACGCTGGTTGGACGGATTTTGAACCCGAAAAAGGTTTTGAGCGTTGAAGAACTGGGGGTAAGACCGGAACTGCTGGCGGTTTTCAAAAAAGAGATTGGCCAGCCCAACGGGATGATAATCGTTACCGGGCCGACCGGCTCGGGCAAAACCACGACTCTTTACGCCATCTTAAAAGAAATCCAAAACCCCCAAATAAAAATCATCACCATTGAAGACCCTATTGAATACCATTTGCCGGGCGTTTCCCAAACGCAAACCGATCCGGAAAAAGGCTACGATTTCAAAAACGGGCTTTCGGCAATTGTCCGGCAGGACCCCGACGTTATTCTGGTTGGCGAAATAAGGGATTTGGAAACTGCCTCAATCGCCCTGCAAGCCAGCCTTACCGGCCATTTGGTTTTGTCAACCCTGCATACGAACGACGCGGCCGGAGCGATTATCCGCTTGCAAGCCCTAGGCGAAAAACCAACGAACATAGCGCCGGCCCTGAATTTGGTCGTGGCGCAAAGGTTAGTCAGAAAAATTTGTCCTAACTGCGCCAGACAGGAAAAGCCAACCGCCGAGGAATTGCGGAAACTGCAAAACGAGCTGTCCGACCTGAGCCCCGGCCCGGTTAAAAATGAAACAGCCAAAAAACTTGCCAGCCCGTCTTTAAAAATTCCGCATACTTTCGGGTGCAGTTTTTGCAACAATACCGGCTATAAAGGAAGAATCGGCATTTTTGAGTTTTTCGTGGTGGACGACGAAACGGAAAATATGATTTTACGGTCGCCGTCAGTGCCCCAATTGCGCAAAAAAGCCAAAGAGAAAGGAATGATCAGCATAAAAGAAGACGGATTTTTAAAGGTGGTGAGCGGAATCACCAGTATTGAAGAAATAGAAAGAACCGCGGGAGAATAGCCTAGTTAAAACAAAATCTCCTTCTTTGCAAGCAAAGAAGGAGAGGGGATTAGTCCAAAACCCTTACCAAAGTTTGCCCTTGGGTGAGAATTCTTTTCGGGAATAAGCAAGCTCGCACCTGCTTATCCATTCAAAAAAGGATTCCTGGGGGATTTGAACTAACGATTATATTATATAATATTTTTCAAAAATGTCAAGACCCCAACCCCAAAAATTGGAGGGAGAGGATTTTTTGGATTTAACTCTGCGGCCAAGGAGCTGGGACAATTTTGTCGGCCAAGATAGGACAAAGCAAAATGTCCGCATTATCATTGACGCGGCGAAACAAAGAAAAGAAGCGCCCGAGCACCTCCTTTTATATGGAAATCCCGGGCTGGGTAAAACGTCAATGGCGCATTTAATCGCCCAGGAGATCGGCGCGGATATCAGAATCACTTCGGGCCCGGCAATCGAGCGGGCCGGCGACCTGGCTGCCATTTTAACAAACCTTACTGAAGGGGGTATTTTGTTTATCGACGAATGTCACCGGCTCAACAGAGTAATAGAAGAATTCATTTATCCGGCAATGGAGGACTTTAAGCTCAACCTGATTTTGGGCAAGGGCCCGATGGCGCGCACAATGGAACTGGCCCTGCCCCGCTTCACCTTAATCGGCGCCACCACAAGATTAGCGGCAGTGTCGTCCCCTTTGCGCTCAAGATTTGGAGCCGTGCTCGGCCTCAACTTCTATGACATAGCCGATATTGAAAAAATCCTGGCCCGTTCAGCCCAGATTTTAAACATCAAAGCCGAACCAGATGGCCTGGCAGTTATTGCCAAAGCCAGCCGCTTTACTCCCAGAACCGCCAATCATCTGCTTAAAAGAGTACGAGACTTCGCGCAGGTAAAAGCCAACGGCATAATAACAAAAGAAATTGCCAAAACAGCGCTGGCCGAGCTTGAAATTGACGAAGCAGGTCTGACCGCCTCCGACAAACGGCTAATGAATGCCCTGATCGATAAGTTCTGCGGCGGCCCGGCCGGCTTGCAGGCGCTCGCCGCGGCAATTGCCGAAGAAGAAGACACTATTTTGGACGTTTACGAGCCCTATTTAATGCGGCTCGGCTTTATCAGCCGCACCCCCAAAGGCAGGGTAGCCACGCCTCTGGCGTTTTCGCACCTCAAAAAATAAAATTTATGATTTTATGAATAAACTGCCGCTAATTGCGCTGGCTGTTTGCCTTGCGGTTATGCCCTTGTTTCCCGCTGTTGCGGGCCGGCCAGTGGACATTAACGCTGCTTCGTTAACTGGCTTGGAAACATTAACGGGTATCGGTCCGGTCAAAGCCCAGGCGATTATAAATGCCAGGCCGTTTTCTTCGGTAGATGATTTGCTGAAAGTAAAAGGCATAGGCGAAAAAACCTTAGAAAAAATCAAACAGCAAGGCCTGGCTTGCGTCAATTGCCAAACCAGCCAATTGCCAACTGCCGATTCCCAGATATCTCCTGCCACAGCCAACGCAACAACTGCGGAAACCACAGAAACCGCGCCCACGCAGAAACCTCCAGAGGGGTCCTCCCTGGAGACAACTCCCCTGGAAATAGTTCCGGAGAGGACCCCTCTGGAGACTATTGCTTATCCGAAAAACGTTTTTATCAACGAAGTAATGCCCTCTCCCAGCGGTTCTGACGAAGAAAACGAGTGGGTAGAGCTTTTTAACGCTAACAATTTTGACGTTTCTTTGGCGGGCTGGAGTTTAAGAGACACTGTCGGCTCGATAAAAACATTTGTTTTTCCTGACAACACGGAAATAAAAGCGAACGGTTTTTTGGTTTTGACAAGACCGCAGACGAAAATCGTTTTGCAAAACAGCGGCGACGGCCTGGAATTGCTGGACCCAAACGGACAGATTGCCGGCAAAACCGAATATGGCAAAGCAAGCCAGGGACAATCCTGGAACAGGCTGGGGCAAAATCACGTCTGGAGCTCCACTCCCACCCCGGGCGCGCAAAATCTTGCCGGCCCCGCCATCCCTGGGCTTAACCAGGTTAAGTCCATGACCGGCTATCCAGCGACAAACGCCTTGTCAAACATTGCGCAAACAGCCGAAGACCTGACTGCCAACATAAATGCCAAAACCCCTTTTTCCAAAAACCCGGACCGTATTTTGGAATTGGCCGTTGGCATTGCCATTGCTGCTGGTTCGGCAATTGTCGTGATAATTCTCAAACAGAAAACCAAACCGACCAACGCCCAAAAAATTGATTTTTAAGGGATTTTTCATTACAATGCATTCGTAATCCATAATTCATAATACTATGTCAGGACATTCGCACGCTAAAACCGTAAAAAGAGCAAAAGACGCAAACGACCAGCAAAGAAGCAAAATCTTCTCTAAACTGGCGCGGCTTATTTCCATTGCGGCAAAAGAAGGCCCCAACCCGGATTTTAACCCAAAGCTCAAACAAGCCATTGACGAGGCAAAAAAAGCCAATATGCCCAAAGACAACATTGAACGGGCGATAAAAAGGGGTTCGGGCGAACTTAACGACGGCCAAATTTTGGAAGAAATTTTCATTGAAGCGTTGGGGCCTTCGGGCTCCGCTTTTATCATTGAGGGCATCACCGACAACAAAAACAGGACAATGTCTGAAATAAAGCAAATTCTCAACAAGCATAATGCCAAGCTGGCGCAGGAGGGGTCAATAAAGTGGCAGTTTGAAAAACGAGGGATTATCATCGTCAATCTCAAATCTCAAAACTCAAAACTCAAAAATAAGGAAGAGTTGGAACTGACGGCAATAGAGGCGGGCGCGGAAGACATAGAATGGTACAGCGAGCAAGACGGGGAATTTTTGGAGGTTAGGACAAAACCGGAAAATTTGGAACAGACAAAACAAAATTTAATCAAAGCGGGCGCGGAAATTGAATCGGCCAGTTTGGCGTGGCTTGCCAAAAACGAAATTGCCCTGTCCGACAGCGAACAAACCGCCTGCCAAAAACTGATTGAAGAACTGGACGAAAACGAAGCAACACAAAATATTTTCTCAAATTTAGCGAACTAAATTTAAAAAATTAACCTAATTAACCTAATTATTCCAATTAACCTAAATAAATCCTAATTGGGATTTGGTCATTGGTTATTATTTAGAATAATTAGGGCAATTAGAGCAATTAGAATAATTGATTATTATCGGGATTGATCCGGGCACGGCCATCACGGGCTGGGGCGTAATAAAAACCAAAAAACCAAAAGCTTTGGAGGTTTTGGATTACGGAGCAATAACCACCGAAGCGAAAAAACCGGCCGGAGAGCGGCTGGCAAAACTTTATTTTGAGCTCAACAAAATTATCAGCAAATTCAAACCCGATGTTATGGCCGTGGAACAGCTCTTTTTTTTCAAAAACTTAAAAACCGCCCTGCCGGTTTCCGAAGCCCGGGGCGTAATTCTGCTGGCCGCCAGCCAAAAAAAACTGAAAGTGCAGCAGTTCACGCCTTTGCAGGTTAAAATGGCTTTATGCGGCTACGGCCGAGCCGACAAAAAACAAATCCAAAAAATGGTTCAGCAAGTTTTGGGCCTGAAACACTTGCCCAAACCCGACGACGCGGCCGACGGTTTGGCCTTGGCTTTGTGCGTTAGTTTCACCCCCTTCACTAAGGTTTCGGGAGGCCTTGCAAAATAATTTATGGAAAAACCAACAACAAGGGAAAGTTTCAAAAATCTCAGCGAAACGGAACGGTTTGCCAAGTTTGAAGAAAGATTTGAACAAGTGAAAAACGAGCTGATTGCTGAAATTGAAAAATCACCCGACGAGTTATTACCGCCGGAAAGGAAGCAAGATTATATTAGCGACTTACAAAATTCCTCCCTTGATGATGACGGCAGGCCCATTCAAGACCAAGAAAAAAGAGTGCGGCGCGAAGTAGAATTTTTATCGAATCTAGCTATAAACTATTTTGCCCTTTATGGTTATACAAAAGACAAAAGAGGCATTGAAAAAATTTTTGATTATGACCTGTGGAAAAAAATAAAAGAAAAACTGCTAAAATTAGGACTATTGGTAATGGATCCGGAAAATACGATATGCTTTGAACACAGAGATCAAATACCATTTAGCGGAAGTATTCGTGATGGATTTGTCACAAATGTAATAAAAGCTGGAGTTAAGGCGTCAGCGCTATCTTTGTCTTTTGAACCCGGTAGTATTTACGAACAAGCTCATGTTTCCCTTGGCACACAAGCCGAAGCCGAAAAAAACCTTGAGCAATGGAAAGCAAATGTTGAAAAATGCAAAAAATACAAAGCAGAACTGTTAACCAAAAAAGAAAAGTCGCCCGAACCGCCAGCCCCAGCCCCCGAAGCCCCGCTAAGCTTGGAAAAACTAATGGAAAAAATAAACGAATATCGTAAAAGTGATCCGGGGCAATGGGAAGTTTATCTGAGATCAACATATAAAAATCGGTTTTTGAGAATGAGCGCGCCGGGCATTGAGGATATGGGTATAATGGATTCATACAAAAAAGTGCGGCTGGAAGAAAACCGATCCGGGACTTTCTTTTTCATAATAGATAATTCAAAAGAAAAAGGATATATTTTCCCAACGCTTTGGCTCCATTTTAACAATACCACACTCACAGAACAGCTAAAACCATTTTACAATCTCCCTGATAACGCCAGCGAAGGAATAATTGAAAAAATTGAGCAACTTGCTTATACAGAGAAGTTAGCGGACGAACGATGGGAAGTCGTCAAAAAAGGAAAGGTTATTTTTAGGGACGAAACAAACAAACCAACCGAATCATTAGCAGAAAAGCCGCCCGAACCACAAACCCCCGAAACCCCGCCGACCATTGATGAAGTGCTGGGGCAGGTGAACAATCTCTTGGATAAAAAAGAGATGGAAAAACAACAAGAAAAAATCGCGCAAACAAACATTTTTGATAACCCGAAGTTTAAAACGCAAGAGGAACAATTACTGGAAAAAATAAAATCCCAAATTAGCCAATACCCAAGCCAACAACCAAGTCCAGAAAAAATAACAATCAGCATAGATGATATTAAAACACCCGAAAACAAAACAACACAAGAAAAAATTCAAAAACAAATCCAAAAAACGGATGACGAGTTACGCGAGATACAAACAAAAGGAATAATCAAAATATACGAATCCGTTGAATATGTCTCCCCAAACATCCTAAAAGAACACTTTGCGCGAACAAAACCCCTGTCCTGCACCACAGCCACTGCGTTAAATGTTTTGGAGGCGCTGGGGTTAAGGGACAACCTTTCGGAAAAGGATATTTTGGAATCAATTAAGGAAAGCGGCAAACAGGGTATAAACATAGAAAAAACAAAAGAATACCTACGGGGCAAAGGGTTAGAAAAACGCCCATTGAACAGCGTAGCGGAGCTGCTTCAACTCTTGCGAGAAGGCGGTGTTGCAGTGTTAAACACTGACCCATTCAACCCGGCCGCCCATTCAATCTTGATTTCTGGATTCAAGGCCAATAGGGGTAATATTTCTTTTTTTGTCAATGACCCTGAATATCATAGCGGCGCCATAGAAAAATTACAAACTGAACAATGGACATTGCAAAGTTTGCTAAATAGCATAAACTCCTTTGAGCCGATTCTTCTCTCCGGTTCTCTCTATGGATTTACAAAACCGCCTGATTTGGATATAAAAATTTATCCAAAAGAAACCGCCCCAGCCCCCGAAGCCCCGCCAAGCATTGTTGGAGAAACGCTAAACCGAGCAAACAATCTCTTGGATAAAAAAGAGTTTGACCAAGCCAAAGAACTGCTGGAACAAAACAGCGAGGCAATGATAGAGCAATTAAAAACTCTGAACAAAGCAGGGGAATATGGCAAAGTTCAGGAATTGGGCGATGCGATAAATGAAGCGATACGGTTGGTTGAGGAGGGGCTAACGGAACAGCAAGAAAAACCGACCAGGCAGGAAACACAAGCAAGAGGAAAAATTTGGCAAATTGCATCAGAATTAATAGCAGAGATTGAAAAGACCCCTGATTACCCAGAAAAAGAGTTTGATATTGCCTACCAAAGAAGGGTACAACAAACAGACCGTGTGCCCGAAGATGAATTTTCAATAATAGATGACCCAGACGCCCATCAACCCTTAAATCCGGCATTGCGAGGTCTTATAAACGCCAGCGTGGAGCTATTTAAAAGAAAAGATAAAATAAAAAATGTCTGGGATTTGTTTGTTAAAAAAATGGAAGAATTGGACATATATGTTATACAAAAAACAGGGATGTCATATGCCGGAAAAGAACATTATAGCACAGAGGGGCCGGTGACCAACGCGCTTGTCAAAGAGGTGTTGCAGCCAGGCTTTAAAACATCAGCTTCCTACAAAGGTAAGGCGTCCGAGAGGGGTCCTCTTGTTTTGGAAAAAGCCATTGTCATAACAAAACCCAGAACATAGCAAAAGCATCATTTTTTATGGAAAATCAAGAAAAATTAAAACCTAATGCTGAAGGGTACAAAGAAAGCGAGGGCTGGACAGAACAAGTTTTGGAATTGAAAAAAACGAGCTTCAAAAATGGATTGAAGAAACGGAGTATGACGAAGCAGACAAGAGAAAACACTTGGAAGATTTGGAGAAATATTTTAATGAATACAAAAAACGCTGGGAAGAAACAGGGGAGAAAAAAGAATTTCACCCTCCCGAGTTTTTAACGGACTGGGCTTATTTGTTTTACCGCGGCTTGCGAGATAAAATTTCCACTTCCAATGAGGTAATTGAAGCATTCCATAAAAATAAAACAGCAAAAATCGGAAATATAGAGAATGGCAGATTAAAACTTTGGGAAAGGTGTAAAGACCTGCTTCGTTCGCTTAAAGTTTACCCGAATGACAGAATAGGCGGCTTTTACAGCCCTGACTCACAAGAACTTGCAGGGCGTTTTAGTAAAGAAACTATAAGTAAAATATTAAAGACCAAAGACCCGGAAAAATTAGAGCATCCAAGTTATCGGGTAAACGAAGTTCTCAATGCGGGTTTTAACTGTTCTGCTTTCCCGGAAATTTCTCGCAAAGCAGAGGTAATGGTTGGGGGCTCGGAAGAATTCTGCCAATTTTTCCAAAACCAGTTGATTATTGAAGAAAAGCCGCAAACAGGGCAAAGGGGGGAAGAAAATGCTGCGGAAAAACAATCATCCGCTTCCGCTACGGAAACCAAACCGTCGACAGAAAAACTGCCTGAAACATTGGACGAAGCGCTGGAAATGATGAAAAACATATCCGAGCAAGTTGTTGCGCAAATCAGAAACGATATTGAAAAAAAGAAATACGCACAAGCGATAAGAGGGTTTCAAATGCTGTTTAACGAATCGCTAGGGAAAGACCGGGGCAATGCAAATAAAGATAGGGTATCGAGCTTAATCAGCCGGCCGTTTTTCAGAGAATTTATTGAAAAATCTGTCAAAAATGAAATGGATGGCGGGGCCTATCCTCCATATTATCTTTATTCGTTTATGGAGGACCTGCTGAAATGGAAGCTAATCGAAGGGGCAATGGCTACGATGAATGTTTATCTGACACGGGAAAAAGCTATGCGCTTGATGTTCGCACCGGATAAAAACAGGCGTATATTGCCCGAAACCCCGTTGCCCGATGTTGCAAAAACTCTTGCAGTTGAATTCCTGACAGGCGAATGGACTAAAATATTAAACCCAGATTATCTTTCGCCATTTAAAAATATCTACGATAAGTTCAAATCAAGCGGCTTGGAGCCCGGGCAAGAAAAACCCCCATTATTAGCAGAAACACAAACCGACCAGCCCCCAGCCCCCGAAACCCCGCCGACCATTGATGAAGTGCTGGGGCAGGTGAACAATCTCTTGGATAAAAAAGAGTTTGACCAAGCCAAAGAACTGCTGGAACAAAACAGCGAAACAATGTTAGAACAATTAAAAACCCTGAACAGGGCGGGGGAACATGGCAAAGTTCGGGAATTAGCCCCGCAAATCAACAAGGTGATAGGGGCAGTTAGGGAGGGGCTGGCAAACCAGGGTAAACAAGATATTCTATTATCTCCCGCGGAACGGTTTGTAAAATTGACGCAGTGGGTGCAAACGAATTTACCGGAAATCACTGAAAAATATAGCTACACGGATAAAAAAGGCGAGCATTTATTTGACGACGCGCCGCCTGAAGTACAGTTAGCCAACAAAGAGTATCAGGGTGGGGTTATGTTTATTGGCACAAATGGGTATCCTCAAAAATTAGTAATTGTTCGCGCGGGGAAAATGATTGGAAGCAGTTGGTTCGGTGGGGAAACCAGCAAAGACAATAACACCAACAACCGCGTCTTGCAAACTACTAAGCCCGCTATTGTAAAAGAAATCAATGACCCGTACGGCTCCGATGAAAAGTTCTACGAAATTGTTGAACGTGGCGAGTTAAAGCGCGAAAAGTAAAATACGGCTTATGCCGCAGGCCTCTTGACATAATCTCCTGAAACATTACAATCGGGTTATCAATTGAAAATTAAAAGGTCGCGGTCCGGTTTTGCAAAACGCAGGTTTTGCAAAATGCAGGGCCACCCCAATTTTTTTGAATCAATTATATATGCAATTTGACGATGAATTGTTAAACAACATTATCGCTCAGGACGACGATGAGGAGCCCGGCGATGAAGAAGAAAAAGAAATTGACGAAGACGATATTGATGAAGCCGAAGATGAAGATGAAAAGGAAGAGGAAGATGACGACGCTGATGACGATGGCGGCGATTTCTAAAATAAAACCCAAAACCTCGGCAAAACATTGCCGAGGTTTTGTTTTCTGCAAAATTTGAGCTACACTACAAACAGCTAATATGCCAAAAAGATTTTTCAAAAAAATAATCAATTTCCTGGAATTCGTTCTGGCTTTTGTTGTTTTGATTGCTGCGGGTTCGGCGGCTGTTTTTTTGATGTCGATAAAAGACCTGCCCCGGCCCGAAAAATTCGGCGAGGGGCTTATCGCCCAGTCAGCGAAAATTTACGATAGAACCGGCGAGGTTTTGCTTTATGAAATCGCCGGAGAGGAAAAAAGAACTTTGGTGCCCTTGTCAAACATTCCGCTTTTTCTGCAACAGGCGGTTTTGGCCACCGAGGACCGCGCTTTTTACCAGCATAAAGGCGTAAACTTAAAATCAATCGTCCGGGCGATTTTGCTTGACTTGAAAATCCAAAAGCCGGCCCAGGGAGCTTCAACAATTTCCCAACAGCTCATCCGAAGCTACTTTTTAACCCAGAAAAAAACCATAAAAAGAAAAACCCAGGAAATTATTCTGGCAATGGAACTGGAAAGAAGATATTCAAAAGAACAAATTCTGGAATGGTATCTTAACTTAATTCCTTTTGGCAGCAATCTTTACGGGGTTGAGGCCGCCTCCCAGGCGTATTTTAACAAACCGATAGCCGATGTTTCGCTGGCCCAGGCAGCCAGCCTCACCGCCTTAATTAAATCACCCACTTTGCTTTCGCCCTGGCCCGATCCGACAAAACTTTTAGCCCGAAAGGACCTTGTTCTGAACAATATGGCTGAAGTTGGCTACATTTCACAAGAACAGGTAAAACAGGAAAAACAGGAAAAAATTGATTTTGCCCAGAAAATTGAACCGATAAAAGCTCCGCATTTTGTGATGATGGTAAAAGATTATTTAGAAAAGAAATACGGCACAGGATATCTCGCCACCCAGGGGCTCAAAATCACCACCACTCTGGATTATGACCTGCAGGAAAAAGCGGAAAAAACCTTAAGCACCGGCGTAAAACAAATCAAGCAATGGGGGGCGAACAACGGCGGCCTGGTGGCGATGAATCCGAAAACCGGAGAAATTTTGGCAATGGTCGGCTCCAAGGATTATTTCGGCACTTCAAGCCCGGCCGGCTGCACCCCCGGGCTTACTTGCAAGTTTGACCCGCAGGTTAACACAACCCTGGCGCTTCGCCAGCCCGGCTCTG
This sequence comes from Patescibacteria group bacterium, assembly GCA_023474835.1. Classification (GTDB taxonomy): domain Bacteria; phylum Patescibacteriota; class Minisyncoccia; order Minisyncoccales; family CG1-02-41-26; genus JAMCXQ01. Next base: position 4,197 of record JAMCXQ010000015.1, on the reverse strand, counting down.
CTTTCAAGCCGTTTGCTTATGCTGCGGCTTTTTACAAAGGGTTCACGCCCGACACTTTGGTTTGGGACGTGCCCACGGAATTCAACCAAAACTGCGCCGCCAACACTTTGCAGGAAAAAGACAAATACGGCCAAAAATGCTATCACCCGCAGAACTACACCAAAACGTTCAGCGGACAAATTTCCATGCGCTCGGCCCTGGCGCAATCAAGAAACCTGCCCTCGGTTAAGGTTTTATATTTGGCAGGCATAAAAGACACCATTAACCTGGCCGGGCAAATGGGCATCTCAACGTTGAAAGACCCGGTTAGCTACGGCCTGGCTTTGGTTTTGGGCGGGGGCGAAGTGAAGCTGCTGGAAATGACAAGCGCTTATTCGGTTTTCGCCAACAACGGCCTGAAAACGCCGGTAAATTTCATCAGAGAAATCACCGATGACAGCGATAACGTCGTTGAATCAATGAACGCAAAAACAATAAGGGTTTTGCCCAGCGACATCGCGCAAAAAATCAACGATGTTCTGTCCGACAACGCGGCCAGAACCCCGATGTTCGGAGCCAACTCGGCTTTGTTTGTGCCCGGATACGACACCGCGGCAAAAAGCGGCACCACCCAGGACGAACGGGACGGCTGGACAATCGGCTATTCCCCTAATCTGGCGGTTGGAGTTTGGGTGGGAAACAATAACAATGCTTCAATGACCAAAAGCGCCGTGTCAGTGGCAGCCCCGATATGGAAAGATTTTATGTTAAAAGTCCTGCCCGGCTTGCCCCAGGAAAACTTTATCAAACCGCAAAACCAGCCAAGCGGAAAACCCGTTCTTGACGGCGCTTCGCTTGACAGCCACTGCATTTTGTTTTACGTAAATAAAAACAACCCCCTGGGCAGCGGCAATTCGCAAAGCGACCTGCAGTTTCATAACTGGGAGCAGGGGGTACGCAACTGGCTGGGAATTTAACATCTCAACGTATGTTCACCCAACTTTTAGTCAATGGTTTAATAGCAGGGGCAATATACGCTTTGGCGGCAAGCGGGTTTTCTTTGATTTATTCCACTTGCAAGTTCGTGCATTTCGCTCATGGGTCAGTTATTGCCCTGTCTGGCTATTTTTTATACTTGCTTTTTGCTTTGCTCGGTTTGAATTTTTGGCTGGCAGTTATTCTGGCAATTGTTTTGGCGGCTGTTTTCGGCCTGGCAATCAATGTTTTGGTTTATAAAAAATTCAGGCAGAAAAAAGCCAGCGCTGTTATATTGCTTATTGCCAGCTTCGCCCTGCTCATTCTGTTCGAATCATTGATTTTGCTTTTTTTCGGGGCGGACGTAAAAACAATCGGTTTTATTGAAATAGCCAAGGGCCTGGAATTTGCAGGGGCAATTATAACACCCTTGCAAATAGCGATAATTGTTGTTTCGGCTGTGTTTTTTGCTTTGCTATTTTTGTTAATGAAAAAAACAAAAATCGGCAAGGCTATGCGGGCTGTGGCAGACAACAAACAAGTAAGCGAGATTTGCGGCATTTCCGCGGAAAAAATTTACAACTGGGTTTTTATAATCGGTTCGGCAATTGCCGGGGTGGCGGGCATTTTGGTGGGTTTGGAGCAAAACCTGGAGCCGACAATGGGCACCAGCTTAATGATAAAAGGATTCACAGGCGCGGTAATTGGCGGGATAGGCTCGGTGCCCGGGGCGATTTTGGGCAGTTTTCTTTTGGGGCTGGTGGAAAATTTCGGCATTTGGTTTTTGCCCTCCGGCTACAAAGACGCCATTGCTTTTGTAATTTTGTTTATTTTTCTGCTGTTCAGACCACAGGGCATTTTAGGAAAACGAGAAAACAAGTAAGCTGTAAGCAGATAAGTTGTAAGCAAATAAAAAATGTTTCAAGTTACGTCGATCGACGTAACTTGAAACACAGGGTTTTGGGTTTTTTAATTAGGTAATGAGTCCCAAAAAATGTTGAACATTGTTTTTTGCACCGTGGCTAATTCAGCGCCTTCAACAACTACCGCCTCAAACTCGTCTTTAAGCGACATTAGAGCGATTTTGTTTTTCCAAATAAGGATTGAGCCGTGGTGCTGATGGGGCGAAGAGATAATACGCGATTCCCTCAGCTGTTTGGCATCCAATGTTTTTGTTTCTTTTGCCCTAATCATTGAACTGGACATAATCAATTTGGCAAAAATCTTTCTTTTCACCCGGCGCTCCACAAAACTGGGAAAATAATCGTCTAAAGAATTAAAAAAATCATCAACCGCGCTGAAACCGAAAACTTCTCTTGGAGTGTCTTCTAAAATTTCTTCTAAAACATTTTGGATGCCGACTTTGCCTTGATAAAATCTGACCTGAGGCCGGCCTCTGGCTTTCAAATACCTTGCTTCTATTTGGGGCAGGGCGTTTTTTAATAAATCAATCCGGCTTTGCGTTTCGCTAATAACTCGTTTTGGCTCTTCGGCGCTGAAATACTTGATGGTTTTTTTGAAAAAAACTGACGCAAAACCCTTTTGCTGCAAACTAGATAAAATTTCGTAGGTGGTGGAACGGGGCAAGCCGGCCCGCTGGCTGATTCTGTGCGCCGGGGAAGTGCCTAATTCCAAACAGGCCAAATACACCAATGCCTGTTTTTCCGTTAAACCGAGTGCGCTTAAAAGTTTTTTTACCATAAATGTTGAGCTGTCGGCGAAAGCGACAGATACTTATAGTTAAATAATGGCGTATTCTTGGCAAAAAGTCAACGGCTGTGTCAAAACACAACAGAAATATTGACGATGTTCCTGTTTTTGATAAAGTTGGCTTAAACCTAAAAAATATGAGTAAAATATTAAAGATGATTTTAATGTTTGTTATTGTTATCGCCGCTGTTGTTGGTATTTGGTGTGGGATAAATAAAAAATCCACTCTTCCTCCAACAACCAAAGAACCAATCAAAATCGGAGCGATTTTACCTTTAACCGGGCCAGCCGCTAATTTAGGCAATTATGCCAAAGAAGGTATTGATTTAGCTATTGAAGAAATTAATCAGCAAAGCGGGACTAACGGCCCAACATTAAAAGTTATATACGAAGACAGCCAAAGCCAAAATCAACAAGCTGTAACCGCAGTGAATAAACTTGTCAATGTTGACAAGGTTCCAGTAGTGTTCGTTTTCACCACCAGCGACACTGATGCGGTTTTGCCTATTATCAAAGAAACAAAAGTTATTTTATGGACAAATACCGTCACTCCGGGCATCACAGAAAAAGGCAACGGCTATGTATTCAGAAACGGCACTGGCTTTGAAAAGGACTTGCAAGCCATGTTTGATTTAATCAACAATAAATTTCAGGACAAAAAATTGGCTGTTATTTATTTCCAATTTGATTTTAGCCAGTGGTTAATAAGCCAGCTAAAAGAAAACTTGGGAAACAGATTTGCGGGGACAGAAGTTTTTGAAAGGGGCGCTACGGATTTTCGCGGCCAGTTAACCAAATTAAAAGACGCCAAGCCAGACCTTCTTTATGTTTTCGCATACAATGAAGCTGGTTTGATTATGAAGCAAGCAAGAGAATTGGGAATGGATTGCCAATTCTTGGCGCCGCCAGGATTTGAAAGCCAACAAAACTTGCTGGTAGCAGGCCCGGCGGCCGAAGGCACAATTTATACTAACCCTGATTTTATTACCAATAGCAGCGAGCCACGCATCGTTGATTTTCAGAAAAAATTTATGGCTAAATATAACAAACAGCCAGAGGTCTGGGCCGCTACCTGGTATGATGCAATAAAAATTTTGGCCTTGGCTATAAAAAACAACAACAATAACCCCGAGGCAATCAAAAACGAATTGCTGAAAATTCAAAACTATCAAGGCGTAACCGGTAATACAAGCTTTAAACAAAATGGCGATGTTGAAAAACCTGTTATTTTAAAAACCGTCAAAGATGGCCAATTTGTGCCATACCAAGAAAACAAATGAGCAATCAAGTGATTGAGTGGTTAGACGGATACCCCGTACCCCAAATTAAGCCGATCGGCGTAATTTGGGGTGCGGGGTTTTGGTTTGACAAGGGTTTGTGTTAAAATTATTCAATACTTGCTTAATGCTTACAACTTACCAGCTTATTAGCTTATTATATGATTGAGGCATATTTTATCCACCTTTTAATTTTAATTGGCATTTACGTTATTTTGGCCATTTCCTTGCAGCTGGCGGTTGGGTTTTCCGGGCT
>JAMCXQ010000028.1 GCA_023474835.1 Patescibacteria group bacterium | reverse complement strand
AAAACAAGCCCTGGAATTTATTTGCCCCAAAACTCCAACCGCCTGTTTTCCTGCCTGAATTTGGGCCGCTTTGTTGGCATGGAAAACGTTTGCGGCTTTAATCATTGGCGCGAACCGGCAAACAATATTCAATTCATCAAAAAGTTTTTCCAAAACGCCTTTTAAACCGTAAAAAATCTCGCTGGCCGGCCGGCCGGAGCTCCAAACTCCGGACAAGCATTTTGTTTCAATTGGCTTTTGGTTTTGTTTGTTAAAAACGCTGCCGTATTCAAACATTTTTATTTGCTCAAAAAACCGCGAATTGTTTTTGACGTTTTTGAGCAAATGCGGGATTAAGCTGGGCCGGCCGTATTTGTTCAAAATGCTCGCCGGGTTGGCAAGCTCAACCAATTGCGAATCGCTGCAGTAAAAAATCTCTTTTTCCGGCTCGCCAATAAACGAATAATTATACGCTTCGCAAAAGCCGGCTTGTTGTAAAATATCGCGGCATTTTTCCGCGGCAATAAGCTGTTTGTTTTGCGGCATTGGTTCGGATGAAACTTGCGGGAATTCGGCCTTTATGTTTTCGTAGCCGATAATGCGGCCGATTTCTTCAATCAAATCTTCCTCGGTCGCCGCGTCCAGCCGTTGAAAAGGCGCTTTGACTGTTAAATTGCCAGGGCTTGTTTTTTTTGCTGCAAAACCCAGGGAAGATAAAATTCGTATTGATTTTTGTTCGCCCGCTCTGAGCCCCAGAATATCGCTAACATAGCCCAAATTAAGTTTAATGGTTTTTTCTTGCGTTTTTTTTGCGCGAACGTCAATCATTCCGCCTGCCGTTTTTCCGCCGCAGTATTGCCTGATTAGCTGGCAAGCGCGGGCTTGGCCAAAATCAGCCAATTCAGGGGTTATTTCATTTTCAAACCGGACGGAAGCGTCAGTGCGCACTTTTAATTTCTGCGAGGCTTTTCTGATTAAAACCGGATTGAAATTAGCCGCTTCAATAACGATGTTTTTGGTGTTTTTGTCTATACCCGTGTCCAGCCCGCCCTTAATGCCGGCGATGGCAATCGGTTTTTCGTTATCGGCAATGACCAAAATACTCTCGTCCAAACCAATAACCGCCTTTTCCTTATCCAATGTCCTGATTAGTTCTCCTTTCTTTGCCCGCCTGACAATTATTTTTTTGTCAGCGATTTTGTCGGCGTCAAAGGCGTGCAGCGGCTGTCCGGTTTCCAGCATCACGTAATTGGTAATATCCACAACGTTGTTTATGGGCTGCAAGCCGCAAATTTTTAACCGTTCTTGCATCCACTTGGGCGGCTCCCCTACTCTGATGCCGTTGATTGTGTAGGCTGTGTAGCGCGGGCAATCCCGAATATCCTCTATTTTTATGCTAATTAAATCATCGTTTTTAGTTTTAAATTTATAATTTTTAATTTTTATTGAATTTTTAATTTTTAATCCCAAAATTGCCGTTATTTCCCGGGCTATGCCAACGTGGCTCAGGCAGTCGTGCGCCCTGTTGGGTAAAACCTTTATGTCAAACATCCAGTCCTGTTCGGTTTTTTTTAACTCCTCAATTTCAAAAACCCTGAACATTAAAAGCTCGGCCAGTTTCTGCGGGTTTGGCATTTTAGGGCCAACGTATTCTTTCAGCCAATTGTAAGAAAATTTCATGCTAAAACTGTTTCAAAAACCGCAAATCGTTTTGGTAAAAAAGCCGTATTTCCTTGATGTTGTATTTAATCATTGCCAAGCGGTCGACTCCAACCCCGAAAGCAAAACCGGTGTACTTATTAAGGGGGTAGCCGGCCGCCTGAAAAACTTTCTGGTTGACCATTCCCGCTCCCATCAGTTCCAGCCACTTGCCGTCGGCCCCTTTTGCGTCTATTTCAAAACTGGGCTCGGTAAAAGGAAAATAGCTCGGCCTTAACCTTATTTCCGTTTTGCCGTTGAAAAACAAACTTAAAAACTTCTGCAAAATCGCTTTGAAGTTGGCGGCGGAAATGTTTTTGCCCGCCATCAGCCCCTCTGTTTGGTAAAATTGGCTTTCGTGCGTGGCGTCTGTTGCCTCGTTCCTGAAAATTCTGCCTGGCACAATGATTCGCAAAGGCGGCCTATGGGTTTCCATATACCTCACCTGCACCGCTGATGTTTGTGTTCTCAATAATAATCTTTCTGATTTAATTTTTAATTTTTGCTTGCCCGCTGGCGGAACTTGTTCATTTTTAACTTTTAATTCATTCTGGCGGAGCCAAAATGTGTCCTGCATGTCACGGGCCGGGTGGTCTTTGGGCATATTCAAAGCGTCAAAATTATACCACTCGGTTTCCATTTCCGGGCCGTCCGCCACTCCAAAGCCCATTGAATGAAAGATATTTATTATATCTCTTTGCGCCAAGGTTAAAGGATGTAAGCGCCCGAATTCCGGTTTTTCGCCGGGCCTGGTGATGTCAATTGTTTCGGTTTGCGGCTTTACGTCAAAAAATTCTTTTTGCAAAGCGGCTTTCCTTTCAGCCAAAAAACGTTCAATTTCATTTTTTACTTCGTTGGCTTCCTTGCCCAGCGCCCTTTTTTCCGCCTCGGCCATTGTTTTTATTGACATAAAAACCTTGGCGATTTCGCCTTTCTTGCCCAAAAATCTGCGGTAAGCGTCATCCCAGTCAGCCAAATCGCCGATTTTTTCAGCTGCCTCTTTCGCCTGATTTTTGATGTCTTGAAGGCTCATAAACAAAAAAACCGTATCCAAATACGGTCTTATTTTACCATAAATACCCTTTCAAAGCAATCGGCTGTTATCCACAATAAGGCGCGGGTGACCAGATTTGAACTGGCGTTCTCCGACGTGACAGGTCGGCGCTTTTAACCGGACTAAGCTACACCCGCAAATAGATTGTCAAACAACGCATTTGTCAATTTTTTTCGTCCGTTCAATTATTTTATGGTTTTCGTCGTATTCAAATGTGGCGAAAACCGTGCCGTCGCTGGGGTTTAAAATATAGTCAATTGTTTGTTGGACCGACGGAAAAAGCTCCTGCTGTTTTATTTCCTCGCTTGTCAGCCAGATAAACTTTCCTTCTTCGCTTGTTTTTAATTCGCCCGAATCATAATCGCCGGAGAAATGAAAAATCAGCCAATTATTTGCCATTATTTCTTTGTGCGGCGCGATTTCCAAAATAACCGCTTCCAGCTTTATATTTTTGACTTTTATTCCGGCTTCTTCAAACAATTCTCTTTGCGCTCCGAAAAACGGATTTTCGTTCGCGTCTATTTTCCCGCCAATGGGATGCATTACATTGGGCGCGAAAGTTTTCTTTGAAGAGCGTTTTATAAGCAGGTATTTGTTGTTTTTTCTGACAAAAAAATTGGCGCAAACAACAAGCTCGTGGATGTTTGGGCATTGGTTGATTGGCATAAATGAAATTACTAACGGCAAATCTCTCTGTGGCTGTGGAAGGAATCGAACCTTCGTTTTAGCTTTATGAGGGCTCTGCTCTACCATTGAGCTACACAGCCCGATTTCCTGTTTTGTTACTAACTACAAACTACTTGCTACAAACTAATAAATGTTGCGGGGGTTGGAATTGAACCAACGATCTCCGGGTTATGCTTACCAACTACAACTTTCGTTGCCTTTCTTTTATTTATTAATAACAAGAGAAAGTTTGTGGTCTGGACTATACCTTGTCGCCTGAGGCGACCCCGTCGTCTAGTCTCTACACCTTCCAAACGTACAAAAATTTGTATGCTTGGCTTGGCTCGGTATTGCCTGGTCGCCTGAGGCGACTTTGGGTTTCACCGAATTTGGCGGGTGTCCGTTAACCATTGCTGGTTAACGAGCCCTATTATTGAGCCCGGCGAGATACCACTTCTCTACCCCGCTATATTCTTGCCATGCTAACACTATTTTTCTCATTTGTCCATTTTAAGAACGCCCCATTTTTTGAAAATATCTTCAACTTTTTTTATTTCCGATTCGGTTTTTTCCAGGGTCAGGTGGTAATCCGGGTCGGCCACCATATCCTCGCACAATTTGTAAAAATCGCTCAAATCGCTGATGCCTTCCATTCCGCTGTCTTGCGCTTTTGTAATTTCTTCGGCCATTGTTTTGCCCGGGAAGCCCATTCTGCCCAAAATTTCATAAATAAACTTTTCCGCTTCCAACAAACAGATTTTATAATAGGCGGCTGCGCCTTTAGTGAGGTTCTTTTTTATTTTTTGCCACCGCTTTTGCCATTCTTTGGCTCCTAAAGTGCTGAAAGCCAGCAAATGCTGGGCCGGCTCTTTATAAACCAAATCAAACCAGTCGGTTCTTTTGAGAAGATACGCGGTGCAGATAACGAACAAACAGCCAAAAACAATAAAAAGAACCTTCGGAATGAAAAAGTACTGCTGGACCTGCGCCGAAGTGATAAAATCAATCTGCTGTTTGATAAACACCAGCGCCTGCATTATGCTGTTTGTGGCTTCCGTTGGCAAGGCAAAACTCATAGCTGCTCAATGGCTTTCGCCAAATGAAAAATGTTTTTTTCCGAAAAATGAGGGCCGATTATTTGCAGTCCAACCGGCATATTTTCAACTTTTGCTTTCGGGATTGGCATTGACAAAGCCGGAACTCCCGCCAGATTTATTGAAATTGTGTAGACGTCCGACAAATACATTTTTAAGGGGTCGTTGATTTTTTCTCCGATTTTGAAGGGCTGGAACGGCGAAACCGGCGTTAAAAGGAAATCAACTTTTTCAAAGGCCGTTTCGAAATCCCGCTTAATCAAAGTGCGGGCTTTCTGCGCTTTTAAGTAATAAGCGTCGTAATAACCCGAAGACAAAGCGAAAGTGCCAAGCATTATTCTCCGTTTCACTTCTTCGCCTAATCCCCTGCCCCTCGTCTTCGCGTAAACCCCGAAAAGATTTTCCGCTTTTTCGGATTTGCCGTAGCGTATTCCGTCAAACCTTGCCAAATTAGCGCTTGCTTCCGATGGTACGATTATATAATAGCACGGCAGGGCGTATTCGGCATTGGGCAAAGAGATTTCTTCAATTTTCACTCCTTGTTTTTCCAGTTTTCCGGCCGTTTCCAAGACAGCTTTTTTGATGTCTTTGTCCAGCCCGCGGCCGAAATATTCCTTAGGAATGCCTATCTTGATATTTGGAAATTGGAAATTGGAAATTGGAAATTCAGGGTCCACTGACGTTGAATCCTTCGGGTCCTGTCCGGCAATGGCGTCAAAAACGATTTCGCAATCATCAACGTTTTTCGCCATCGGCCCGATTTGTTCAAGCGATGAGGCATGGGCAATCAGGCCGTATCTTGACACTCTTCCGTAAGTCGGCTTCAAGCCCACGACGCCGCAAAAAGCGGCTGGCTGGCGTATGGAGCCGCCGGTGTCCGAGCCCAAAGCGAAAACGCATTCTCCTGCGGCAATGGCCGCCGCAGAGCCGCCCGACGTGCCTCCCGGCACCCGTTCAACATCCAGGGGGTTTCTGGTAATTTTATAAGCCGAGTGTTCGGTGGAAGAACCCATTGCGAATTCGTCAAGATTGGTTCTGCCCAGAAATACCGCGCCCTCTTCCCTTAATTTGGCAACGGCCGTGGCATCTTGCGCGGAATGGAAATTTTCCAGAATAAGAGAAGCGGCGGTATTGTTGAAGTCTTTAACCAAAATCGCGTCTTTTATGGCAGCGGGTATGCCCGCCAGCAAAGCTAGCTTTTTTCCCCCAGCGATTGCCTTGTCGATTTCTTTTGCCTGCCTTAAAGCTAATTGCGGGCTTGCCTGCAAAAAAGCATTGATGTTTTTGTCTTTTTCTTCAATTTGGCGCAGGAAAAAACCGCAAAGTTCAACGGCCGTGAACTGTTTAGTTATTAGACCATTATGGATTTCTTTTATTGTTTGATTATTGGAGTCCGTAAATTTTTTAATTTTTATTTTTTATAAAAATTACTCAAATATCTCCCTTACTTTAAGCATATTCCCCTCTTTTGCGGGCATTTGAGAGAGCATCGTTTCTATGACTTGGGGGTTTTGTTTTTGCTGTTCGTCTTCCCGCCAGACGTTTTGCGCGGCCACCGGCCGGAAAGTCGGCTCAACGTTTTCAACGTTAAGCTCGCCGAGTTTTTCAATGTAACCCAAGATATTCGCCAAATCCTTTTGCATTTTGTCCGTTTCTTCGCCTGTCAGTTCCAGGCGCGCCAAATCCGCGATGTGTTTTACTTCTTCTTTGGAAATCATATTGGCAATTGGTTATTTGGGCACGCCTCCGGAGTCGGTTTCCACCAAAACTTCGCGTAGTTCGTCTAACTTTTCCAGCACCACTCCCCCGCCCCGCACAACCGCGGTGAGCGGGTCTTCAATGATATTTACCTTCATTTTCGTGGCCTGGCTGATTAAAGTGTCGAGACCTTTCAGCAAAGAGCCTCCTCCTACCATAAAAATTCCTTCCCGCATCACGTCAGCCAGAATTTCCGGCGGCGTGGCCTCGATGTTCGCCTTAACCGCTTCAACCACCTGGTTAAGGGATTTTTCCATTGCCCGGCGGACGTCCTCGGAAGTAACGGTTATTTCTTCGGGCAAGCCGGAAACAAGATTGCGGCCCCGCAAAGGGGCTTCTTTCATTTCTTTGCTCGGCATTGCCTGCCCGATGTTTATTTTCACTTCTTCCGCCGACCTCTCGCCGATTAAAAGCCTGAATTTTTGCTGCACGTACTGAATGATGTCCTCGGATAGTTTGTCGCCCGCAACCGGCAGGCCCTGCGACACCACAATGCCCCCCAGCGACAAAACCGCGATGTCGGTTGTGCCCCCGCCAATGTCAATGACAAAATTGCCTTTCGCCTCCTGAATAGGCAGACGGGCTCCGATGGCGGCGGCAATGGGCTGTTCAATTAAAAAAACCTCTCTGGCTCCGGCGGACTTGGCTGCGTCAACCACCGCTTTTTTTTCCACCTCGGTAACTTTGCAGGGAATGCCCAAAATCACTCTGGGCCAGGCCAAAGAAATGGTTTTATTTTTGTGGGCTTTGTCAATGAAATACTTGAGCATTTGTTCGGTCACTTCAAAATCGGAAACCACTCCCCGCACCAAAGGCCTGATGGCCCTGATGTGCGAGGGCGTTCTGCCCACCATTTTTTTCGCTTCCTCCCCTACCGCCAGAATCTGGCCCGTTTTATCGTTCAAAGCCACTACCGAGGGCTCGTTCATAACGATGCCTTTGCCTTTCACGTAAACCAAAGAATTGGCCGTGCCCAAATCAATGGCAATATCTTCGTTAAAATGTTTTAGAATAAAATTAAACATATTTAATATGCCTGCGCAAACAGCCATTTATAATTGGCTGGCTTACCGCAATAAACACATCGGCCGTTTTCTTTTTTGGCGTCACGGGGCAAACAGCGCGTGGTCGCTTTTGTTTCTTCTTTTATCTTCGTTTCACAAACAGCGCTCTCACACCAAAACATCTTCACAAACCCTTTTTCATTTTCCATTATTTTTTTGAATTCGTTATAACTTAACGCTTCTTTGGTATTTTCTTTTAAGTAATTTTTGCTTTTTTCAAATAAATCTTTTTGGATTGTGTCTAAAAGTTTCTTTACTTCGCTGTTCAGTTTGCTCAATTTTATTTTGCTTGTTTCGCCATTGTCTCTTCTTACCAACGTGGCTTCTTTATTTTCTAATTCTTTTGGTCCAATTTCAATCCGCAAAGGCACCCCTTTTAGCTCCCACTCGTTAAACTTCCAGCCAATAGAATACTCTTTTCTTGAGTCAATTTCAACTCTAAATGCCTTTAAATCGTTTTTAATGTCCCAGGTTTTTTCTTCCACCGCCTTGGCGCTGTCTTTTTTTTGTAAAACAGGAATGATTATAACTTGGATAGGCGCTAATTGAGGCGGTAGAATTAAGCCATTGTCATCGCCATGCGCCATAATTAAAGCGCCGATGCTTCTAGTGGAAAAACCCCAGCAGGTTTGGAAAGGAAAGTGGGAAGCTCCATCTTTGCCCAAAAAGCTTATATTAAATGGTTTAGCAAAGTTTTGGCCCAAATCATGCGAAGTACAGCCCTGCAAGGCCTTGCCGTCAGGCATCAGCATCTCATAGGTAAAGGTAGAAACAGCGCCGGGGAATTTCTCAGTTTCGCTTTTTCTGCCCCAAACGCCATCAATGGCGAAATATTCTTGGTAGATTTTGGCGTATCCTGCCAACGCCCTATCCACTTCTGCTTTTGCCTCTTTGTCTTTCTCGTGGACAGTGTGGCCTTCTTGCCATAAAAATTCGGTAGTTCTTAAAAACAAACGAGTCCTTTTTTCCCAGCGAACCACGTTTGCCCATTGGTTTATCAAAACCGGCAAATCCCGCCACGATTTTATCCATTTAGAATACATTTCATAAATGATTGTTTCGGAAGTGGGTCTTACCACCAATTTTTCTTCTAACTCTCCTCCCCCTCCAATTGTTACGATTGCCAGCTCAGGAGAAAACCCTTCAACATGCTCTTTTTCTTTTTGCAGCGACTTTTCGGGAATAAAAAGCGGGAAATAGGCGTTTTTAACGCCTGCTTTTTTAATAATGTCATCAAGAGCTTTTTGCACCATTTCCCAAATAGCATAGCCGTAGGGTCTGATGACTTGGCACCCTTTCACCGGCGCGTAATCAGCCATTTCGCTTTTTAAAATCACATCTGTGTACCACTTGGCAAAATCGTCTGACTTTTTTACTAATTGCTCTTTTCCAAATTCTTGATCGTTTTCTTGTCGCATATTATTTTACTTTTACTGATTTTTTCAGTTTAGCTCAAAAAAAAATTCCGCGCAATAGCCGCAGAATTTTTTATTTCTTTCCGTAGTTCAAAACAATTTGATGATGTCGTTAACGGTAACGAAAGCCATCAAAGCAACCAAAAGAAAAAAGAAAAAGGAAGTGATTCTTTGTTCAATAAGCTGGGAAACCGGTTTTCGCCGCACTGCCTCAATAATCAAAAACAAAAGCCGGCCGCCGTCCAGAGCCGGTATGGGCAATAAATTAAACAACGCCATCCAGATGGAAACCATAATGACCAGCATCAAAAAGTTGGCAACTCCCGACTCCATCGCCTGCCCCATCATTTTACCCAAACCAACCGGCCCCATAAACTCAATCCCGCTCACTTTTTCGCCGCTTGCTTTCTTTTTGAGCAAATCATAAAGAGTAAGGGGTATTTCCTTGGTTTTCAGGCCGGTGATTTTCAGGGCCTCCCAGGGCGCCTCATACCACGGATACTTAAAGTTAACCACTCGGGCCAAAGCCACGCCCATTGCTCCCTCGCCCTCGGGCGGGTTCGGGCGCGGCGTTAAACTAACGTTTAATTCCCTTTCCCCTCTTTGCAAATTTATTCCCATTTCCCGGCCCTTGTAATTTGAAACGAAATCCAATACGTCCTGTACTTTATCGGTTGGTTTGGATTGGAGATTTATGATTTTGTCTCCGCTTTTAATTCCGGCTTTTTCAGCTGGCGAGTCCTTTGCCACGGCCAAAATCAAAACCCTTGCTTGTTCTTTGCCTTGCCAGCCGTCAGGAACCGCTGTTGGCGCCCCCCACGAACCGATTGTCAGCCAGAGCAAAACAAAAGCTATCAGCCAAAAAGAAACAACTCCGCCCAGCAGAATCAAAGCCCTTTGCCAGATTTTTTTGCTGGCAAAACTGCCCTGTTTTTTTTCGCAGTTGTCGTCTTCGCCCAGGATTTTGACGAAAGCGCCGAAAGGCAGCCAGTTAAGGGAGTAAATAGTGCCTTTTATTTTTTTGCCCCATATTCTGGGCGGATAGCCAACCCCGAATTCTTCAACTTTAACTTTGAATTTTTTTGCCAGCAAAAAATGACCGGCCTCGTGCAGGGCCATTAAGCCGATTAAGCTGGCAATAACGATAATAATTGCGCCTATCATAATTACCCTTTTATTTCTTTTTCTTTATTTTCCGCCATTCCCTCCATTTTTTCCCGGAATTCCTTGGTTGTTTCGTCAAGTTTGTCCCTGCCTTTGAATTTGTCGTCTTCCCTTATTTCGCCTTTGGCAAAGCCGTCCTGGATTTCTTTCCATGCTTTGTCGCGGTGATGGCGCAAAACCTGGAAAAACTCCTCTTTCTTTTTGTTCAGCAGCTGAATCAGGCTTTGGCGCGACTCGGCGGTTAAACTTGGAGCGGTTAAATAAACATTGTTGGCGTCAACCCGTACGCTCAATCCCATACCCGCTTTTTCAATGGCTGAAATGACCCCTTCAACATAACTTTTATCCCATAACTGGATAATAATCTCGCGCGCAGAAACCGTGCCGATGGCGCCCAGCTGCTTTAATGGCAGCTCCTGGTCGAAGCAGCCCGCCTTGATGTCTTCAACCAAAGCCGGCGACAGATTGCTCGCCCTGATTTTCAGAAGTTCGGCCCTGAAAACGGAAACGAGCGTTTCCAGCTCGGCTTTTGCGTTGTCTAATGTTTGTTGGAGCGGCATATGTAAAATTTGACCGGCTTAAGAAAATTTAAGGATTAAATTTTCCATTGCCAGCCTTTGGTTAATGTTCGTGTTTTGCATAAAATACAATGTTTTTTCGGCCCGGACGGTCGTTTCCTTTAATTCTGAAACCGCGCCGCCGTTCTGTTCCAGGGCGCGAAGCAATGCCTCCCTCAGGTAGATAATCAGATTTTTCAAAAAAACAAAAACATCCTTGTTGCTTTGGCTGTCTTTCGCGAAAAACCTGCCCGCAGTGAGAAATTTTTCAATCAAAGGAGCTTTGAAAAAATCAGCCGTTGTTTCCCGGTCTTTTGCGGAAAGTTTTATTTCGTTTTTGCAGCAAAATTTGATTTCAGCACAGCGGGATTGTATCGTGGCCAGAAATTGACTTGCCAAATCGGCAATCAAAATGAAATAAGCGGTTCCCTGCGGCTCCTCCAGCGTTTTCAGAAAGCAATTTTGCGCCTGAACGTTGAGCAGCCGGGCCTGCGGTATAATGA
Organism: Patescibacteria group bacterium; assembly: GCA_023474835.1. GTDB lineage: Bacteria > Patescibacteriota > Minisyncoccia > Minisyncoccales > CG1-02-41-26 > JAMCXQ01. The sequence goes on along the minus strand of JAMCXQ010000028.1, from coordinate 23,372 downwards.
TAACCTGGCAGCCTGCCAGCGCCGGCTTAAACGAGAGAAAATTCCGCAAATCCCTCACCTGTTCGATTTTTATCTCATTATTATCGGGCCTGACAAAAATCAAATCGGGATGCTGTCGTTTATCAGCCAGCAGGCAGTTTTGGCATTTTGTGCAGGGTTTTTCTGCCGACTGGCAAAGCAAAGTTTTGGCTAATTCAAAAGCCGTTAATTGTTTTTTTTGTTCGTCGTTGCCGGAAAAAAGCAGGGCGTGAGGCAGACAATTGCCCGCAACGGCGGCTTTGAGAAAATGCAGTTGGGAAATGCGCGCTTTTTGCATTTTTATAATCGGCTCGCTTACTTCGTTGACATTACGGTTCTTTTATAAATATCCAGGCTTTCAATGACAACGCCCGTTCCTTTGACAACGCAAAACAACGGCTCTGCAGCCAGGAAACAGGGAACTCCCGTGGCTTTGGCTATGTACTGGTCTAAATTTCTTAACAACCCGCCCCCGCCCGACAAAACCATGCCTTTGTTGATAATGTCCGCTGACAGTTCGGGCGGCGTTTCTTTAAATACCTGCTTAATGCCCAAGACAATTTCCTGGCAAACATCGGCAATGGCTTTCGCCACTTCGTTTGAAGAAACCCTGATGTTTTTGGGCAGCCCGGAAACCAAATCTCTGCCCCTTACCTCCATAAAGCTTTCTTTTTTTTGCACAAAAGCCTGGCCGATTTTTATTTTTATTTCCTCGGCTGTCTGGCTGCCGACAGCCAGATTGTACTCTTTTTTTATGTAATCGGCTATTTTTTCGTCCATTTTGTCCCCGGCGGCCCGCACGGAATGGGCTGTTACGATTCCTCCTAAAGCAATGACCGCCACTTCCGAAGTGCCCCCGCCGATGTCAATAATCATATTGCCCTCGCAGGAATGTATGGGAATGCCCGCTCCGATGGCGGCCAAAATCGGCTCTTTTACCACAAAAGCTTCTTTTGCTCCGGCTGATTTTGCCGCTTCAATAACCGCTCTTCTCTCGGTTGAGGTGCTGCCCGCCGGCACTGAAATAACCAAATCGGGCTTGGCAAAGGCAAAACGGCCGCTTGCTTTTTTGATAAAGTATTTCATCATTGCCTGGGTCACGCGGTAATCGGCAATAACTCCGTCTTTGAGCGGCCGGTAAACAGTGATGAAATCGGGCGTTCTGCCAACCATTGTCTTAGCTTCCAGCCCCACAGCCATTATTCTGTTTTCCGGTTTGGCAACGGCCACAACCGACGGCTCGTTTAAAACAATGCCTTTCTTGGGCACGAAAACCAGGCTGTTACAGGTGCCCAGATCAATGGCGATTTTGTTGGTGAATAAAGACATAATATCAAGTTCAAATTGAATTTTCAATTTGTCAAGCGCTAACGCGTTTTATTTCCGCCCCCAATTTTTGCAGCCGTTCTTCTATCTTCTCATATCCTCTGTCAATCTGCTGTATGTTGCTTATAATCGTCTGCCCCTTGGCGGCCAAACCGGCCACAATAAGCGAAGCTCCCGCCCTTATGTCCCACGATTCAATGGAAACCCCGTTCAGGGGCGTGGGCCCGAAAACGAATGCTCTGTGCGGGTCAACGATTTCAATGTCGGCGCCCATTTTACGCAATTGGTGGATATAATTCAAGCGGTTCTCGTAAAGCGGGTCGTGCACCAGGCTTTTTCCTTTGGCCTGGGTTAAAAGCGGAATAAACAAAGGCAGCAGGTCAGTGGGGAATCCCGGGTAAGGCAGAGCCTGAATTTTAACTGCCCGCAGGTTTTTTGCGCCTTCAATTTCAACGTAGCTTTCGCCCTGTTTGCAGTTTACGCCCATCTCGCCCAGTTTTTCCAAAAACAAATCCAGATAATCGCCCTGCGTGTTTTTAACTTTGATTTTTCCCTGGTTTAAGGAGCCGATGGCCAAAAAGGTTCCCGCTTCAATGCCGTCGGAAATGATTTTGTGCTTTGTTCCTTTTAATTTTTCAACGCCGTCAACAATCAAAGTATGCGTGCCCGCTCCCTGGATTTTCGCGCCCATTTTGTTCAGTATCAAAACCAAATCCTGAATGTGCGGCTCGGCCGCGGCTATTTTAATGGTTGTTTTGCCTTGCGCCAGGCAGGCGGCCATCAGCAAGATCTCGGTGGCGGTTACGGAAAATTCCGGCAAAATGATTTCCGTGCCTGAAAGCTTTTTTATTTTGAAATAATAAAAATCGCCCTGTTCTTGGACTTCAACTCCTAATTTTGCCAAACCGTCCAGGTGAGTGGTAATGGGCCGCAAACCGATTCGGTCTCCGCCCGGCCGGGAAACTTTGAACTCAGGAAACCTGGCCGCCAAACTGCCGATAAGCAAAACCGAGGTGCGCGCCTGGGAAAATTTTTCAAAGTCGATTTTCCGGCAGTCCAAATCATCTCCGGCTTTTATTTTAACTGTTCTTTCCCCTGTCCAGTCAACTTTGGCGCCCATTTCTTTGATAATGTCAAGCAAATTCAAAATATCCAAAACCAAAGGCAAATTTTCAATAACACACTCGTCTTTTGTGAGCAAACAGGCAGCCAAAATCGCGCCCGCCGCGTTTTTTGATCCCCGCACTTCAGCCTCGCCCTCCAGTTTGCGCTGCCCTTCAATAATGAATTTTTCCATAGATGTGGCGGGTCTGGCAGGATTCGAACCTGCAACATCTTCTTTTGGAGAGAAGCGCTCTGCCGTTAGAGCTACAGACCCTGGCCCGTCCGCTTAATATGGACGGAATTTTCAAACAGTTTGAAAATTTGTAAATTACTTTTTCGCTTCCTTGTGCGGCGTGTGTTTCCTGCATTTTTTGCAGAATTTTTTCATTTCCAGCTTGCCTTCCACCGCTTTTGATTTTTTGGTGAAGTAGTTGATGCTTTTGCATACCGAACACTGCATTTTTGTGATGATTTTTTTCTTTTTTGTTGCCATAATTTGGTTGATTTTATTAATTACAGAGCCTGGGGAGAGAATTGAACTCTCGGCCTCCTTCTTACCAAGAAGGCGTTCTACCACTGAACTACCCAGGCGTTAAAAATTGATGTGGGTAGGGAGGGATTCGAACCCCCGAAGCCCGAAGGCGTTAGATTTACAGTCTAATGCAATTGACCGCTCTGCCACCTACCCGAATTTGCCCCATCTTAACAAATAAAAAAGTTTTATTCAATAATTTTACTATGCTTTTTCCGCCATTGGGCGATTTTCTTGTGGTGACCCGACAACAGCACTTTCGGCACCTTCAGTTTTTTGCTGTCTTTTGTCGTGAAAACTTCAGGCCGGGTGTACTGCGGATATTCAATAAAGCCGCCGGTTTTTGTTATCCTGTCCCCTATCAGGCTTTCCGATTTGCCCACCACCCCGGGCAAAAGACGGGCTATCGATTCAATCACCGCCAAAGCCGGCAGCTCTCCGCCCATTAGCACAAAGTCGCCCAAAGATACTTTTTCATCAGCTAATTTGTCAACCCTCTCGTCAACCGCTTCGTACCGACCGCAAATCAAAATAAGCCGGCTCAATTTGCTCCATTTTGTCGCCATTCTTTGATTGAACTTTTTGCCCCGTGGGCTAAAAAGAATTATTTTTGTTTGTTTGCAAGGAGTTAAACTCCTTGTACTCTTTGTCTTTGTTTGCAAGGAGTTTAACTCCTTTATCGCCCGGTAGAGCGGTTCAATCCTTAACACCATTCCCCTACCCCCGCCGAACGGTTTGTCATCCACTGTTTTGTGTTTGTCTTCGGCAAAATCGCGCAGGTTATGTATTTTTATTTCAAAAGCGCCCCTTTTTTGGGCCTTGCCTAAAAGCGACTGCTGCAAATAAAAGTCGAAAATTTCCGGGAAAATTGTAATGATGTCTATTCGCATAACAAAGAAAAACAGCGCCACCTTTTTCATAGTAGCACCGTTTTCCGAAATTTCAAAGATTGGCCCTATAAGCTCAAATCTTCCAAATCAGCCCTTTTTTCTTCGCTGGCTGGCCTTCTTTCGCGAGGGGCCCGTCCGCCGGCCGGCTCTTCAATTTTCAGGTTTACTCTGGCATGATTTTTCAAGCCGACAATGCGAACCAGATTTCTGATTGCCCGGGCGGTTGAACCGGCTTTGCCGATAACCTGCCCCATATCTTCGGGGTTGACGGTTAAAGTCAGCAAAACGCCCATTTCGTCAACCTTGCGGTCAATCTTTACCTCTTCGGGGTGGTCAACCAGGGACTTAATGACGAACTCTAAGAATTCTTTGTCTGAATCTTTAGCCATATTGCGATATATTCAATAACTTGCATTTCAAGTAGCCCGACCTTTTCAGTATTGCCGTCAAACGGACTCTCCCAGCTACCTGTTTATATTTTATGTATTTCTTCGGGGCTGTCAAGGATTTAGTCGGGCAGAGGCAGGGGTTTCCCCAGGAATTTCGGCTGGGGTTTGAAATAAATGTCAAAAAACGCCTTGAAAGCGGCAGCCTTTTCCCTTAAATAAGCGGCCGGCTTTGGCTGATAGGTTGTTTTGTCCACTGGCAGGCCATAGGCCTCAATGCCCAGACCTTTGGCCAAAAACAGAGCCCGGGGCAGGTAAAGTTTTTGCGTGGGGATAATCAGACTCTTTGCCTGAAAAACTTTTTTGGCCCTGAACAAGCTGTCGTAAGTGTTCAGGCCGGCAAAGTCCAAAAAAATATCCTGTTTTGCTATTTGTTTTTCCAGCAGATAGTTATAAACGGCAACTGTTTCGTTGTAGTTTTTATTCCTGTTGTCGCCCGACACCAAAATATACTTTGCCTTTTGGGCTTGATAAATTTCAATTGCCGCGTCCGTTCTTTCTTTCAAAACATCGCTTAGAATCCGGTTTTCGTAAACGCTTGCTCCTAAAATCAGAACCGCCTGGGCTTGAGGCAGTTTTTCAATTTCACTGAAAATTACGCTGGTGTTTTTTTCTTCAAAATTAAAATTCAGCAGTGCCAGGCATACGAACAAAAAAACAGCAGCCATAATGATTATAATTAACAAAAAAAGCTTTTTATGTTTTTTCCTTTTCGCCATATTCCAGAAAATCACGGCCTATGTCGTTATTTGGGATAGAGTTGACTATTGCCGGCAAGCTTTTGCCGGGCCATTTTTGTTTCAAGGCCCGGCAAAGTTCCCAAACCTCTTTTGGAAAAACACACTCGTTTTCGTTTTCTGCTTCAAACGCCCTGTTTAGCAGCCTGAAGCTGGCCCGGATAAGATTTGGGATGGCATTTTTGTTTAGAATGAAAGGAAGCCTTTTGACCAAAACTTTTTTATCCAAAGAAGGTTTCCCGGAATGCAGCAAAACCGCATAAACAACTTTCAGCCAAAACATTTCCGGCTCTTGGACCGTTTTCTTTTCCCGGTTGAATGTTTTTGGTTTTTCAAAACGGGCCCGAAATTTCTCCGGAATATTGACAATAATTCTATCCCAATCAACTCCTCCATTTTTGTCCCTAATAAATCGCACAAAAAAAGAATAGAGGCTCGGGTCTTTCTTCATAATAAAACCGCTATTAACAACAGTCGGCTGGCTTTCCTCTAAAATCCCTATAAGTCTTTCAATTGCGCTTTCAAACCTGTATTTCTTTTTTATCTCTGACATTTTTTCTCTGGTTTCATCCCTTAATCTTACCCGCCACTTGTCTTTCCATTTTGCAGGCAAAGAATTAATAATATTGTCCCAGTTGATATCTTTTTTATCTTTGGTGCGGCAATGGCGCATAAAATAACCATATAGTGCTTTGTCGTGATTACCAATCCACCTGCCGTTAAAAGTCCGGGGCCGATGTTCATTCAAAAGCACGGCCAATCTTTTCACGGCCCCGTTAAAATCAAAATTCATTCTTTCTTGATGACGCCATTTTGATTTCCACTGATCGGGCAGCGAATCAACCAGAATTTGCCAGCAGCGTTTGTTATCCAAGCCTGAATTTTTGCCTTTTCTCAAAACGTGATAACAGGCGCCTGGGGCATTGTGCTCAACCCAGGTAGGGTTGATTATCTCGGGTTGCTTTGTTTCTAATACATTAAGCATTTCTGACAAAGCGTCTTCAAACGTTTTGCCCCTGTGATATTCCTTCTTTTCGCCAGCATTTAATTTTTCAGCTCCCTTAAAAGGCATGTTTTTTTATTATTTAATTTTCAAAAGCTTTTCAGAGTTTCTTTTAAGTTCTTGAAAAATCTTTGTTTTGTTGATAAACGGCTTCAATTGCTGAATCGTGAAATCAATTTTCCAAAAACTTTCCTCCAAAGCTGTTTTGTTTTTAACCAAAGGCAGAAAAGTCAAATTATCCATAACATCAATAACTTTCAAAACCATTGCTTCTTTACCCGCTTTTTTGATTTTTACCAACAGCTTGCGCCACCTTAATTTATAATCCTTGATTTTATACTGGGTTAAAGCATAAACCAGCCTGGCTGCTTCCTGTCCGAACTCTTTTTTTATTTCGCTCAATTTGCAGTTTGTGTCTTCGGGCAAATCGTGCAAAAAACCGGCCAAAACCGCTGCTTGCGATAATTTTAATTCTTGGGCTTTGAAACCAGCCTTCAAACTATGCAAAATCAGCGGCTTTTTATTGCGGCATTCTTTGCCAATATGCCTTACCAAAAATTTAACGGCTTTTTCAATTTCCGTTTGTTCTTTTGTCGGGACAATATTCACAATTTTACCGATAAGAAATATCAGCCATTACCGGCTTCACCTCCCGCAGGAAATCCAGCCATTTTATTTCAATAGAGCGGTCGTGCAGGCCGGGGTTAAAAACTATTTTTTCATTATCCATTAAGAAATTATCAGCGTAAGTCGCCAGGCCGATTATGTTACCGAACGGATAGCAGGCGCCGATTTTACAGCCCATTATTTTTTCCACTTCTTCGGGCAAAGCAAAGCGTAAATTTCCTACTCCTAATATAGCTTTTAATTTTTTAGAATCCAGTTTGCAATCGCCCGGCAATATGGCCATAATAAAACTGCCCTTTGCTTTTAGCAAAAGCGATTTGGCGCCGTCGCTCATTTTTTCGCCCCGCACTTTTGCCGCCTGCTCGCTGGTAAAAACCGGCTCGTGCTCGGTTTCAATATAAGGTATTTTGTTATCTTTAAGAAAACCAATGATTTTTTGGTAGGGGTTCATAAAAAAGTTATCCACAATCTAGGGTTTGAATGTTCGCAAAATGTTCGGTATAATAAAGTAATAACCCAGCAGATGATATGCTCACAAAAAAACAAAAATTATATTTTAATTATATCACAAAATTCATAGAAAAGAACGGCTACGCCCCTTCGGTTGAAGAAATTAAAAAACATTTTGGATTATCTGCCAAATCAACCGTGCACCAGCAAATCAAAACATTGGCCGAAAAGGGCTATTTGGCAAAAGAAAACTATAAAGCGCGCGGCATTTCGATTATCCAAGACGCGCCGTTATCTTTCGTTCCCGTATACCCCCCTTTATCTTATCAGTATGATAACGATAATATTGAAAAAGAACGGAAGGTAAAAAACAGGACGATAAAAGAACGATTTCGCGGAGGCACGAAAAATTTCAATTATTCTGTGACAATAAAACCAGATACCCAAGACCCTGAAAAATTTGTGAACAAGATTGTTTGTGGAGACAGCAAAGAAGTTTTGAGTGAAGCGCCTGATAATTCCATTGATATCATAATTACCTCCCCGCCATATAATTTCGGTTTGGATTATAAAAACGACAATAAAAACGATACAAAAAAATGGGCTGATTATTTTTATCAATTAAACGAAATATGGCGGGAATGCGTAAGAGTTTTGAAACCGGGTGGCAGGTTTTGCGTTAATATCCAGCCGTTATTTTCTGACTATATTCCAACCCATCATTTAATATCCAAGCAGTTATTGAATTTAGGTCTTTTATGGAAAGGGGAAATTATTTGGGAAAAAAATAATTATAACTGCAAATATACGGCTTGGGGCAGCTGGAAAAGCCCGAGTATGCCCTACTTAAAATATTCTTGGGAATTTGTCGAGGTTTTTTGCAAAGAAACCCATAAAAAAACCGGCGAATCAGTCAATATTGACATAGCCGGCGAGGAGTTCAAAAAATGGGTTTATGCCAAATGGTCCATTGCTCCTGAAAGAAATATGAAAAAATACGAACATCCGGCAATGTTTCCCGAGGAATTGGTAACCCGTCTGTTAAAGCTTTTCAGTTACAAAAACGACTTTGTACTTGACCCTTTCAACGGAGTTGGAACAACCACCTCTGTCGCTAAAAAATTGAATCGCAGATATTTAGGCATTGATATAGCGCCCGAGTATTGCAAAACTGCCGAAACCAGGCTGTCAGAAACTTTATTTTGATTTTGCGTGCTTGCGTAGCATGCTTTTGATATGCTTTATTGCAAATAATAAAGCTTCTTTTTGTAATGGTTTATAGTATTGTTTTTTATGGATTGGTTTGTCCACTTTTCTTTCACCTTTCAACAGGGTGATAATATTTAGGTCAATATTAAAATAAGACAAAAGAGTGTGCGTTGACGGACTGCCGAAAGTAATATTTTTTAACCCTGAATAATCTCCGCCGAGCTGGCTCTCAAGCTGAAACAAAATAAAGCCGGCTTTCGGATAAATTTCGTGGAATAATGAAAAATCAACTAAAATTCTTTTGAGCATTGCGTTTTCAGCATAGGCCTTGCATTCCATTGCCAACACAAATTCCCCGTCAATAGAAATATGCAAATCCACACCCAACGGGAAATAATACTTGTTAATATTTTCTGAAATATATTGCCTTATTCCCGGGCTTTTTATTTTCTCAACATAGCTCTTTTTGATTGGCAGTTTTATTTTCTTTCGGTCTATTGTCAATCGTTCCGGCTTTTGCCTTAATTCTTCCCAGGCTATTTTCACAATTTCTGCGGCTATACTTTCAACCATTTCGCCCTTGCCGGCCCGGATAATCCCGCCGTAAGCCCTGCCGTCAGTGCCAGTTTTAGCTGTTTTTTCTATGCCTTTTGTCAAGTGCTCGTAGGCCTTGATAATTGAATTTATTTTTTTACCTGTTCCCATTTTTAACAATTTCATTTAATAATTTTATTAATTCTTCTTGCTTGTTTATAACTTTTTCTTGTGAATCCACTATTTTTTTTAACCTATCCGATTCTTGAGCGGATTCCCCCTTTTGTTCTATAAGTTCGATAACCCCTCTTTTTAAAGTTTCTATTTGTTTATTTTTTTCTAATTTTTGGATACCTTCTTCAATTTTCCTTTCTATAACCTCGCGGACATTTTCTATTTTTCCCTTGATAGAGAAAAAATTAAATTCCTCCATAGAAAGAAAAAGGTACGAAAAAAGTTCTCTCAAATAAGCACTATTAATAACCACCACGAAAATAACAAAAATTAGACCGGGCCAACATAAAAATTTTATCAGTTCTATTGCCGTTTGGTATTCTTTACCAATAAATAAAAAAACGAAAATTAAAACATTTGCTACAATAAAAGCCACTCCCATTATTATTGTAAACAATGTGATTATGAATACTTTGTTTTTAACTTTTTTAAAAAATTGGTTCATGAATCATGAATCAAACCCTTGGCCAGGGAGCAATTATTAGGGCTTCCGCGTCTTTATTCGGCAGCATTTGGTAGATTTGCTCGGTGATAAAAGGCATAAACGGGTGCAATAATTTCATTGACTCGCGCAGGACATAAAGCAAAATTTGGCAGGTATTTTCTTTTTGCCGGCTATCTCCTTCCGCAATTTGTTTTTTAGCTTGTTCTATGTAAATATCGCAAAAAGTGTGCCAGAAAAAATGATAAATCTTCTGCGCTGCTTCGTGGAAATAAAAATTCTCCAAGTCTTTGGTAATCTCTTTTACGGTTTCATCCAACGTCTTGAGTATTTGTTTATCCGCTTCGGTTTGAGGCGCAAGTTTATAGTTTATAGTTTGTAGTTTGTGGTTGCCGTTTTGTTCTGCCGCTGACAGAACAAAACGGGCCGCATTCCATATCTTGTTGGTGAATTTCCTCATTGCCAAAAAGTTTTCTTCCCCCAGACAGACATCGCTTCCCGGGGCAGAGCTAAACACCAAAGCCATACGCAAAGCGTCCGCTCCGTATTTATCAACCATTTCTATCGGGTTGATAACGTTGCCGCGGCTCTTGCTCATTTTTTGGCCTTTTTTGTCAACAACGCGGCAGTGCATATGTGCTACTTCAAACGGAATTTTGCCGGTAACGTAAATGCAAAGCATAATCATCCGCGCCACCCAAAAAAACAAAATGTCCCACATCGTGTCCAAAACCGAAGTCGGATAAAAATATTCAAAGTCCTCTGTTGTATAATCTAAATTGTTCCTTAATTTTGAACTTTGCATTTTAAATTTTGAATTTGAGCCACGCGACGCAAGGAGCGTGGTGAATGGCCACTGGCCCGAAGAAAACCAGGTGTCAAAGGTGTCAGTTTCCTGCAAAATGTCAGTGCTTTTGCATTTTTCGCAGGGGGTTTCATCAAGAAAAAAAACAGCGTCTTTTGGGGCTGTTAAGGACTGAAGCCCCTTTTTTATTTCCGCAAAATCATACTGCTTTTTTATGTCCTGGTATTTGCCAAAAACCTTTTCGCCCTTTTCGCTGACAAAACTGACAACAATGTCCGGATTGCACGACAGGCAGTACCAGGCCGGTATGCGCGGCCCCCAAACGATTTGCCGCGAAATGTTCCAGTCCCTGATGTTTTCCATCCATTGCAAATAAAGCTTTTCAAACCTTTTCGGTATGATTTTTATTTTTTCTTTTTTAACCGCCTCAAGCGCCGGTTTGGCCAAAGGCGCGATTTTAATGAACCACTGGGGCATTGCCAGGGGCTCAATAATGTTTTTGCATCTGTAACAAATGCCCACTGAATGGCGCAATGGTTCTGTTTTTGTCAGCTTGCCCGCGGCTTTCAAATCACCCAACACGGCTTGCCTGGCTTGCTTCGCGTATAAGCCAAGATATTTTTCGGGCACATTTATCATTTTGCCGTTTGTATCAATAATTTTTACGGGCTCCAATTCGTGTTTTTTGCCGATTTCAAAATCAGCCGAGTCGTGGGCGGGCGTTATTTTCAAAGCGCCCGCGCCAAATTCCATGTCAACCAAATCATCGGCGATTATCAGCAGTTCTTTGTTTGTAATCGGCATAAAAGCCGTTTTGCCGATTAAATTTTTATAGCGTTTGTCCTTTGGGTTGACTGCCACGGCCGTGTCCGCGAAAATCGTTTCGGGCCGGGTTGTGGCAATACTGATTGCGCCGTAATCAAGAAAATATAAAAAATCATCTTTTTCAATGTGTTCAACCTCAAGTTCGGAAAAAGCGGTGCCGCAATAAGTGCAGTAATTGACAATGCCGTCGTTCCGGTAAATTAAGCCGTCTTCGTGAAGTTTGCGGAAAGTTGCAAAAACGGTTTCCAAAATTGCCGGTTCCAGGGTGTATCTCTCTCGCGTCCAATCAAGGCCAAAACCCAGTTTTTTCATCTGGATTTTCGCCACGCCGCGGTTCTGTTCCACGAAATCGTTTATCATCCGGTAAAGAGTGTCGCGGTCAAAATCAAAGCGGCTTTTCCCCTGTTCTTTGAGCCGTTTTTCAAAAACATACTGAGTTTCAATGCCCGCGTGGTCGGTGCCGGGCAAAAACAAAACAGGCTCGCTTTTCATTCTGTGCCAGCGGCAAAGAATATCCTCAACCACAAACAAAGCGTGCCCCATATGCAGGGGGTCGTTGGCGTTGGGCGGAGGCAATAAAACAGTAAACGGCTTGCCCTGATCTTTGCCGAAGGGCTTTTTACCTTTCTCAATTTTAGGCGTGAAATACCCTTTCCCCTCCCACATTTGGTAAATTTTCTCCTCGGATTCTTTGGGATTATAAATTTTATCCATTTCTTGAGACATATCCTTGATCTATTATCGGTTAAAAAATAACCTCACTTTTTCTAGATAATCTAAACAATGGGGAGGTAAAATAACTGTGTTAATCATAGTGCTCAAAGCCGAATACAACGAGTATTTATTTAAATCCAGTATTTCTTCTTCGCTATCCCATTCTTTTTTACTAATGACCGAATCCGGGTCCCCTATAAAAAAATCCATCTTTTTAGCGCTTGGGTTAGTGGTTTTATATAAAGAAAAAAAATAACTGTCATTAGGAAGAAAAATTTTCTTTTTTGAAGCCATTTCGGCGTGTTCTAACATCTTTTTTAATAAATCGTCAAAATTCTCTATTTCGGAAATTTGATGTCTGTAAATTAGCTGGGAATCTTTGCTATCCGTGTTGGTGGAGATGACCCGCTGGCCTTTTTTGGAAAGATTAGTCATTAAAATGCTTTTTTTGTCATCATCTAAGCGGTAGGTCGGATAAGTTTTCAACCCTGCCTCCCTCAATAAGATAAGTTTTTCTAATGCATTTTTGGCATCCATGAGGCTGTCAAACGATTTAACCACAAAACTTCTCTTTTTCACCTTTTGCGATTTTTCAGCGGAAATTTCACTCTTAACGCGAAAAATATCTCCAAAACACCCTTCACTTATTTTTTTTGACCGCAAAATCTTAACTGCTTTCCCTTTGCTCTTGTCCGTCTTTTTGTAGGACAAAATGTCGTCAGTGACTATCTCATTTCTGTGCTCAAGGTTCATAAGTATTTATTCTATTTTACGCTTTTTTGGTTTTTAGGCAAGAAAAAAGCCCGCAACGGGCCCTCTCTAATTTGCAGAGAACCGTTTTTTTTAGCAAACGCTCAAAACTTTATATCGATAAATCCTGCCTGAAGCTGATGCTATTGAAACTGAATCTCCTGCTCTCTTGTCCTTTAATTCTTTGAAAAATGGCGCTGTATTGGAAATAAAATAAATATCTTTTCCGTTAAAATTCATTTCTCCTAAATTATAAGGGCAAACGAAATAAACAGCGCGCTCGTTTGTTTCCTCAATTTCGGTCTCAAACAAAGCCCCCAATTCAATGTGGTTTTTGGCCGCAATTTCAACACTCTTTAAGGCTTTCAGGCCCAGCCGCATTGATTCCAACTGCTCTTCCAACCCCCTAATCAAAACTTCTTTCTGGCTTTTGGTTGTGTCTGATTTTGATTCCATAGCGCTGGGAGCCTCTTTTCTATCCAATTCTTCCTGGCCGATTGCGCCCCTTAAGGCTTTTATTTTTTCTTCCATTTTGCTTTCGGCTGATTGCAATATTTTTGTTTTATCTAAAGCCATAATTTCAATTTTGATTTATTTTACCCGCTCCACCACAAAGTCGGCGACATCGCTTAAAAGCTCGTTCCATTTATTTTTTGGCAAAGATTGCAGGAAACCTTTGGCGGTTTTAACGTATTTGCGGGCCCGTTGGATTGATTCTTCTTTTGCTTTGGTTTTTCCAATTAAGCCTATAACCTTTTTGACATCGGCTGATGAAATCTTTTCCTGGCGCATAATATGGTTGGCTGCGGTTCGGTTCTTTTGGGAAAATTCTCTGAAAGCCAGCATTAAAACGACATTGCCGCCCTTTTTTTCTTCTATGTCTTTGCCGATTTTCTTGCCAAGTTCTTTTTCTTCGGCGAAAATGTCCAAAATATCGTCCTGCAGCTGAAAAGCAATGCCCAGGTTCAAGCCGAATCCCCGCAAAGCCGTTATTTCTTTGGCCGAAGCGCCGCTGCAAAGCCCGCCCAGTTCACAGGAGGCCTGGATTAAAGCCGCGGTTTTTTTAGCCACCATTTCCAGGTATTTCTCGTCGCTTACGCTTTTGAAACGGTTTTTAACAATATACGGCTCTTCGCAATGGCCTTGGCGGTCAAATAAAATGTCCAGAATCTCGCCTTCTACCAGGGTTTTCAATGTTAAAGCCAAAAGTTCGCTGGCTGCTTTGTTTTTTGGAGCATAGTTGGCGGCCTGAAAAATCGCCGCGGCGTAATCAACGGCAGCGCACTCAGCGATTGATTTGCCATATTTCGCCCAGGTAGTTGGTTTGTTGCGCCGGAAAAGCCCGTTATCAATGATATCGTCAATGATCAAAGTGTAGTTATGCAGAATTTCTAAGCCGGCCGAGGCTTGTAAAACATCGTTTTCTTTTCCGCCCAACAGCCGGCAGGCGGCAACGGCCAAAGCCGGCCGCAAACGCTTCCCGCCCGTGGCTATCTGGTGTTTTGCCAGCGGCTGAAACGGCTTCGCCACTCCTGAAAGCAAAATTCTCTCAATAACCGGGTCGACTTTTTGCTGGATTTCGGACAAAAAAGCATTGATTTGTTTGATTTTTCGTTCTTCCATAGGTCAGAAAAAACCAAGCATTCGCCTTGGGCGAATGCTTGGTTTTCAAGCTTCTGATTAAACATTGTCGCCTGACTGGTCTTCTGCGCCGCCTGATGGTGCTGAAGCAGACGGGCCCGGTTCTGGCATTGGCTTTTGGCCCGTTGCCATTATTGCACCGCCCTTTTTTCCGCCCGCGGCCTTAGCTATCAAAGCAATAATTAAAACAACAATGGCAACAATTAAAACAATTAACCATGCGCTCATATATTATTGGGTTTTAATTTGATTATTTCGCGACTTTTTTTGCTATGCAAATTAATTATTTCATTATAGCCATATAGCCCCTGTTCGTCAAACCGGGTATGTGGATAAACTTTGCGCCAGCTTATAGATATCGCCGGCGCCAAGAATGGCTAAAACTATATTGGATCTGGCGTTTTTCTTTACGTAGTTTCCTATTTCGTTTTGTCCAATATACTGCACAAAATCGCGGTTGATGGTTTTAACTAATTTTTGGCTGTTAACTTTTTTCTTTATATTTTCGTTTTCCCTGCCTTCAACACTATAAATATCAGTAATAATAATTTTTTCAATGCCGAACTCTTTTTTGGCTTGCTGAAAGGTTTTTACAAAATCATTGAATAAATAAAAAGTTCTTTGGTATTGGTGCGGCTGGAAAACAACCCATTTCGTTTGTTTGGGATATTTTTCGTTCAACGCCTGCAAAGTGGCTTTTATTTCCGTGGGGTGGTGAGCGTAGTCAGATATAACTTTTAATTTTAAATTTTTAATTTTTAAATTGGATTTTTCAAACCTGCGCCAAACGCCTTTGTATTCCGATAATGCCTTTAAGGCGGTTTTATCGGAAACGCCCAGAAGCTGTGCCGCGATTAGCGCGGCCAGGGCATTGGAAACATTGTGCTCTCCCGGCACTTTCAGAATTTTTTTGATTTTTTGAGCGTTTTTATCTTGTAAAGAATAATAAATAACTTTAGGCTTTGAATTTTGAACTTTGAACTGTTTCAAAACCTCAACCACATTTTTATCATCGTGGTTAGCAACCACGCAATTTTTAACCTGACTAATATATTGTTTAAATATTTTAAATATGTGGTTGAGGTTTTGAAACCAGTCCATATGCTCCTCCTCAATGTTGGTCAAAACCAGAATATCCGGATGGTAATGCAAAAATTTTGCCTGATAATCGTCCGCCTCAATGACCAGATATTTTGACCTTCCCAGCCGCCAGCCCGGTTTTGTACCGATGATGAAAGTGGGGTCAAATCCGGCTTTTGTTAAAATTTGGCTAATCATTGAGGCGGTTGTTGACTTGCCGTGCATTCCCGAAACCGCAATGGTGAAATAATCGCGGCTCAATTCAGCCAAAGCCATGGCCCCTGACAAACAGCGGATTTTCAGCCGCCTGGCTTCTTTCAGTTCCAGGTTGTTTTTCGGCACCGCTTCCGAATACACCGCCAAATCAACACTTTTAGCAACATTGGCGGCTTTGTGACCAATGGAAACTTTAATTCCCTGTTTTTTTAATTCATCGGTGATTTCCGATTTTTCCGCGTCCGAACCCGAAACAATATTGCCTTTTTGTTTATAAATACTGGCAATGCCCGAAATCCCAATCCCACCGATACCGATAAAATGAATTTTCATATTAAATTAAACGACGACAAAACATTATATTCCGGTCCGGTTTTTTTGAGATGGCTTTCCATTAAATAAACTGATTTTACTTCAAAATTCAAATCTAAATCCTTCTCAATTTGCGGCTGTTCGTCGGGCTCGATTCTTCGCCAAATCCACTCTTTAATTCTTGCCAAAGTAATGTGGCCGGAAAAAGGCCGCGTTTCACTCTGTCTTAAAACTCCGGCTTTTATGATTTCTTGTCCAAGAGTTTCGGCCAGGCGCTCCAAATCATTGTTTTTGGCTAATTCCAGCCAGACAAAACGGGGCGGGATAGCCTGGCCGGGACCATAACAAATTCTGCTGATTTTAACTGGAAGCTTTTTCCGGCTGCCAAGCGCTTTTTGAATAATGGCGCTGATTTCCGGCACCTTGCTGTCTTCTGCTTCGCCGATAAAAAACAAGGTGATGTGTAAATTTTCCGGCGCCACCCACTTGGCCACGGCCCCGCCAATTTCCATTGGAAAACTGTTTTTGATTTCCGCCTGCAGCCCGGCCAGTTCTTTCTTTATTTCTGATGGCAAGCTGATTGCGATAAATAGCCGTTTCATATTTTTTTGAATTTTAGCACAAAATAAGTTAAAATTAAAACCAATGAAAGAATCCCTGCTTTACAAAAAGCTGTCCGGCAACAAAGTTCAATGCCAAACTTGCTGCCATTATTGTTTGCTGGATATTGGCCAGTTCGGCAAATGCGGAGCGCGGCAAAACCGAAACGGCCGGATTTATTTTCTTTTTTACGGCCGGCCCTGCGCCATACAGGTTGACCCGATTGAGAAAAAACCGCTTTATCATTTTTTACCGGGCACAAAAACCTTATCAATCGCCACTTTTGGCTGTAATTTTTCTTGCTGGGCTTGCCAGAACTGGCAAATCTCCCAAATCTCCGGAGGAATCCTCTCTGGGGATTTTATGGATTCAGGCACCAGAGAGGACCCCTCCGGAACTCCTGAAAAGATTGTGGAAATGGCCTTGCAAAACAAATGCCCGAGCATTTCCTATACTTACACCGAACCCACCGTGTTCCTGGAATACGCTTTTGATATAATGAAATTGGCGAAACAGGCCGGCTTAAAAAACATCTGGGTGAGCAACGGATTTTTTTCTCCGCAAACTTTTGAGCTGATACTCCCCTATTTGGACGCGGCCAATATTGACTTGAAAAGTTTTGACGAAAATTTTTATCAAAAATATTGCGGCGGTCAGCTGACTCCAGTTTTGGAAAATTTGAAAGCCCTGAAAAAATCTGGGGTTTGGCTGGAAATAACCACCCTGGTTATTCCGACTCTAAACGACTCCCCTGCTATGTTTGAAAAAATCGCAAAATTTATAACAAACGGCCTCGGCCCCCAAACCCCCTGGCATTTGTCGCGATTTTCCCCGAAAATCTCCTGGAAGCTAAAAAATCTGCCGGCCACTCCGCTTAAAACTATGCAGATAGCTTGTGATATTGCCCAAAAAGCCGGCTTAAAAAATGTTCATCTTGGCAATGTGTAGTGTTTATATGGAAAACAAAAAAGATTATGATGTAGTTATAGTTGGCGCAGGACCGGCTGGTTTGGCCGCAGCTAAAATTTTAGCTCAAGCAAACAAAAAAGTTATTGTTTTAGAGAAAAATAAAATCATCGGGCAAAAAGCTTGCGCTGGCGGGCTAACAATAAAAGATTTTAACGAATTCAAGTTGCCGGAATTTATTATTGAAAAAGAATTCCAGCGCATATTGCTTCACATTGGAAAACGCTCCATTGAGATGGAGTTAAACGAGCCATGGATTTGGACATGCGACAGAGAAAAACTTGGCCAATGGCAAACGGAACAGGCCACCAAAGCTGGAGCCGAAGTTGTTCTTAATTGCGCGGCGTTAAAAATAGACAGGGATTTTATATCAGCCAATAACGGGTTTAAGTTTTATTTCAAATATCTTATCGGTGCCGATGGAGCGAACTCTATGGTTAGAAAACATCTTGGTCTTGCCACGAGCAAAATTGTTGTGGCTATGCAATATCTTGTGCCACAGGCAAATTTTGGCAATTTAGAAATATTTTTTGATTCAAAAAAATTAGGCCCGGAATATCTTTGGGTATTCCCACATAAAAATTATGTTTCCATAGGCATCGGTGCTGAGCCGAGATTTATTTTACCGGCTAAATCAAAAAGTTATTTAGATACTTGGTGCATGAAACATGGATTAAATCCAAAAAATTATCCATTGCAAGCCGCGCCAATTAACTATGATTATCAAGGCCTGAAATTTAATAATATTTTTTTGGTTGGAGATGCCGCCGGATTGACTTCTGGCGCTACGGGCGAAGGTGTTTATTCAGCCATTGTTTCCGGCCAGGAAGTGGCCCGGAAAATTATTGACCCGAATTATAGTTTGCCTAAAATAAAAAAGAGTCTTCGCAGCAAAAAACTTGAAGAAAAATTCTTAACATTTTTCAAAATAAGCAGACCTTTAGCCAGCATAATATTTAAATTGGGTGCTATAAAGTTGGCAAAAAATGATAAATTCCGTAGAAAAATGATTCATTTTCTTGCTGGAAAATAAAAAAAACGCCAATTAGAATTCGTCCACGAAGTATTTTTTTTCGGAAAAGCTGATTTGTTTTTCTTGAATCATTTTGATTTTATCCAAAACATCGGGAAAAAGATTTGGCAGTTTTTTGATTTCGGACAAAGAAAACCAGAAATTTTTGCCGCCCTGGAATTCTTTGATTAAGTCCCCTTTGGGGTTGTCGGCCCTGAATACGAAAAATATCTTGTCTTCAAACAGAACTTTTTCTTTTGAATAATCTGTTTTATGGTTAACGCCGGCAAACGACAGCTTGGCCGTCAGGCCGGTTTCTTCTTTGAATTCTCTTTTTGCTCCTTCAAACAAAGTTTCTCCTATTTTAAGCTTGCCTCCAACCCCGCCGAAATAACCGAAATATGGCTGCTTTAGGCGCTGCTGGAGCAGATATTTTTCAACGCCGCTCTCCTTTTTTATCGCGAAAATCAAAACCCCGATTTTCGCCTGCTTTTCTATTTGCGGAGTTTGTTTCTCCATGTCAAGCCGGTTGGCGAATTCTTTGCCAATTGGCGTTAAACCGTAACGGCATTTGTCGGACTTTACAACCAGCCCGGATTCAACTAAACTTTTAAGATGAAAGGCGAATTGGTCGGTTGAAATTTTAAGCTTGTTTAAGTCAACAAATCTTGCCTGGGGCTGGAAAAGCAAAACCCGCAAAATTTCCGACTGGATTTGATGGATAATAATTTCTTTTTTCATATTTTTGTTTTATTCTATCTTTTGTCAAAAAACCGTCAAGTGAAGTTAAATTCACTAAATTATGGCGATTATTAACCGACAACTAGCAGAAATTTTCAAAGACATCAGCCGTCTTTTGGAAATAAAAGGCGAAAAACAGGCCTTTCGCATTCAGGCATACAAAAAAGCCGCTGTTTTTTTGGAAAATCTGGGGCAGGACGTTTCGGATATTTACAAAGAAAAAAAACTGAAGGGCTTGGAGGCCCTGCCTAAAATTGGCAAGGGAATGGCCCAAAAAATTGAAGAATATTTACAAAAAGGCAAAATCAAGTATTATGATGAATTGCAAAACGAAACGGCAATCCGTCAGCTGATAACCTGTTTTTTTGAAACAAAGGGCTTGGGACTGGCGGCATTGAAGCAATCGGCCAGAGCGCAAAAAATAATTTATTCCCGATACACCAAACCGGCCAAGCAGCTTTTGGAACTGGCCGGCTCAATGGAAAAAGCCAAAAGAGCCATAAAAACCGTGGCTGGCTGGGCTTTGTCGCGCAATCTTGATTATTCAATTGAAACAATTTTCAAAAAATGGCTTGAGCTTGACCAATTAAAACCGAAAGAAATCGTTAAAAAGCCGTTTTACGATAATATGCCGATGATGTGGTCGGAAAATAAAAAAAAGTGGTATGTTATCAGCCCGAGCGGCGAATGGCTGGAATTCGCGGACAAAGAAGAAAAAATTGAATGGCGTATTGCGCAATAACCGCGAAAACTCCTATGTTAAACCATACTGACCTAAAAAAAGGCATTTTATTTACGTTTAACGGACAGCCGTATGTTGTTTTGGATTACTCGCTGAACTTTCAGGGACGGGGCGGCTCAACAACGCAAATTAAAATGAAAAATCTGATATCGGGCAATGTCCTCAACAAAGTTTTCCACCCGGGCGACAGTTTTGAGGAAACGGAAATAGAAAAAATCAAAATTAAATTTTTGTACTACAACAAAAACCAATATTTTTTCTGCGAAGAGAAAAACCCTTCAAACAGGTTTCCTTTGGGCGAGGAACAAATCGGCCAGGGGGCGCGATTTTTGCTGGCCAACCAGGTTGTCAACGGGGTTGTTTTCAATGAAAAAATCGTCAGCGTGGAATTGCCGATAAAAGTGCAGCTTAAAGTAAAAGAAACCGCGCCCTATTTGCGGGCGGGCAGGGCGGAAGCAGGTACCAAAGAAGTAATTTTAGAAACAGGAGCAAATTTGCAGGCGCCTTCTTTCATCAAAGAAGGCGATGTTCTGGAAATAAACACCGAAACCAACGAGTACGTAAGAAGAGTGGAGTAGAAGCAAAATATAAGGGTAAAATATAAGGAAGCAAATATGTTTCAAGTTGCGTCGATCGACGCAACTTGAAACATGTCATTATCACCACAAACCAACCCAGCTTCATCTTCAACTTGTTTCAAACTGCCTGGCGGCCTTGCGGTAATTGCAAAACTGGCAATTGAAGTTCGCGGGAGGCAAGGTGTCCTGTAAAAGGCACTTTTTTATTTCAAAAAGCGTGTTTTCTATCCAGGAATCATCTCCCCGATAAGCGATTATTTTAACGTTAAATTCCAGCTTTGCGTCAAACGCCTGTTTGTCGGTGATGCCGTTGCAGTATACAAAATAGCCGACAGGGCTCACTGAAAAATTATTTTGTCTGAAAAGCCACTGATACACTTCCATTTGCCGCTTGTAGGCGATTTGCCAGTCGGCATCAAGGCTAACTTCGCCTTCTTTGGCGGTTGCCTTGTAGTCAACGATAATAAGCTCGCGCGTTTTGGTGTTTTGCCAAACGTCGTCAATGCCACCGGTTATGAAAAAATTGGTGGGTTTGTGCAGAAAAGCAATGCCTCCCCGCAGAGCGTCCCGCCACTCGTTCATCAGCTCATGCTGGAAAGGCACAACGTCGTTTATCCCGTAGGCCGCCATAAAAGGATGGCTTGTTTTTGCCGCTCTGTGGGCGTCAAACTCTCTTTTTAGAAGTTTGTCCACGGCCGAGTTCAAAGTAAAAGGAAAGCTTGGTGGCTGGCCAACGCCTAATTTTCTGTCCAGATAAAAACACCTCGGACAGTTTAAAAACAAGTCAATTTTTGACCT
Organism: Patescibacteria group bacterium; assembly: GCA_023474835.1. Lineage (GTDB taxonomy): Bacteria > Patescibacteriota > Minisyncoccia > Minisyncoccales > CG1-02-41-26 > JAMCXQ01. The sequence continues at coordinate 2,040 of JAMCXQ010000028.1, read as the reverse complement.
GCTCAGGCGAAACGGCTCGGTTTGGTTGGGGCTGTATAATGATTTATAAAATCCAAAAGCCATAAAAATAAAAACTAAATCTTAACTTCAATAATTTTTTGTTTTGACTTGAAACCGCTTATTATTTTAACATTTAACCGGCTTACTGCAAAATGCGAGGCTAACGCCTTTATAACCGCCTGGTTGGCTTTTCCGTCAATGGCCGGCTCTTTAACCCAAACATCAAACCGGCTGTCCCCTGCCCCAGCCACTTTTTCTTGTTTTGATTTTGCTTTAACTTGTACTTTTATTTTCATTGTTTTTGCTCATATTTCCCAAATTCCCGAGCAATCAACGAAAATCAAGTCAATCGGAACAGAACAAGACAAATTATTTTGCAAAAAACTTTTGGCTTTGGTTAATTCCTCAATATGAGCCTGCTTTTCCCTATCTTCGTCGTTATTAAAAGCCGCCAGCCCGCCGTAAGCGCCGCAGTCGGAATGACCCATTAAAACAATCCTTTGGCTGTGGTGCAATTTCAAAGAAATCTCAATCTGCTTCAAAATATATTCTTCTTCAATCTCTTTTTCCGGCGTGGCCAATGGTTTCGCTCCCCCGGCCACCTTGATTAAATCATAATGCTGATAATTTTTGTTTTTGACAAACTCGTTCAAAGCCGGAGTAAAACGGTTGTCAAAACACCAAACCACGCAGGCTTGGGCCGTGTAATGTTCTTTTTTTGTTTCAAAATCAATTATCTTTCGCATACTCAATCTTTATTCCTCCACGAGCAGGCGGGCTTCATTGGTTGATTTTATTTCCAAAAAACCGCCTTTTACCTGAAAATAATGGTTTCTTTTTTCCGCGTCTTCAACCCGCACCAATCCCCTGTCCAAAACCGAAATCAGCGGTTTGTGGTTGTTCAAAACCGTAATTTCGCCTTCGGTAGTTTGACAATTAACAAGCCCGGCATCCCCCCGGTACAATACGTTTTTAAGAGAAAAAATTGATAATTTCATAAAATCACTTCATCTATTCCTCCTTTCATATAAAACTTTTCTTCGGCCACTTCATCAAGCTCGCCCGACAATATTTTTTGGAATCCTTTTACGGTATCTTCCAATTTAACGAACTTGCCCGGCCTGGCGGTGAATTGTTCGGCCACAAAGAACGGCTGGGATAAAAATCGCTGGATTTTTCTTGCCCTGTCCACCGCTTTTCTGTCTTCGTCGGATAATTCCTCAATGCCCAGAATAGCGATGATATCCTGCAAATCCCTGTATCTTTGCAGCGTTTTCTGCACTTCGCGGGCCGTTTCATAATGCTCTTTGCCGACGATTTTGGGGTCAAGCGCGGTTGAAGTGGAGGCCAGCGGGTCGACCGCCGGATAAATGCCGATTTCGGTAAGGGCTCTGGATAAGACAATGGTTGAATCAAGATGGCTGAAAGTGGTGGCGGGAGCCGGGTCGGTAATGTCGTCGGCGGGCACGTAAATCGCCTGAACCGAAGTGATTGAGCCTTTGTTGGTCGAAGCGATTCTTTCCTGCAGTTCCGCCATTTCTGTTGCCAAAGTCGGCTGGTAGCCCGCGGCCGAGGGCATCCGGCCAAGCAAAGCGGAAACCTCCGACCCCGCCTGCGAAAACCGGAAAATATTGTCAATGAAAAGCAAAACGTCTTTTCTTTCTTCGTCTCTGAAATATTCGGCCATTGTCAGGGCGGTCAAAGCGACCCGGGCGCGGGCGCCGGGCACTTCGTTCATTTGGCCGAAAACCAAAGCGGTTTTTGCCAATACTCCGGCTTGTTTCATGTCAAAATACAAATCGTTTCCCTCTCTTGTTCTTTCCCCTACGCCCGCAAAAACCGCCACCCCTCCGGCCTCCTGGGCGGTATTCCTGATAAATTCGTTCAAAACAATTGTTTTACCCACTCCCGCTCCCCCGAAAAGCCCGACTTTGCCGCCCTTGGCGATCGGCGCGATTAAATCAATCACTTTGATGCCGGTCGCGAAAATTTCGGTTTTGGTGGATTGTTCGGTTAGGCCGGGCGAAGGCCGGTGTATGA
>JAMCXQ010000034.1:34755-35135 GCA_023474835.1 Patescibacteria group bacterium | reverse complement strand
TCTTATGGGCCGGCGTAGCTCAACTGGCAGAGCAGCGACCTCCAAAGTCGATGGCTACGGGTTCAAATCCTGCCGCCGGTGCCATGCACTTATATTATTTTTTTATTAGGCCTGGAGATATTCTTCTTCAGGCTCTTATTTTACTTGATTTTTATAGTAATTTCTGCTAAAAAAGAGCTAACCTATTTTTAGTAGGGTTAATGTTCTTCACAATTTTATATGGAAAGGAGTAATTACTATGCCAGTAAAAAGAATTTTGACTGGGATCAGACCGACAGGACCGTTGCACTTAGGTCACTATAAGGGCGCTCTTGAAATGTGGAAAGGGTTGCAAGATGAAGGCATATATGAATGCTTTTTTCTAGTCGCCGATGTCCAGG
>JAMCXQ010000034.1:0-34718 GCA_023474835.1 Patescibacteria group bacterium | reverse complement strand
AACAACTCATGTAGATAAGCCATCGGTAATAGAACAAGCGGTAAGGGAAGTAGTTCTTGACTTTATTGCCGTAGGATTAAATCCAACAAAACCAAATACACATTTCGTTTTACAGAGCCATGTGCCAGAGCTTACTGAACTTACGGCGTATTTCTCAATGATTGTGCCATTTTCAAGAATGGAGGGTAACCCAACCATTAAAGCAGAATTGGCACAAATGAACTCTTCGCCAACCGCTGGATTTATGATTTACCCAATAAGTCAGGCGGCGGATATTTTATTATTCACTCCATATCCACCACAACAAGAAAACCATTTACTCGTACCGGTAGGAGAAGATCAGGTTCCTCATATAGAGGAGGCAGCTGATATTGCCCGGATATTTAACTATAAGTATGGTAATGTTTTTCAAAGGTGTGAAGCAAAAGTGGGGTTAGTGGGTCGTCTTGTAGGCACAGATGGTCAAGCAAAGATGAGTAAGTCTTTGGGTAATGTAATCCAGCTCAAAGACAGCGCTGAAGATGTTGTGAGGATTGTTAAAAATATGTTCACGGATCCGCAAAAAATAAGAAAAAATGATCCTGGACATCCAAAAACTTGTCCTGTTTACAAATATCATAAGTTATTTGGCAACAGAAAAACATTTTCTGGGAGATATAAATCTTGCTCAACGGGTGACCTAGGTTGCGTGCAATGCAAGGATGTTCTTGCGGAAGTTTTGAATAAATTTCTTGAGCCAATCCGCCAACGCCGCATGTTAGCAGAGGAAGAACCCATTGGTGATTATTTGGCTTCTGGCACTAACAGAGCTCGTGAAATTGGCGAGATCACAATAGCAGCGGTAAGAAAGGCGATGCACCTTGATTACCAATCAATATTTAGAAAGGGAGGATAGAAATGAATAGAGAAAAAGTATCGAAAGGGGTCTTGACCATCGCTCTAATCGCAGCGTTATTCACTTCGCTAAACGCAGCGATAGATAACTACATCGTACGCAGTGTGATTACCTCTCAAGATCAAATTACAGCTGCTTCGTTTTACTTAGTGGTAGGATCATGGGTGTATATCATATGCGTTTTAATATGTAATAAAATATTTGGGAAGCAATTAGATCCAGAATATCCAGGATTTACTTTTGGGACAAGAAATATGCACAAGTATGCCGCTTTGTCAGGAATTTTTGGAGCTACTTCTACTCTGTTTTATCTTAGAGGCAGCCAAATGTTAGATCCTTCTTTAATTTTGATATTAGGATGTTGTGCTGTCTTTTACATGGCAATGTACGATGTGATTAAGAAAAATATAAAAGGAAAAAATATTTTATTACCAGCGAGTTTAGTAATTCTCGGTTCTATCATGGCTTCCATACAGCATATATCCGATAATATCAAAATTACTGTTTGGGGCGTTGTGCTTATTGCTATTGTATGTTCTGGTTTGAATGCTTTCGGGGATGGAACCAGAAAGAAAGGAGTAAAAAGCGCTGATGCCGTGACCTTTAGCTTATGGCGGTTTATATGGCTTAGCGCTGTGGCCACAATTCTCGTACCTTCCCTAGCGTTAATAAGAGGGAAATTCTGTGATTTGTTAGAAATGCGAAGCATGCTAAATCTCAACGCTTTTGTGTGGATTGCTATCACGATGGTTTTGGCCTCTCTTTATAATGTCTTATCTCAAAAAGCCTTAAAATTCGAATCTTTAACCGTAGTATTTTTACTGATTAACTCCAAGATTGCGATGGGCGTGCCCATCACTGCAATAGGTAATATTTTGTCCCCAGGAGCATTCGGTAATGGAATCCCCGAAGAATGGACTTCTTGGGCAATGCGTTCCGCAGGGGCGATTGTTACCTTTTTAGGTGTTTTTTATCTACGAAAGAAAAAATAAAATAACCAATTCAAAAAGGGGAGAATTTCAATTAGTTGAATACTCCCCTGATTTATTTTATTCTAATCAAATGCTATAATTTATTTTAAAAGAGATACAAAGATAATTTGAACCTCTAATCTCTATGGTAGAAGAAAAAAACAAAATTATTATTGACACGGATCCAGGCCATGACGACGCCATGGCCTTGTTGATGCTTTTTGCTGTTCCACAGATAGAAATATTGGCAATAACTACTGTGGCTGGAAATAGCACCATTGAAAACACCACGCGTAATGCCAAGTATATTTTGAATTTAGCCAAAAAAGAGCATATTCCACTTTACGCTGGAGCATCAAAGCCCATTGAGCGAGATTTAATTAAGGCAAATGTGCATGGAATTTCTGGATTAGACGGTTCTGGTGCTGAAAGTTTACCGTTAGAACCAACGATAGATGAGGCGTCTGACAAAATTATTGAAATTGTCAAACAAGATCCCAAAGAAATAACCCTGCTAACTCTTGGGCCATTGACCAATATCGCAAAAGCTTTTTTAAAAGACCCATCTTTACCAAAAATGATTAAGCAAGTAATTATAATGGGTGGAGCTATTACTGTGCCAGGCAATAAAAACAGGGTAGCGGAATTTAATTTTTTTGTTGACCCAGAAGCCGCAAAAATTATTTTTGATTCAGAAGTAGAAAAAGTTCTAATTCCGTTAGATGCTTGCAATGACATTATTTTACCAGAAAACGCAATTAGAGAAATTGGGCAAAGCGGATTAATTGGCAAAACTTTATCTAAAATGTTAATTCCTTACATTGAAAATCTCAAAAAATTTGATGGAATAGCAGGAGCTTTGATGTATGACCCATTAGCGGCTTATTACTTGATAAATCCAGATGCTTTCCAACTTGAAGAAATGGATATAAAAATTGAAACAAATGGGGAATATACTTTTGGAATGTCAGTTGCGGAAAGACGAATTGCAGCGTCGAAAAACCCCAATGTTAAAGTGGCTGTTAAAATTGATGGGCAAAAGTTTATTGAGGATTTTATCAACTTAATATTCCGCCTAAATAAAAGATAATTTATTTGTGCTAGAAAAAATATTCAACAAAAAACAAAATATAATAATAGGAATGGTCCATTTCCCGCCGCTTTTGGGGTATAAGAATTTTCCTGAGGTTAATGTTTGTTTGAAAAAGGCGTTACGGGATGCAAAAACATTAGAAAAAGGCGGGGTTGACGCCATAATGGTAGAAAATAATTATGATATTCCGCATAAAATTTTTGTGGGACCAGAAACTGTTGCAACAATGACATTTTTAATATCTAAAATAAAAAATGAAATTAAAATTCCATTGGGAATTTGCGTTTTATGGAATGATTATAAAACGGCCTTGTCAATTGCAAAAATCTGCAATTGTCAATTTATAAGAGTGCCTGTTTTTGTTGATAGCGTCAAAACTGACTACGGGAGAATAATGGTTAATCCAGAAGATGTTTTGAAATTCAGAAAAAATATTGGCGCCTTAGACGTTGCGTTGCTAACCGATATTCATGTTAAACACGCGGAAATGCTTGAGCAAAAAACTATTACCCAATCCGTCAGAGAAGCGAAACAAAATGGCTCTGATGGTTTAATCATTACTGGAAAGTGGACAGGGGATATGCCCAATCTTGACGAGTTAAAAGAAGCAAGAGGGGTAGCAGGGGACGACTTTCCAATTTTTGTCGGCAGTGGAGCTACAAAAGAGAATGTAAAAACACTTCTGCGATACGCCAACGGTGTAATCGTAGCAACATCTCTAAAATCGGGGGCAAAGCGATCAAAAAAAACGGAGGTGAATTTAAAGCCATGGCAAGCTAAGATAGATCTTGTTAAAACAAAAGGTTTTGTAAAGGCCATTATACAAAAAAAGAAATGCGCTAAGTAATTACTTAACGCATTTGGCTTTAATATATTATTAAAGCCAACTTCTGAAAGAGCCGCCAGACGCTTCAATGTATTCCAGTAACTTCTCAAACGCATCGCCGGATTTAATGCTCTGTAGGCATTCTTTGTAAAACGCCGGCAGATTATTGATATCCTCTCCGTTGACGTTACCCTTCAGTAACATTAATCCAATAGCGGCATTTCTTGCCAAATAATCTGTTAGAATTTCATCTTCTCCTCTTATGGCGAGTTCATTCGCCCGCATCAAATCCTGCTCTTCGTTCTTTATTTTTAATTTCTCAGGCGCTAATACCCCACAGCCAAAACTATCATCGGTAAACAAGAAATTGCCCACAAAATTTTCACCTGTAGCTAAACTTGCGACAGTGGCAATTGGGGAAACTTCATCCAAAAAACTATGTTTTTGAGCCCATCTACCATCCTGCAATTGCTGTTCGTTCGGCACGGTGTCTACTCCAGCTAAAACAATAACCCCGCCAAGATTTAGAAAGCCCTTTTTATGCAAAATCGTGTATGCTCTTGCTATAGTTTCAGGAGAAACGTGATGGTTAACCCCCATAACCTTTAACAAGCGAGCTCCGTGGGCAAGAGGTATTGTCATCGGACCAATAATATGATTTATTGTCTCAATCATCAGAAGATGAGACAAATAGTGGATAGTTTTTACACTATGCGCATCGCTGAACCAAAAGCCCGTTTCTTCAAATAAATCCACAATCGCATTTTTTGAATGAAGGCATATTTTTGCCCCGAAGTTGACAGGGATATCCACTGAACCTATTTTTGTGGTATTCCCATGAGAACCATGTTTGAATACCTCATAACCCATTGCGGCAAGCACGATAGCGCTTAACGTTGAAACATTGATAGTTTTTACTTTTTTGGTTCCAAAACCTCTATCTCCGCCCATCCCGCATGTTTCTAACACCTCAAATGCGGGGCATCTAAATATGATGTCAAGCGTTGCCGCCCCAACCATACCTGCGATTTCTTCCGGAGTTAATCCGTAAGAAAACTCTTTTTGAGCCATTATTGTCAAAAATCCCGTTCCCTTTGAAATAGCTTCAGGGAAAGTCATTTTGGGGAAAATAGCCAAGCGGATATGATTATTAGTTGCCGCCAAAACCAACAGCATACCGACAAAGGAATCCTCAAAGGATAGTCCTCCATTTTTAACAGATTCAGCAATCTTTGCCAAAATCATTGGATCAGCGTTTTGCAGCAAATCCTGATGAGCTCTAGCTTCATTTGAAAAGCTGTATTCCTGAACTGCCAACGACTCCATCATTAAATGTTTATCCAAATATTTGCCATCCAGTTTAATGTCTGTGGTGTACATAACACACTCTCCTTTTTTATTGTGAATGAACCATTATTATTTAACTAACAGAACAACAGAACGATTTATAAAAAAACCGCCCTTGTAAAATTTCTGCACATCGCAAAAATCTTACAAGGACGGTTCTGTAGAAACAGAAACGTGGTGCCACCTTGTTTTATTCAGCCCGCCTGATGGCAGGCCAAACCTTGTCGCGCCGACTAACATCGGCTGCTGTATGATAACGGACAGCTTCCGGAGACGGCTACGCGCTTTTTCAAGTTTCACCGTTCAGCTCGGGGGCCCATTCTCCCCGTCAACGCTTTTAATTGAATTACAAATTACTTTTTCTTTTATGTGTTTATACTACTCATTACAAAAGTTTTGTCAATAGTTTTTTGAGAAAAAGAAAGCGTGACAACTCATGCCACGCTTATTTTAAATAGAATTATAGGGTAAAGTTTGAAAATCGTACCTAATACACTACAATGAAATTAGGTATGGTCATCAAATGCAAAACCTGTAAAGGAAAGGACTTTTGGCAATTAAACGATAATCGGTTAAAATGTAAACAATGCCGTTCGGTCTTCACTTTTCAAAATCATCCATTTAAATTAAAGCCAGCAATCTTAAAAAATATCATTGAAGAATTTTTGTTGGAACATTCCACCGATACCATTCTTGCCAGAGTTGAAATTTCCAAATACAAACTGTTGAAAATTTTAACTCTGTTAAGGATAGCGATGGCTAAAGAGGTGCCTGATGTTTTTTCTGGAATAGTGGAAGTAGACGAAACATACTTGGGCGGTCAGATGAAAAACAGGAGATTGTCGGAACGTTGTAAATACAGCAAGAACAGACGGGGGTTTGGAACAATCAAGCAGCCGGTGTTTGGCATTTTGTGCCGCGAAGGAAAGGTCTGGGCTGAAATAGTCAAGGACACGGAAGCCAAGGATTTGGAACCACTCATTGAAAAACAAGTCATTAAGGGTTCGGTGGTTTGCTCTGATGGTTGGAGGGCTTACACTGGATTAGCCGCTAAAGGATATGTTCACCGATTGGTTGACCACGGTAAAAAAGAATACACTGACGGCAAAGGGCACCATATTAACGGCCTTGAAGGTTTCTGGGGATATCTGAAAAGAAAGCTATCGGCCAAGGGTGGAATTAGACGAGAAAAACTGCCTCTCTTCCTTGGAGAATATGTCTGGAAATACAATCACAGAAATTTGAATTTCAAAGAGCGGGTTTCGGGCTTAAAATCAACATTTTTGAAGAATTTTTGGTACGAAAATTGAACTTTACCCTATCAAACTAATTTGATTGGGATGGATCGAAAATTTTCCAGCAAATCGTAAGTTAGAAGTAAAATCACACTCCCTATCTAAAATAGGTAAGTCCTCATGTTTAAAATACCTGCAAACAGCGTCAAAAATAATAACACTGTGCTTTCTAGCACTTATATAAACTTCAAAAATTAAATAGGTAAGCGGGTTTGTTAATGACAGGTCTTTTGGCCTTTCAATTTTTAGATCAGCAGACAAATCTTCATATCCAGCAACCACAGCATCAAATTCGGTTAAATTACTTAATATGCTATCTATATTTTCTATCCCAACAAGAGTTTCAATTGCTACTATTAAAGACTTGTTTTTATATTGCTTTCTTGCTCTTTTTATTTCTTTTCTATCCTCAACTTTTGGCAGTAGAACGGCATCAGGATTAAGTAACTGAATAGCTTCTACATCCTTTTTATAATAAGGAGTGCCTTCTCTGTTTGGTCTAATTATAATTACATAATCCTTTAATTTATCCTTGTTCTCTTTAATAACTTTAATCAGATTTTCTCTGGCTAGGTCTTTGGCTTCAGGCTTAACACTATCTTCCAAATCAAAAACAATCGCATCTGGCCTTGTTTGAACATCCTTAAAAAGATGCTCAAGGAAGGCAGTTTTATGCGCAGGAATAAAATGGAGGCTTCTTACATCTCTTAATTTCATATTTCATAACTATAACAAAAAACAAGAGTGTCTTCCAGAAGTTAACCGTAACAGAGAAAACAAAAAAGCTCGGTTTTACCCGAGCCTTTTTGCTTTATGTATTATGTGGTGGATATTTGCCGAAGTCGGCACGTTTGCTCCGCGGGTAGGATTCGAACCTACAACCTGGGGATTAACAGTCCCTCGCGCTACCATTGCGCCACCGCGGAATATTAAACTATTTTATTTCAAATGAACTATGCGGTTGGCTTAATATAATGTGCCTGGCCGATTTTTAACGGAAATCGGGGACGATTTCCTAAATCGGCCGTCAAAGCCAAGCAGTTGGCTTAATATAATGTGCCTGGCCGATTTTTAACGGAAATCGGGGACGATTTCCTAAATCGGCCGTCAAAGCCAAGCAGTTGGCTTTGACCCACCGCGGAATATTGAATTGTACAGAGCAAATTGACACTTTTAATTTACTCTATTTCTATGTCTTTTTCAAGAATTTGCGGAAAATATTTTGTGAACAAATCCGCCTTGCCCTTTTCAGCCAATTCAGCCGCCAAATAATCAATAAACTCTTTGTCTCTTTCTGCGTCAAGGGGTTCAATGAAATATTCTTCCAGCAAATCAAACCGGTTCCTCAACATCAAATAACCAACGAAATCCCTGGAACATTGGCTGTTAAAACGCAAGTCCTTGTGGCCAAACCATTTTATCTCGCCCTCTATAAAAAATTTCTTGCCCAAACTGACAATATGGTTATCTTCGTCCAAGCCCATTGCTCCGGCAAACTCAAAAGGCATGGTAAGCTCCAGCGGGTCAAATAAAATGTCGATTTTTTTGTTTTGAGCAAACTCAATTAAATCCTTTCTCCAAGATTCAATTCTGTGCCTTGTAGATTCTTTGAATTCATCAAAATCAAAACCCATACGCGCCCAAAAATAACCGCCAATAAATCTGCTTTCGCCAAAAACTCCGGCCGGGGCGCTGGTTGCGGTATTATAAATATCCCAGATATTATGCGAACGGCAGAAATTTTCAATTTTGCATTCAAGCTCCAAACCAAGCCCTTTATCCTGTTTCTCTCCGATTAACTCGTTAAATTCTATGTAAAGTTCCTGCGAAACCGCGTGGTGCTTGCCAAAAGAAAAACTGAAATAACCAATTTGACGCGGGGCATTATCTGTTTTTTCCGCTAGGTAAATCCTTACTTGCAAAACCCCGAATTCATTTTTGCCATCCCTGATAACCTTTTCCACTTTCGCGTCAAAAGAACATCCTATTTTACGATCGGGAACAGAAAGCTCTTGCCGCAAATCATCAAGCGCTTTCTCGCTGTTAAAAATTTCTTTGGCCAAACCAACTGTTCGTTCATCTGCCTTCTCTTTTGGTTTTTCAAAACCGGACATATTAAAAGTTCGCAGTTTTAAGCTCTTTTGCTTATTTTTTCAAGAAACATCGGGTAAAATTTCTCTATCAGGTCGCGGCGGCCGCGCTGTTTCAAATAAGCCACAAAGTCCTTGGTACCCTGACTGTCAAACTGCAAATCACGCCGGCCGTGCCATTGGGAATGCTCAAGAAGGGACAGTTTGCCCGCTGGCAGCTCATCGCCATTTTCGTTTTTACCTTTCAATGAAGCAAAATCTATGGGCCTTTTACATCTATTTAAGTCGCTTTCTTTGATGATAATGTTTTGTTCTTTTGCAAAACGCTTTATATCATCCCTTACATTCGCAACATCCGAAGAATCGTCAAACTCGTAGCCATATTTCGCCCAAACATAACCGCCCACATATCCGTACGGCGCAGTAGTAGGCCTGTTTCTAATATTCCAAATGCCTGCCCTACGGCAGAAATCTTCAATTTGACATTCTAAATCCAAACCAAAACCCATTCCTTGCTCTTTCAACTCACGGCTTAAAATATAAATCTCGTTTTTCTTGCCGTCGCAATGGAAAAATAAACTTATATAACCAGCATACTGGGGCGCCTCGCCCGAAACTTGTTTAAGCAAAACAGCAGAAACGTGCAAGCGATGTTCTCGCACGATAGGATTTTCCGGCTCCAGAATTATATTGGCCTCAATTTTATTCTGCGGGGAAGACAAGGATTTCTGTAAATCGCAAAAGCCCTCATAGCCATTTATAAATTCGATTAACCGTTCTTTTATTGTGGCCTTATCAACGGCCAGCGATCTTTCAAGAATAAACCGCAAATCATTTTGTATATGTTTGGGCAAAAAGTCAAACACATTCCGGTCAAACGTACCTGACAAATCAAATTCCGTTTCTTTATTGCCGCCGGGTTTTTCCAAATTCGTCATATTTTAATAATCCCTTAGCTTTTTCACGCCCTGCAAACGGCGGATTTTTTCAAGAGCCTTTGCCTGGATTTGCCGGATGCGCTCTCGCGTGACGCCAAACTCCTCCCCTACCTCTTCCAAAGTGCGCGTAACATCGTCTTCCAGGCCGAATCTCATTGCCAAAATTTTTCTTTCCCGGGGGGTTAATTCAATTGATACTTCATCAAGCCGTTCTTTCAGCAAATTGCGCGCCGCCTCAACCGAAGGCAAAGGGGTTTTTTCATCCTGGATGAATTCCGCCAAAGTGCTGTCTTTTTCGTCGTCGCCCACCGGCGTTTCCAAAGAAACGGATTTTTGCTTGATTTTGCGCAGCTGATGCACTTTGTCAACTTCCAGGCCCATTTCCGCGGCCACCTCCTCGGCCAAAGGGGGCCTGCCCAACGTTTGTAAAAGCCGCTTTTTCACTTTTTCGTATTTGCTCAGCGTTTCCACCATATGCACGGGTATTCTGATGGTGCGGGACTGGTCGGCCAAAGCCCTGGTTATGGCCTGGCGTATCCACCAGGTGGCGTAAGTTGAAAATTTATAGCCCTTTTGCCAGTTGAATTTCTCAACCGCCCGGAAAAGCCCCAGGTTTCCCTCCTGAATCAAATCAAGCAGGCTCAAATTCGGGCTCCGGCCCACGTATTTTTTGGCAATGGAAACCACCAGGCGCAAGTTCGCCTGCGCCAGCTTTTTTTTCGCTTCAAGATCGCCAAGCTCAATGCGTTTTGCCAGCTCCTTTTCTTCTTTGGCGGTAATCATGCTCATACTGCCGATTTCTTTCAGATACATCTGCACGGAGTCGATTTTGTTTTGCATGGCGTTTTTGTCTTTCTTTGGGGCTTGAGTTTCCAAAAAACCGCTTCTTTCAATAATGTCAACGCCCTGGGCCTGCAAACCGTCAATAAATTGCTCCAGTCCTGAAACGTCCTTTTCCAGGGCCGGAAAAGCTCTTAGAATTTCGTTGGTGGTGATAAATCCCCTGCTTCTCGCCTTGTCAATGACCGGCTTTACGGCCTGTTCGGAAAATAAATTCATCTTTTTGGTTTTTCCCTGTTTTTTGGCGGATTTTACGGGCCGGCGCGAACGGACTTTTTCCGTTTTTGTTGCCGGCTTTTTGCGATAATTCTTTTTTTGTTTTAGTTTTGGTTTTTGTCTTTTCATTGTTATTTTCTATTTAATTTTTGCTAATTGGTTGAACTCCTGCATTAAAGCGGCTGATTTTGCCTCGTCCCCCGACAGCTCCGCCTGCTTAATGGCCAAAGCCAGGTCAGCGAGCGCCCTTTGTTTTCGCAGGCCGGCCAAAACGGAAAGGCAGGTTTGCATTTCCGCTTCGCTGTCTTCGGTTTCGTAAAGCTCGGACAAAAAAAGGCAGCTTTCCAAAACAAGCCTAATACCCTGCTCCTGGCTTTGCAGGTCATTTGTTATTTGCGACAGGTCCTGCGCCGTTTGGACTTGCCTGGTTTTGAAAAAAGCGAAAATGTTTTTGAATTCCGCGGAAAAACAATCCAGCCGGTCGTCAGTGAGCAAATTCAAATGCGCCGGGTTTTTCAAAACCAGCGACAAAACCCTTTCCTGCAAAAGGAATTTCCTTTCCTTTGCCTTGGGAACGGGATTGGCTGCGGGCTGGCTGCGGCTTGAATCGTTTTGCCCTTCGGCCCGGGATAAATTCGTTTTTTTCAATTCTTCAAAAACCGCTTGTTCGGAAACCTCGATAATGTCTGCCAGTTTTCTTACCCAGTGATTTTGCAAAATGCTGTTTGAAATTTTCTTGATTTGCGGCAATAAAAAATCGGCGATTTCTTTTTTGCCCTTGGGGGTTACAGCGTCATATCTTGTTTGGGCTGTTGAGAAATAAAAGCTCATAATTTCCTGGGCGTTGCTGACTGCTTTTTCCCAGTCGCCTGGATTTTGCTGAATGATGTCGGCTGGGTCTTTTTCAAGGGTCATTAAAATCACTTTGATTTCAAAACCCTGTTTTTGCGCCAAATCAATGCCTCTTTGGGTCGCCAAACCGCCCGCCAAATCCATATCAAAAGCAACCAGCAGGTTTTCCGTGTATCTTTTGATAATCTGCAGCTGGTAAGGGCTCAGGGCAGTGCCGCTGGCGGCCACCGTGTTTTCAAAACCGGCCTGGTGCGACAAAATCACGTCCATGTAGCCTTCGGTTAAAATGCAGGCGTCTTTTTTACGGATTTCGGTTTTGGCGAAATTCAGGCCGTATAAAACCCGGCTTTTGTCGTAAAGCTCGGTGTTGGCGGTGTTCAGGTATTTCGCGCCCGCCTCAGCGCCGGCCAGTTGTTTCTGTTCTTCGGTGATTCTGCCCCCGAACCCGGCCACCTGGCCCTGCAAGTCAAAAACCGGAAACATTATTCTGCCCCTGAACCGGTCGTAAGGAGTATCCGATTTTTCGGATTTAACTGCCAGACCCGCTTCCACTATTTCGTCTCTCGCGTAGTTGCGGCTCACCAAAAAATCGGATAAGCCCCTCCATTCGTCGGGCGAATACCCCAGGCGCCACTTTTTTATCGTTTCACCTGTCAATCCCCTTTTTTGTAGATAATCCCCTGCCTGCCTGCCTGCCTGGGAAGCGGCCAGCTGCTTTTCGTAAAAACGGCAGGCAAGTTCGCAAATCTCCGTTAGCCGCGCTCTTTTGGTTGCCAGTTCGGGATGCGCGTGGAATTGTTTCAATTCCACGCCGGCCCTTTTCGCCAATGTCCGCAAAGCGTCGCCGAATTCAATGCCTTCGATTTTCATGACAAACTCAAACGCATCGCCCCCGACCCCGCAGCCAAAGCACTTAAAGCTTTGGCGGGTTGGCGAAACGAAAAACGACGGGCCTTTTTCCTGATGAAACGGGCATTTTGCCCGCCAGTTAATGCCGGTTTTTTCCAGCTTTAAGTAGCTGGAAACCAACTCCACAATGTCAATCCGCTCTTTGATTTGCTGAACCTGATTATCCATAGAATAATTCAAATACAACCTTGGCGGCAAGCTCACCTCAACAAAATTAACCCTGGCAGCTAATGATATGAAAAATCTTATCGCTTAAATCCTCTATGTGAACACCGCCGTCAGCACTTTCAACTTTCAACTTATAGCCAATATTATCATTTAAGTCGCTGTATTGGTTTTCAAAATCGCCAGTCTGCCAGTCAAGCGCCCATTCACCATATTTGCCGCTTTCATTTAAGCCGGAAAAATCGCCGATATAATTATAGCTTTCCCCGGACGAATTATAACCCACCAAAACGAGCGACATTACTTCAACATTGCGAATGTCAATTTTAATAGTGATTTTTTCGCCGATGCACAACGTTTCCCCGCCATTGGGTGAAATCACCCGCAGAGAACGTTTGACAATATCACTATTATTGTTAGCGACTTTAGATGACGTGGGATTGGTATTATTTTTGAGTAAAAGCGTCTCTAATTTGTCTAATTGTTGTTCCAGGGCGGCTCGTTCGCTTTCAAGAACAGCCACTTTATATGTCTGTTCCGCATAATTCATTTTTACCACCCTTACTTCATCAAGATATGGCGCTATAAAACATTGCCAGGCGCCAGCGGCTATAGCGCCCAAGCCAACCACTATAACTATAATCAAAAAAATTGTGTCTTTCTTAAGCATAATTAACCCAAAATTAAATAGCCCGATATTCTATTTCATCGGGGTTACGACCTTTTATGATTTTATCCACCATTTCCAGTTCGCCCAAAATGCCGGGGATAAGCTCGTATTTTTTGGCTTCCTCAAAACTAACCCATTTATAATCAATGTTTTCTTCGTTAAGCCGCACATCTCCTGTTTGCCAATTGCAATAAAAACTCAGAGTTATAACCGGCACGCCGTCGGGCCGGATAAACGCCAAATCCAAAAGATACCTGACTTTGCCAATCTCCAATCCCACCTCCTCCATTACTTCCCGTTTGAGGGTTTTTTCTACTGCAAAATACCAGCAATCCCCGGCGGTTTTGGGCGTGTTTATGTAATCGCCAACCTCCATACCCCCTCCCGGCACTGTCCACAAGCCGGGCCAGGCCTTTTTGCTGCGGTTTCTTTGCGTAATCAAATACTTGCCGTCTTTTATAATAATGGCGGTAATGACAATCCGGTGAAGTTCTTTGTTTTGAAGCTCCATATTAAACTTTCATATAAAATCTGTATTTTCCTTCTTCCAGGTCCTTTATGCCTTTTTCTTCAAGCCCAACTCTTTTTTTGTATCCTTCGCTTTGATACGCTTCTTCAATTAAAACCCTGTAATCATTATTTACGGCCATCAGCACGTCCTCGGCGCCGACAAAACGGATATTGCCGCCTTTTTCCTGAAATTTTGCCAAATTTCGCTGAAATTCATTTTTGTAATCATCGCCGGCATTGCTGTTCGCGATTAAACCGTCCAGCTTATCCCACAGCATTTGGCATCTTTTTACGTGATAACCGCTGGTAATGACGGCCAAATCTTGCCAGTTATTTTCAAAAGCCATTTTTATCATTTCAACAAATTCCGTAATGGTATTAACCGATTTTTCCTCAGAAAAAATTCTTTTTCCCTCTATGCCCAATCGTATCAGTTCAGCTTTTTGCACGGCCGCGTGCGCCGGCTCATCCTGCCTGCCATGGCTCGTTGCAACAAAAACCATTTCAGGGAAAAACTTGCCGAGCTCTGCCGCGGCCACTACCCTGGCTTCAGCTCCGGTAATCGCGCCGTGCGGGTCTTCGTCAAGATAAGAATTTGAGCGGAAACGGCGTTGGTTCAAAAAATCGTATTTGTTTTCCGGCTCAACAGTTTCTTTTATGCCGCCGCTCAAAATAAAAACCGCGTCGGGCATCTTGTTTTCTTTTTCGCCGCCCGCAAGGATTTTTTTCAATTCCTGTTTTATTTTTTCTTTTTCTGTTTCCGTGATTTTAGGAGCAAATTTTTCGTTCATAGATTTATTCAGTTTGCCAAACCAAGCCGTAAAATGATTTTGTCAGCCGTTTCCCCCTGCAAAATCGCCGGCTGGGAAAAATCCCTGATTAAAACCGCCTGCGGCTCGATATTAACCAAACCGTTTCTGTCAAACACTGTTTTGATTATAACACCTTCTTTGGTATTTTGAGAGCGCTGGTCAAAAACAAAATTTCCCAAAGAATAAAAAATGTATTTGCCTTTGTATGTTTCCGCTGGCTGGACAATGTGCGGGTGCGAGCCGACAACCAAGTGAGCGCCTTCGTCAATGGCGGCGCGGGCAAAATCAGTTTGGCGCTGGCTGGGGTTTTTTTGGTATTCATTGCCCGAGTGTATGTAAACAATGACGAAATCGGCCCGTGTTTTGGCCTGTTCAACCGCCCTTTCCATTAAAGTTTTATCCATAAAAGCCACGCCCGGTTTGCCGGCTGTGGCGCCATAGGAATTTGGAATAACATCAGTATCGGTAAAAGCCAAAAAAGCGAATTTCAGCCCGTTTTTTTCCATAATGACCGGCTGGTATGCTTCGTCAATGTTATTGCCCGCTCCCGCGTATTGCAAGCCGACATTTTCTAAATTTTGCATTGTTTTTTGCAAACCCTTACCGCCGAAGTTCATTGTGTGGTTGTTTGCCAAAGACAAAACCGTAAAACCCGCTCTTTTTATGGCGCTGACCGCCGGAACATCTGCCCTGAAAACCATTTCGCCCGTCCCGATTTTTCTGCCGTCAAAAACCGTTGTTTCCAAATTGCCAAAAACAATGTCCCCCGTTCCCAGATAATCGCCCGCCTGCAAAAAAGGGTAGTCATAGCTGTTTTTTTCCTTGATTTTTTGCGCCACGCCCCGCGAGAGCATTATATCGCCAACGAAAATCAAAGAAACTTCCGGGTTGGCCGCGTCAACATCGGTTGCCGGCAACGGCAAGTCATTTTTTTCGCTTTGTATCTGAGCCAGCAAACTCTGGCGCTGGACAACAAAAACGCCGTTGTTGCTCAACATCAAAAAGCCGATAACAAAAACCACGGCCATTAAAGCGATAATAAGTAAAATGATTTTCATAACGCTATATTGAACAATTTTTTGGCATTTTTAGTTGTCGCGTCCGCTATTTTTTCCAGCGGTTCGCCCCTGATTTCAGCGATTGTTCGGGCGATATATCTCACATTAGCGGGCTCGTTGCGGTCGGAGACTGAAGGCGGGCTTAAAAACGGGCAGTCGGTTTCCAGCAAAATCCTGTCCAGCGGCGTTTTTTTTATTACTTCAGATAAATCCATTTTGTAAATAATCCCGTTGAAACCCAAATACAAACCCATTGCCAGATACTCCTGCGCTTGTTGCCAGTTTCCGGTAAAACAATGCACCATTCCCTTAAGTTTCGGATTTCTGGCTTCGGATTTCAAAATCTCTATGAGATTTTGATGCGCTTTTCGACAATGGAAGATAACCGGCAAATCTATTTCACCAGCCAAATCCATTTGAGCCAACATCGCTTCTTTTTGTTTGTTTCCGTATTGTTCGGCTTTTGTTTTGCTTTTCGGCTCATACCAACAGTCCAAACCGATTTCCCCTATTGCCACGACTTTTTTTGACTTGGCCAACTCGCGGTATTTTCCAGCATTAAAATTTTCCTCGATTCTGTCTTCGGCGTGTTCGCTTAAATTCACCGTGGCGTTCAAAGGATGGAGGCCGACGGAAGCATAAACTCCCTTTTCGTATCTCTCGGCAATTTCAACTGCCAGCTTTGACGTTTCGTAGTTTGAACTGGCATTCAAAATCCAAATCCCCTGCTCCAAGCAACGCGAAATCACCTCGCCACGGTCTTGTTCAAACGCCCTGAAATTCAAATGGCTGTGGGTATCAATTAGCATAGTTAATTTTATTTTTCTGAAACTCCAGGCTCAAATTTCGGCCGGATAACGTTATCCACAAAATCAAGCAAAATGTCCAAATCAAGTTTCTCGGCGATAATTTGAATATCCTGGTGAAAATCAGGAAAATTATCTATGTTTTTTATGATTTTATGCAAACGCTCTTTGCTCAATCTGTGCAACATGATAACCATCATCTGCCTTTCTTTATTTTCAAGACGCAGACTATTTTGGTTTGTCTGCAAAATGCTGGCTGCTTTCTTTATATTTGACGGTTCAAAAAAACCGCAAAGCTTATTCTCCCATATTGTTTTGGCTGCCAAAGAATTGTCCAGCTGTTGCGCGTTAAACAACAAATCAGTGCCAACAAGCCCTTCGATGCCGCTATGCAAATCATATTGCCGCTTACCGACAATATATTCGGTGAATTTTGTTAGCTTTCTTTTTCTTATGATTTCCTCCGGGCTCAAAACAACAAGCGCCATTTTTACATCATCAAGTTTGCCGGTCTTGCCGCCGACAAAAAAAGCGGTAGAAAGTTCGCTCAATAAAGCCGCGAATTGTTTTTTCAAAACATCACAGAAACCAGATAGTATCTCCTTTAACTCCGGACTCAAAGGAAAACTCAAAAAACTCGAGAGCCCTTTTGAAACTTCCGACATATAGGAAAAAAAACTGCCGACTTGGCCTGTTTCCATACTATCCATCTCAACAATTAACTCTTCAAAAACATCAAAAATATAATTCTCAACTGATGTTTGCATTGACTTTTTCTGTTTCTCCATTCTTGAAGTTTCAGCCCCCGTTTCCTCCAAGTTTCCAAACTCGTTTATGTGTTTTTGGATGTTAGTTAAAAACCTCTGCGGTTTTGGCACTTTATTATCTATAAAAAGCTCAAACAAACTATGTTTTGCCTCATGTTTGATATAATCCTCCAAGTTCTCTGTGTCCTTAATCAAATTAAAAACTGAATGAACGATATGTTGAGCGACGACATCCGGCGGCTCGCCGGTAACCGCTTCAAAATCCTTTGAGGGTAAAATGATATTGGCATCAAAGCCCGAAAAATCCGCCCTGATTTTATCTTTTAACCTGATAGCTTTATAATTATCATAACCCAGGGCATCACGGAAAAAAAACACCGGATCCGCAGAAAAAGTTTCTTTGTGTTCAATGACTTCTTTTTTTTTCATGATTAAACCATCCAAAAAGTAATTGGCTTTCACAACAAAATCAGCGTCCCTATGGCTGTGCAGGAAAAACTCCACCCTTCCCTGGATAGTCAACATTCGGTCTGATATTTTTCGGAACTTTTCCTCCAAAAGTTTCAGCTTCTTTTTGTTTTCTTGACTAAATTCGCTTTTTTCACTTTGCCCTCGCGGTAAATGGATTTCTCTTTCAACATCCTTCATTTTTTCATTTGCGTCAATATAGGCCTTGTCTAACTTTAAAACCTGCTTTTGCCTTTTTTCTAAACTATCGGCGAAAATTTCAGCCGTCTCTTTCTTTTTTTTCTCGCAAGCGCTTTTTAACGTGGGTATATCGTCGTTTCTGTGTTCTTCGACAAAATCCAACAATGATTTGGCTATATCAACTTTCTGTTTTATTTGCTCAAAAAACTTATTTTTCCTTTCTGTTTCACGCCCAACACTATCCTTGTTTAATATTACAAGTTGTTCTTTAGCGCGCCCGCTAAGTTTTTTTTCGGACATAGTTAAATTATATCCTTGGGAAAAGCGGTTCACCCTGGCCTGTTTTAATCTGCTCTGAAATTTTCTCGGATGTTCTTGGCAAAAACGGCTTTAACAATTCAGCGATTTCAGTTAAAACCAAAAGCAAATCGCCAATAACTTCTTTAGAGTTTCCCCTGTTTTCCCACGGTTTTTCCGTGTCAATAATCTTGTCGCACCAGCCAATCAGCTCCCATATCGCCCCCAGCGCCCCGTAAAAATCGAATTCCTCAAAAGCTTTGTTATATTTTGATTTTATTTCTTCAAGTTTTGAGTTTCTAGATGTAAATTTGAGATTTTCGTTTTCAGATTTTAGTTTTGTTGCAAGAGTTAATACTCTTGCAACAAGATTCCCTATGCCTTTCGCCAAATCAGCGTTGTATTTTTCCTCGAATTTCTCATAGGTAAAATCGCCGTCCTCGGTGGAAAGAATTGCAGCCAGCAGATAATAGCGCACCGCGTCGACTGTTGCTTCTTTGTTGCCGATTTTTTGCGCGTATTTTTCAACTAACTCAAACGGATTTATGACATTGCCCAATGATTTTGACATTTTCTGGCCGTCAACCGTGATATAGCCGTGGACAAAAATTTTATCGGGCAGCCTCAAACCGGCCGACAACAAAATGCCCAGCCAATAAACGGCGTGGAAACGGGAAATGCCCTTGCCAATGCAATGCAGAACTTCGCCTTTTTGCCAGTATTTTTCAAATTTTTCGCTGTTTCCGCCGTAACCCAAAGCAGTAATATAGTTGCCCAAAGCGTCAAACCAGCACCAAATTTTTTGCGTGTCGTCGTCTGGCACGGAAATTCCCCAGTTTTTCGCCCGTCCGTTGCTTCGCGAAACGCAAATGTCTTTTAAGCCGGACTTCACGAAGCTCAAAATTTCATTTTTGCGGGTTTGGGGAATGATTTTTAACTTATCATTTTCAATTATTTCCTGGATTTGTTTTTGATATTGCGACAGCCGGAAAAAATAGTTTTCTTCTTTTATTTGTTCGGGTGGCGTCTGGTGCTCCGGGCAACAACCATTTTTCAGCTCCTCGGGCGTTAAATACGCCTCGCAGCCCACGCAATAAAGCCCCTCATAAATGCCTTTGCAAATGTCGCCTTTTTTGGCGCACTCCTGCCAGAGCTTTTGTGCCCCTTTAATATGCCTTTCTTCGGTTGTTCTTATAAAATCGTTGAAACTCAAGTCCAAAAAATCTTTTAAGCTCTTGAATTTTTTAGTGTTTTTATCGACAAAATCCTCAACAGCAATGCCCTCTTTTTCAGCGGCTCTGACATTTTTTAGGCTGTTTTCATCGGCGCCGGTCAAAAAGAAAACGTCTTTTCCCGACAAACGAAAATAACGGGCGATCGCGTCCGCCTGGATTTTTTCCAAAGCATGCCCCAAATGCGGCTCTCCGTTGACGTAATCAATGGCGGTTGTAATGAAAAAATTGTTTTTTTCTTTTGCCATAGACGCAAACAAAAAAGGCATTATTGCCTTATGTTATAACAAATATGCGGCAAATACAAGCTGATTATGGCCTGCTTACTGTCACCACAAACTCGCCTTTGGGCCGGCCGGTTGGCGCGTCTTTTTTTATTTGTTCAATTACTTCGCCGGCGCTCCCCCGATATATCGTTTCAAACTTTTTGGTCAATTCCCTGCCGACAACAAGGGATATTCCGATATTTCGAGATGACGATATGACGAGCAAATCGTTAAGAGTTCTTAAAATTCTATGGCAAGATTCGTAGAAGATAACAGGATATTTGGAGTCCAAGATTTCTTCAAAAAATTGTCTGCGTTTTTTCTTTATGGGAGGAAAGCCCAAGAACAAAAACCTGTCCATCGCGAAACCGGCAACGCTGGCAATGGCGGTTATGGCCGAGGGCCCGGGAATCGGCGCTATTGCCGCCCTACCACTCGACCCTTCGACTTCGATCAGGGCAAGTTTAACCGCTTCCTCCACTAATTTGTTTCCCGGGTCGGAAATCCCCGGAGTGCCCGCGTCGGAAACCAAAGCCAGGTTTTTGCCCTGCGCCAGCAAATCCAAAATATAATCAGTTTTTTGCAAATGGGAGTGCTGATGATAGGAAATGAGCGGCTTTTTTATGTTAAAACGGCTTAATAGTTTGCCGCTCAGGCGCGTGTCCTCGCATAAAATAAAATCAACGCCTTGCAGGGTGTCCAAAGCTCTTTGGGAAATATCCTGCAAGTTGCCAATGGGAGTGGCTACGATATATAGCATAAATTTCAGCTGTTTTCTGATTCGGGCAGTTCGTCGCGCTGTTTTTTTGCGAAATAATCCTTTATAACTTCGTAAACCACGCCGGCCAAAGGAATGCCCAAAATCGCCCCGGCCACCCCCCACAACTCTCCGCCAATGGCGAAAGACGCCAAAACCAAAACCGGAGGAAGTCCGGCCAATTTTTTGAACAGAACCGGAAACAAAATGTGGTTTTCAATCTGCTGGATAAAGAAAAAAGCCACCAGCACGAAAACAGCCTGCCAGGTAGAATTTAAAGCGGTTACTGCCGCCAAAATGACGGCCGCCACCAGGGGGCCGGCCACCGGAATCAAGTCCAAAAAACCCGCTATCACGCTCAAAATAAAAGCGTATTTCACGTCCAAAATCATCAAAATAATGTAGGTCAAAGCGCCCACGAAAATCACCCCGATAATTCTCGTTAAAAACCAGCCGCTTACTTTTTTTCTCGCCCTTCGCCACAGACTGAACATATATTCTTTGTATCTCTGGGGCGAAAAAGCGCCAAGCAATTTTTCCACGAACTGCCTTTCCAAAGAAATGAAAAAAGCCATTGCCAAAACCAGGGCGGTTGACGACGCTCCCCCGAAAACCGCCGACAAAGCATTGCCGAAACTTCCGCCCGCTTTACTCAGGCTTTGCTGCAGGGTATCGGAAAGAATATTCGGATTTTGAAAGTAATAAACGCCCAGCTTTTCAAAAAACGGCGAAATTCTTTTCAAATAAAGCGGCAGGTTTTTCATAAAATCCTGCATTTCGTAAAGCATCAGCGGAGCTGTTTTATAAACAAAAAAACCGACCAAAGCGAAAACCCCCAGGTATAAAACGGCAGCCGAAGCAAGGCGGGGTATTTTTTTTCTTTCCAGAGCATCAATCAAAAAATTGAACAAAATGGCTATGACCAAAGCGAAAACAAACCAAATGATAATGCTTTTGATGATGTACAAAACGTACAGGCAGACAACCAGCCCGCCTATTTTCGCGATGGTTGACCAGTCAATATGCAACTTGTAGCTGGTGGAGCTCATATCCTTAATATTTTTTCAAAATAGTTTTTGTTTTTGTGCGGGCCGATAACCGCCAGGTTCAGATTTTTCGGCTGGAAAATTTCTTTGGCGATTTCCTGCACGTCTTTTATTCTTACTTTATCAATTTTCTCACACTCTTCTTCCAATGTCAAAATTTTGTTTTTGAGCAATTCCTGGAAAGCGCAAAAAGACGCTTCCGCGTCGGACGTTTCCAGATTCAAAACCAAACTGCCCTTTAAGTAATCCTTGGCTTTTTTAAGCTCGATTGCTGAAACCGGCTTTTGTTTCAGGCTTCTGTATTCTTGCAAAACCAAACCCACGGTTTTTTCAAGGGCGTTGTGCGGCACGCCCGCCTGGGTAACCAAATAGCCGCTGTCGGTTAATGTTTCGTCTTCGGTTCTGATATAGTAAGCCAGCCCCTGTTTTTCCCTTACTTTGATAAAAAGCCGCGAGCTCATATTGCCGCCCAAAATCGTGGCCAGCACTTCCTGGGCGTAGGACTTGGAGCTGAACAAATCGTGCCCCCTTACCCCCAGGCAAAAATGAGTCTGGTCGGTTTCTTTGTAGCGCAAAAAAACCCTGGGAGTTTGCTGTTCTTCAACTGTTTTCAGTTTCGGCTCGGTTTCCTTCGTGTTGATTTTTTTGAACCGCTTTTTGATTTTTTTTATGATGGTCCGGGAGTTGAAATTGCCCGCCACGCAAACAATGGAGTTTTGCGATGAATAATGGTTTTTTATGTAATCGAAAAAATCCTTTCTTTTCAATTTTTGCAGGCTTTTTTTGGTGCCGACAATCTGCCAGCCCGAGGGCTGGTCGTCGTATAAAACCTCCTCGAAAATGTCCCTGATATAGCGCACCGGAGTGTCCTGATACATGTTCAGTTCTTCAATAACAAACCCCCGCTCCCTGTTTATTTCTTTCGCCTCGATTTTGGAATTAAGAAAAATATCGGAAACCCAGTCCAAAGCCAAATCAAAGTGTTTTGAATCAACTTTGGCGAAATAGCCGGTGTATTCTTTGCTGGTAAAAGCGTTGTAATTGCCGCCCACCCTGTCCAGGGTTTCGGATATTTTTTGGGTGCTAGGCCGTTTTTTGGTACCCTTGAAAAACATATGCTCGACAAAATGCGAAACGCCGTTATTGGCTTTGTTTTCGTATTTTGAGCCCGTGCCCACCACAACCAAAACCGTGACTGCTTTCGTGTTTTTATCCGGCACCAAAATAACCCTTAGGCCGTTTGGCAAAACTGTTTTTCTGTACATATTGTTATAAATTGATAAACAAAAACTGGGCAAAACTCAACCCAGGTTTACTTTATACCACGAAATCGGCAAAAGTCAAGCAGACAGTTTTTGCTTTAAAAAACCGCCTGACTCGCTGATTTTTATTCTTTCCTGTTTCATTGTGTCGCGGTCGCGAATGGTAATAGTGTTATCTTTTAGAGTGTCAAAATCAATGGTCAAGCAATAAGGAGTGCCGATTTCGTCCTGGCGGCGATAGCGTTTGCCAATGTTGCCGTTGTCGTCAAACTCGGCCATAAAATGCCGTTTCACCTCGTTGAAAACCTTCCTCGCTTTTTCCACTAATTCGGGCTTGTTGCGCAGCAAGGGAAAAACCGCGGCTTTTATCGGGGCTAATTGCTTGGGAAATTTCAAAACGATTCTCGTTTCCTCGCCCGCCACTTCTTCTTCGGCGTACGCTTCGCAAACAGCGGCCAAAAAAGTTCTGCCCACGCCCACCGACGATTCAATAATATGGGGAATGTATTTTTCGTTTGTTTGGGGGTCGGTGTAAGACAATTCGTGGCCGGAAAATTTTTGGTGCTGGGACAAGTCGTAATCGCCTCTGGCGTGCACGCCTTCAAGCTCGGCGAAACCGAACGGATAGTTATACTCAATGTCGTAGGCCTCTTTGGCGTAAAAAACCAGATTTTCATGCTTGTGCCATTTCAGATTTTCCGGCTTGAAACCCAAATCCATGTAATACTGCCAGCGGTACTGGCGCAGCTTTTCGTATTCCTCCATTTCCTGGCCGGGCTTGCACAAATACTGCATTTCCATTTGTTCAAACTCACGGGTTCTAAAAATAAACTGGCGGGCGGTGATTTCGTTCCTGAACGCTTTGCCTATTTGGGCAATGCCAAAAGGAATTTTAACCCGGGTTGAATCCAAAACATTGAGGTAATTAACATAAATCCCCTGACAGGTTTCGCCCCGCAAATAAACCGGCGCTTTTGCCCAGTCGTCGGTAAAATTGCCCAGATTGGCTTTAACGAGCAAATTGAATTTTTTAACTTTTGTGAAATCGCTTTTGGCGCAATCGGGGCATTTGATTTTGCTTTTGTTTTGTCCAAAAATCCCGTTGATTTGCTCTTCGGTCATTTTTTCGTCCGCAACCACGCCGATTGCTTCCAGCAAATGGTCAACCCGGAAACGGCTGTGACAATTTTTGCACTCGGTTAATGGGTCGGCAAAACCGGTTGTATGGCCCGACGCTTCCCAGATTTTCGGATGCATGAAAATGGCCGAATCCAAGCCGACAATATCTTCCCTTAACTGCACCATGTTTTTCCACCACTCTTTTTTGATGTTGTTCGCCAGCTCAACGCCGTACGGCCCAAAATCATAAACAGCCGAAAATCCGCCGTAAATTTCCGAACTGGGAAAAACAAATCCCCGCCTTTTGCACAACGATGTTATTTTTTGCATTTCATCCATAAAAAACTAGTACGGAGCTATAGCTACCAAAACGTCAACACCTTTAACGGTATTTGAAACAATGTCGCCGGTAAAACCGTCCTCTCCGGTGATTTCCACATTGAGGACCAATGGCGCCATTGAGCCGCCCTGGGCCTGGCCGGGTGTTAGCTCAACCTGAAAGGCCAGCGGGACCACCGGCTGTTCAACGTCCGCCTGGGCTGCGGCCAGATCGCCCACCAGCCAGACAATTTCACGGGAAGTGGAGTCAAAAGTGAACTTAGCGTTTTCAGGGAATATTTTGCCACTTGGCCTGACATTGTCGGGCAAAGCGGCCTTTATTTTCACGTTTTTAAGATTATTCCAGGAATTCCTAATCTGCCATATTATCGTGTAGGTGGTTGACGAGGCAACCTGGGGCGGCACCGGCCCGGCATTGCCGAAATAGTCGTCGTCAAAAACCGCTTTTTGAACCAGCTCCGCCTGGGAATTCACTTTGATTTCAAATGTTTTTTCAGCTCCGGCAATGACCACGGCGTCCCTTAAAATGGGGTTTTGTATTTTTCTGGCCTGCGAATTGCTTTTCACTTTAACCCAAAACTCAACTTCGCCCTCTTCGTCCACGTCCAAAAACTGCAAAGAGGGCTCGCTTTTCCAGTCCCAGATAATGGAATTGTCCCCGTTGCCTATGTCGCCGTTCTCGGACTTTAAAGTGCTTATGTCAAACAAATCGCCGTCCAGCTTCACCAATAAAAACTTTTTTTGGATCGCCGCCTTGCCGATGTTCTTGAAATAAATCGTGTAATGCAGCAAATCGCCGACATTCGCCTTGTAATTCTGCGCCCCGTTGACCAGCTGCGAAACATAAAGCGACGGTTCGGCGGTTTCCAGGGTTTGCGATGTTTCTTTCAATAAAACGAATTCGCCGTTCAAAACGATTCCCAGCTGGGCCCTGAAAGTGTTTTTCTGCCCCGGAGCCGAATCGCCCAGCTCCCCTTGCACCGTAACGCGCCCGCCCTCGGCCTGGGAGACGGAGGGCAAAGCCCATTCATTTTCATCCAAAGCGCGGGGCAGGGCGCTTTGGAAAATAAACCCGGGCGGGTAAATAATTTTGGCTCTTAAATTCTCGAGGACGGTTTCGGCGTTGGAAAAATAGTTCAGGGAAAATTTCATGTTGTCGGACTGCTCAACCTTGGCGGGCAAATCAAATTCCAAAGTTATGGGCACGGAAGAAATTTTGGTGATAAAACTTGTATTAACTTGGTAACTTGCTTTCAGATTTTTGGGCTTGAAAGTAAGCAAACATTTGGCTTCCAGCGGGTCGTTTTCCCTGCTGAAAAGCCGCGCCTTGAAAGAAATAATCCTTTCTTCGCCCGGGTATATGGCTTCCAGCTGCTGAATGACCCTTTGGGCCTTGCTGCCTTCAACCAAAGAGTTTTTCGGATACTCAAAAACCATTTGCGGCTCTTCCAAACGCACCTTGCCGTTGTTTTTCAATTTTACCGAGTATTCCACTTCCTGGCCGGCTTGGGCGGTGTCCGGACCCAAAATTTCCAGTTTCAAAACCTCTTTTGAGTAAGCGCCGGTCTTCCAGTACCAAAAGCCCACGGCACAAACGCCGATAACCAGAATTAAAACAAAAAGAAAAAATTTGCGCATATTTCAAAGATAATACTATATGATAACTTTTTGCCAAAAAAAAGCAACTCGTCCAAAAATATATATGTTGCGCTATACGAGAATTGTGGATAAGCACCTTGACTTTACTTTTGAAAATTATTTGCTATACTTCAAATAGAAGTATGCAATAATAGCTTGGAGGATGCCACGGTGTTCCCTCGGAGAATCCGGGACTTAAGCTGTGGACAACCATTCCCCAAGACGCTACTTCTAACAAGATTCTCAATCATCTGATTGAGTTTTTTGTTTTAAAAACTTATTTTCCCAATAATTTTTAAACAACTCTTTCCCCTCTTTCAAGATATTGTTTTGCAAAATTGCGCAACAATCCTTACCAAGCGGCTTACCTTCCAAAGACCATGCTAAAGCGCCAGCTATCCAATCGGCGATCTGGATATTCGCATTTTGAGCAGAACTAACCATTTCAATCTGGATAATAGAATTGTGTGGTAATTGGGGCAATAATCGAGCAATAAGAAGTTTTTTAAACTCCGAGCGCTTTATGCCTTTTAAATGGCGTTCGTCGCAAAATACCCTAAACTCCAAGTCAGTAACCGGCAAATACATTTCTAACATCTCGCCAATAATATTTGTGTACAAAAGCCCACTTTGAAGTTTATCTTTTTGTCTATAATCATCTGGGATATTCTGTTTCAGTAAAAATGAGTAATTGATTCTGACATCAAGATTGGCAATAAATCTTAAAGTTTTTAACCGAAGTTTTTCAGTAATTTTAATCTCCGAAAATTTAATTTCCGGCTGACAACGAAGTTTTTTAGGGAACCGAGACCTATACCATGAATGGAACTGTCTTTCTGTCCTTCGAGGGTTACCAACGATAAAACTGCCAACCACAAAATATTTTTCATTGTCGTATTTTCCAAATTGTCCGCTTTCATCTAAAAATATGTAAGGCATTGTTTTAATCGCTCAAATTTATCAAGCGATATGGTTTTTTATTTTTTCTAAAATTGGGTTATAATAAAAATGGAAGGGGCGAGGGTGCCGTTTCTAGAAAATGGCAAACCCTCGCTCTTTTTATTTCATTACAAAACCAACTTCTGGTTTTGGCGGCTCCTGTGCTTCTCCAATAGAACCAAATTCTTTTTCGTATTTAGTCAGAACATTGTCTAAAACCTTAATCATTCTTTTTAAATGCCCGGGGCTGATAATAATTCTTGCGGTTAGTACTCCTAATGGTGGAAAAATATTCAAAAAATCCAAGCAGAACTCCTCTTTTGAATGTTGAACCTGCATAACATTAGCATATACTCCCTTAATTTCGCTGTCGCCAGCCTTTATCTGAAATTGATTTTGTTGGATAGATTGTTCCATAATTATTTTTTTACTGAACATAATCTTTCGACCTTTTTCAATCGTGATTATTAAATTATAGCATGCGCCCTTCGATAATCTACATTTAAGCCGATTACGTATCTTTTATATCTTTAACCTATTTATGTGGTATTCCAAAAGCTTAATCTTTTCACTTTCGCTCATTTGTAATCTTTTTGTAGGTATTTTTAATTCTTTCATCCACCTTGCAATTGTATTAATACCCACTCCCATAACTTTTGACACACCAGAAGTTGTTTTATTCTGTTCATAAAGACGTAAAAGCGTCTCACGATCTGGTATAGGAACCCTTTTATACTTTCTCCTAGGGATTTGAACTCCCCATTTTTCTAATAAAAAATGAACTTGTCTTTCAGTGATTTTTAGAATTATTGCCATTTCTTTTGGCGTTTTCTTTTTTGAAATAATCAATTCAATGATTTTATCTTTGTTCTCCATAAAAATTATTTTTACTAAATCTTGATTACGACCTTTCCTGAATTATAATAAAACTGCCACAAATTGCAAGGGGCAGTTTCCCACAGTTGTTATTTAATTATCTTTTGTCATTATATCCCAAGCGGTTATGAAAATTCTTTTTGCAGTTCGGTGATTTGGCGCAGGTTTTCAAAGTCCTTTGCCTCCCCCATAACCTGCTTTATCGGATTAAACCGCGCGTCTAAAATCAGTCGTAAAATTTTCACGGCTCCAACGGTAATTTCCAGGGCCTCTTTGGCCAGTATGTCTTTTGCTTTTAACCCGTTTATCCCCTGCTCTTTCAAGCATTGCTCCCTTGCTTTTCTTATTTTTCCAAAACACTGCCAGCAAACCACTCCGCCCTCCCCCGGCGAGAAAAAAAACGTTTCAGGCATAAGTTTTTTATTGCAAACGGCGCAAAAACGCAGCTGAGGAGAATAACCCGACAAAGTGAGCAAATTCCAAAAAAAATAATAGTAAGTAAGCTGTAAGCTGTAAGCGGTAAGTGGTAAGTTTCCCAAACCCTGCAAAGAAAACAAGAGCAAGACCCAAACCTTTTCATCAGGCTGCTCGAAACCGAGCAGGGAATGGGCGATTTGGCAGATTTGGGCGGCAATGGATAACTTTGCCGGCTCGTTCAAAACGTTCTGGAATTTATCAATTAAAACCGCGTCGGTTAATGTTTTTTGGTTTTTGCCCTGCACAAATTCAATTTCCGAATAATAAAACAAACCAGCGCCCGAACGCAGCTTTGAATCTATCTTGCGGATTGCCTTGCCGGTTATTTCCAGCTTCCCCAAGTCGGCTGTATAAACAAAAAAAATCTGGTCCGCCTCAACCCTGTCTTCTTTCGCCAGAAAAATCGCCCTGGTTCTGTAATGCTGGTATGCCATAAAAATAGGTAAGCGTTTCAAGCTGCGCCTTAAGGCGCAGCTTGAAACGCTTAAACTCCGCTGGCTTTTTTGAGGATTTGGATTTTTTCAATCAGGTCGGCTTTTTGCCTGCCTTTTGCCCAGATTTTTTCTTTACTCCACGAACGCAGGTTTTCCGCAACATCCGGCTTCCTGAAAAACGGTTTCTGGGTTTTATCGGGGAAAAACTGCTGAAAAATTTCCTGTTCTTTGGTTTTGTCAATTTTCCAAACCGGCACTTTTTTTATTTCGCTGTATGATTTTGCCAAACTTTTTTGCATTTTCAGCCGCGAAGCAAAACCGCTCACGCCAAAAATGTTTTTTGAAACCC
Source organism: Patescibacteria group bacterium (assembly GCA_023474835.1). Classification (GTDB taxonomy): domain Bacteria; phylum Patescibacteriota; class Minisyncoccia; order Minisyncoccales; family CG1-02-41-26; genus JAMCXQ01. The sequence goes on along the minus strand of JAMCXQ010000034.1, from coordinate 5,979 downwards.
GCGGCCTTTGGAAGTCCGGCTTTCCAGCCGGCTGGCTGTCGCTGACAGGTTTTGGGGCTTTTTGAATTCTTTTTGACAAAGAAAAATCCATAAATTTACCTGCTAATTTCGCGGCTTTTGCTCGCTTTGACAAATTCCACAAACAAGGGATGGGGGTCAAGCGGCCGGGACTTAAATTCCGGATGGAACTGCGTGCCCAGGAAAAACGGGTGATTTTTCAGTTCAATAATCTCCACTAAATTTCTTTGCGGATTTATGCCGCTTATAACCAAACCTTTGTTTTGCAGAACATCGCGGTATTTGTTGTTAAATTCGTAGCGGTGGCGGTGGCGTTCAACAATGTTTTGTTTTTTGTAAGCCCGGCTTGCCAAAGTGCCCGGCGTGATTTCGCAGTCGTAATTGCCCAAACGCTGGGTGTCGCCGTATTGCCTGTTTCTCAAAAGTTCCTTTTGCTCGCTCATTAAGCAGATAACCGCACGAGGCGTTTTCGGGTCAATTTCCGTGGTGTTGGCGCCCGAAAACGCGGCGACATTGCGGCTGAATTCAACCACTGCCAGCTGCATTCCATAGCACAGGCCCAGAAACGGGATTTTGTTTTTGCGTAAATATTCAATGGCTAAAATTTTGCCCGAAGTGCCCCGCGAGCCATAACCGCCCGGCACAATCACGCCGCTGTATTCTTTCAGCTCGGCCACCGACGAGCCGTCTTTTTCGTATTTTTCGCTGGCCAACCACTGGATTTTCGGCTTAACCCCGCACACCCAGCAGGCGTGCTTTATCGCCTCAATTATTGAAACATAGGAATCCTCCAAAGTGAAATCACCGGTTTGAAAATATTTGCCGACAATGCCGATTTTGAGTTCGTTTGAAACCGTTTTTATTTTTTTGACCAGGTTTTTCCATTTCGTTAAATCGTTTTTTCGGGGCTTTTTGCCAAAATAAGCCAGGATTTTATCCGCCATTTTCTGCTCTTCCAAAACCAAAGGCACTTCGTAAATTGACGAAACGTCGGGGTTGGAAATGACGTTTCCTTTGGGCACCCCGCAAAAAAGCGAAATTTTTTCTTTTCTTTTGTCGTCCATCGGCTTTTCTGCCCGGCCAACCACGAAATCCGGCTGAATGCCCGCGGCGTTCAAAGTGCGCACCGAATACTGCACCGGTTTAGTTTTCATTTCCCCCACTGTTGAAGGAATGGGCAGATAAGAAACATGAATATGCATTATGTCTTTGGGATTTTTCAGCTTCATCATCCGGTTGGCTTCCAAAAACAAAACGCCCTGGTACTCCCCCACCGTGCCCCCAAGCTCCGCAATGACAAATTCGGCTTTGGCTTTTTCGCCCGCTTCTTTTATACGGCGGATTATTTCTTCGGGCACGTGCGGCACCACTTCAACATCTTCGCCGTCGTATTCCAGGTTTCTTTCTCTTTTGATAACCTCCTGATAAATTTGGCCGGTGGTTAAAAAGTTTTCTTTTCCCAAGTCAAAGCCCAAAAACCTTTCGTATGAGCCGATGTCCTGGTCGGTTTCAATGCCGTCGCCGGTCACGAAAACTTCGCCGTGCTCGGTTGGCCGTATGGTGCCCGCGTCAATGTTGACGTACATTTCGCACTTGACATTGGTGGTTTTGTAGCCCTTGGCCTGCAAAAGATTGGCTATGGAAGCGGCGGTGATTCCCTTGCCCAAACTGGAAATCACTCCGCCCGAAACAAAAATGTATTTGGTGGTCATAAAATAAAAATTTTTTAACAAGATTATATTCTGCGGTGGGGATGGGATTTACGCCCTGGGCTCGCGGCCCCGTTTGGGACGGGGCATGGCTCGCCCTTCGAATCCCTTCGCGAGCCAAGCAGTTGGCTCGCTCCCCTCTCGCAAAATATATTCGCTTCGCTCATTATTTTGCGGTGGGGGTGGGATTCGAACCCACGAGCCCCTTACGGGGCACGGCGCTCCAGGCCGTTCGATTAAGCCACTTTCGTACCCCACCTCATTGGAACTAGCGATACATATCATGGATTCCAGCTTCTAAAAACAAAACTTCCTTGTCTGAAAGGAAGATAAATTTTACCCTGAAATCAAAATTTATCCAAAAAACCAATGTTCTTTATATCCCCCAGACATCTGCATATAGCTGCGGATAATCTTTTTTAAGAAAACTTTCCATAGTTTCAGTTTCCCCTTTCTTTTTTGCGGCCAGCCCGTCGCGAATAGTTTCATCAATGCGCTCTTTTTCCATTTCGTATTTCAAAAATTCTTTATACTGCTTCAATCCCAAAATCACTGCGCCGCCCTGTCCTTTCAATAATTTTTCAGAAACATTTATTAAATTGTTTCCCATTGCTTTCACAGCCATAATGTTTTTTATATCTTAACAAAAAAGAACAGAAAATCAATGTCAAAGATTATTTTATCCCCAAACCCCTTAGGGCTCTTACCCTTTCTTCAACGGGCGGATGGGTCATAAATAATTTAACAAGCCAAGTTGTTTTTTGCCGGCCTTTGAAAGGCGAACTGATAAACAAATGGGCGGTTGAATTATTGACTTTTTGCATTGGCGTTGGGTCGGCTGATATTTTTTCCAAAGCGCTTGCCAATCCTTCCGGATAACGGGTCAGCAGGGCGCCGGAAGCGTCCGCCAAAAATTCTCTTTTCCTGGAAATCGCCAGTTGAATCAGGGTGGCGGCTATGGGTGCCAAAATCGCCGCTATCAAACCCAAAACCATAAAAATTAAGCCGACTTTGGAATCCTCGTCATCGGACATTCGGGCAACCGTGCCAAAGCGCAAAAAGAAGTCGGCCGTTATGGCCACCGCCCCCACCAAAATCACGACAACCGCCTGCAACAGCGTGTCTTTGTTTTTTATGTGGCTCAACTCGTGGCTAATCACTCCTTCCAATTCCGTTTTATTTAATTTCTGCAAAAGCCCGGCCGAAACCGCCACTACCGCGTGCTTCTCGTCCCTGCCTGTGGCAAAAGCATTTGCCTGGGCTTCGGGTATAATGTAAATTTTGGGCATTTGCAAACCACTGGCAATGCAAAGGTTTTCCACGATATGGTAAAGTTCCTGATTGTCTTTTTCCGCAATCGGCTTGGCCTTGACCATTGATAAAACGATTTTATCGCTCCACCAGTAGGAAGCCACGGACATCAAAACGCTCAAAAACACGGCAAAATACAAAATAGCCGGACCCTGGAAATACCGGCTCAAAAGCCAGCCCAGAAAAATAATAAAAACAAAAAAGGCGGACATTAAAACCCAGGTCTTGCGGATATTGGAATTGGCTTGGCTGTATAATGTTGCCATATTTTAAGGAAAAAGTTTGTAGATGTCCTTTCTTGACAAAACCCGCATAAAAACAACTTCCCCGTCGGTTTTTTTAAAACCAATCCGAAAATCTTTCACTTTAATACGCCAATAAAATTGAAAACCCTCCATTTTACGGAAGGGAAAATCCTTAAATTCGCTCAAATTTTTAGTTTTCGGAAAAACGTCAAAACAAATCTCTTTGACTTCCGCCCGAATATTTTGAGGCAATCTGGCAAAATCTTTAAGAAAAGTTTTCTTAAAAAATACTATCATTCTGCGATTAAAACCCCCGAGCTATTTTTTTGGCTTCTTTCAAAGAAATGTTTTCTTCGTTTTCTGTTTCCTTCATCAAATAGCCCAGGGCTTTATCTTCAATAAAATCTAAAATACCAGCCAAAAAAGCGGCTTTTTGCTGCAGGGCAAAAAAAGAACGGCTATCCAAAACAACCTGATTTTTCTTTTTTTCAAAAACAATTTGTTGTTCCATATTTCTTTTTTATTCTACATCAAACAGTCAAAAAGTCAAAATTTGCCGCTCAAAAAATTAAAACTGCACTTTGGGCGGCTCTTTGGCTGCTGTTTCTTCCAGCTCAAACAGCTCCATTTTCTTGAAAAGAAAAGCGCCGGCCACGATGTTCGACGGGAAACTTTCAATTTTAATCGCCAAATCCCGCACATTGCCGTTATAAAACCTTCGGGCCGCCTGGACTTTGTCTTCGGTGTCGGTCAATTCCCTTTGCAGTTCCAGAAAATTCACCGATGCCTGCAATTGCGGATACGCTTCCGCCACAGCGAACAGCGATTTTAAAGCGCCCGACAAAACATTTTCGGTTTGCGTTTTTTGGGCAACCGTTTGGGCGTTGATTGCCGCAGCCCTTGCCTGGGTGACGTTTTCAAAAACCAGCTTTTCATGAGCCGCGTATCCCTTGACCGTTTGCACCAAATTGGGAATTAAATCGTATCTTCTTTTTAACTGAACGTTAATGTCGCTCCAGGCCTCCTGCGACTGGTTTTTCAGGCGCACAAGCGAGTTGAAACTGGCAATGAGCCAGATGACAATAATGGCGATAACGCCGATAATTGCGTAAAAAATCATGGCCATATTTTAAAAATACCGAAACCCGAATGCCGAAAAAATATTTTAATACCCAATTCCTAATTTTTGGGATTTAGGTATTGGGTATTTTTTCGTTATTCTGGTTTCTGATTTTGGGTTTTATTTATTTACCTATTTTGGCAGCGACGCGATTATATTTGCCGAATAGGGATGCTTGGCAAGAAATTTGTAATTCAAAATTTTCAGCAAAATCAAAACGTCAGCTATTTCATCTTTGAGGCCTTGAGGGCCAATGAAAACTTCGGAAACTTCTTTTGCCAAATTTTTCCAAAAGTGATAGGCGGTTTCGTAATACGCTTTCTCTTTCAGATAATCAATGATTTTTTTGAACTCCCCCCGGTCAAGCCAAATTCCACGGCACAAATTGCAAACATCCACGCCAATGCCCGAATCGTTGTATTGCGTTTCATACATAGGACTGCCGTCTTTAGGGCAGGCCTTTTGGCTTTGGCTTAATTGAAATTGTTTTTCGTCTTTCCACAAATCAATGTCAAGCCATTTCAGATTTTCATCTTTGTCGTCTTTCACAGCCCTCAATTCATCCGCGTCAAACCACATACCCAAACACTTATCGCAGAAATCAACCTTGGTTTGGTGAAAGACAATCTTTTCCAATTCCTGATTTTGGCAATTCGGGCAATTCATATTGGTATTATAACCGAAAAATCTCTTTTTCGCAACAACTTTAATAAAAAATCCCCGCAAAAGCGGGAATTGACGCTGTTCTTTTCATTTTTTTCGCCTTCAACTATCTTTGGCTACAAGGTACAGATTAACCTCGCCCCCGCAGTGTTTTTTGATTAAGCCGGCCAATTCGCCGGTGGCGGTTTCCACTTCGCTTTTCACGGCCGGGGAAAGCGCCTCAACCATAATTATGGCGTTTCGCGTTTGTTCGGTGAGCTTGGTTCTGTCGGCCTCTCTCCAGTTCCATTTGCGGCAAACCGCGCCCTTTTCGTCTTTGTAAACCACCTCGCCTTTTTGCGGCGGTTCATTTTCAACGCCCCCCAGCCGGACAAACTGCTCCGCACCGTCAGCAAACCCCAAAAGCAAATCCCCTGCTACCTTGTCCGCGTCTTCTCCGCCAGAGGGCAAAACATATTTAAGCGAAATATAATTATACAAATCAACCAGTTTATTGATATTGGGCAATTGACCGCCTTTCAGAACCCGGCGCACCAAGGCCTCCACCGAGCAGCGATATTGGTGCGGGTCAGCGCCGAATTTACGATAGCACGAGCGCCAAGCCAAAATCTGCGGGTGCTGGCTGAACGATTCCAGCCCGCTAAACTTTTCAATCTGGCTTTTCTCTGTTTTTCTCAAAAGCTCGGCAATCTCGGGCACGCCACCTTGATTGTCGCACCCTTTTATTGAAATAACGCCGGCAATAAAATCCGGAAACGTTTCAAATATCTCTTTTTGAATTTTTAATTCCATAAATAAAAGGAAAGGGCAGATCTTCCGCAACATTTGGGCAGGTTATGTCAACATATTAGAATTCCTTAAAAATTCTTTTACCTTTCAACTTTCCCATATTCAACAAAACTGGTTGATTTGT
>JAMCXQ010000025.1 GCA_023474835.1 Patescibacteria group bacterium | reverse complement strand
AAGATCAAATAAAACTCCGCCCCGACAAAACCGGGGCGGAGTGTTGACATTTTCGTTAATATACATATAATGAACAAAATAAATTAAAAATCATAAATCAGAAATCAAAATGATAATTCAAAATTTAGAAATTATTTTTGAATTTTAATTTATCATTTTGATTTTTGCATTTTGAATTAAAAGTATGGCGGAAAAAGCTAAATTTGAAAGAACAAAGCCGCACTTGAACATCGGCACAATCGGTCATGTGGACCACGGCAAAACCACTTTGTCGGCCGCGGTTTTGAAGTGGGCCAACTTAAAGGGGTTTAAGTCCTCGCAAAAAACAGTCGATGAAATCGACTCCGCGCCCGAGGAAAAAGCCCGCGGCATTACGATTAACATTTGCCACGTGGAATTTGAGTCGGACAAAAGGCATTACGCCTGGATTGACTGCCCGGGCCACGCCGATTACATCAAAAACATGATTACCGGAGCCGCGCAAATGGACGGCGCGATTTTGGTGGTGTCGGCGGCCGACGGACCGATGCCCCAAACCAGAGAGCATGTTTTGCTGGCGCACCAGGTCAACGTGCCCGCTTTGGTTGTTTTTCTGAACAAATGCGACCAGGTTGACGACCCGGAAATGATTGAGCTGGTTGAATCGGAATTGCGGGAGCTTTTGAAAAAATACGAATTTCCCGGGGACGAAATACCCATTATCCGGGGCTCGGCCTTAAAAGCCTTGTCCGCCACTTCGCTTGAGGACGAGGCAATGAAGCCGATAGGCGAGCTGGTGGCAAAAATTGACGAGTACTTCAAAGAACCAATAAGGGAACTGGACAAGCCGTTTTTGATGGGCATTGAAGACGTGTTTTCCATTGAAGGCAGAGGGCACGGTGGCCCGGGCAGAATTGAAAGAGGCATTGTTAAACCAGGAGAGGAAGTGGAGCTTATTGGCCTGAAGCCCACCCAGAAAACCGTTGCCACGAGCGTGGAAATGTTCAATAAAATGCTTGACGAAGGAAGAGCCGGAGACAACGTGGGAATTTTGCTGAGGGGCCTGAAAAAAGAAGACGTGGAAAGGGGCCAGGTGCTTGCGAAGCCGGGCTCGGTCACCCCTCACTCCGAATTTGAAGCGGAAATTTACGCCCTAACCAAAGACGAAGGCGGCAGGCATACCCCGTTTTTCAACGGCTACAAGCCCCAGTTTTACGTGAGAACCTGCGATGTCACCGGAGAGGCGACTTTGCCCCAGGGCACTGAAATGGTTATGCCCGGCGACACCGTTAAAGTGACTATCAAACTGATTACTGCGGTGGCTTTGGAAGAAAAGCAGAGGTTTGCCATCAGGGAAGGCGGGAGAACGGTTGGAGCGGGAGTGGTGCTCAAAATTATAAAGTAATTTGCTTAAAAATAAGCTGATTTATTCCAGTTATGCCAGCGCTGACAGAACACAAAACAAAAGAAAAAACCGGCGATGCCCAAAAGCCGCAACTGCGCATCAAACTTCGCTCTTATGACAGTAAAGTGATTGATGCCGCCTGCCGGCAGATTGTTGAAATTGCCGCCAGATCCGGCGTTGCAATCGCCGGTCCCGTGCCCCTGCCAACGGAAATCAGGCGCTACACGGTGAACAGGTCAACTTTCGTGCACAAAGACGCCAGAGAACAGTTTGAAATGCGGGTACACAAACGTTTGATTGAGATTGCTGATTTGAACCAAAGATTCATTGACGCCTTGCGGGATTTGACTTTGCCCACCGGCGTGGAAATTGAAATTAAAACTATATAGTTTTAATTTCAATCGTAGATTAGGACTATATTTTAATAATGCTCAAAGTACTAATATGTCAAAAACGGATATATTAAAACTTTGAAAGTGTATGAAACTGACTCTTTCGCAATACGGGGTTGGTGCCCCGTATTTGTTTTGAACCCGGGTAATCGTAATCCATGAAATTCATTTTAGGCAAGAAAATAGGAATGTCCCGTATTTTCAACGATAAAGGCGAAACAACGCCGGTCAGTTTGGTTGAAGCCGGGCCTTGTTTTGTCGCGCAGATTAAAACCAGGGATAATGACAAATACGAGGCGGTGCAGATTGGCTTTTTGAAAAAAATAAAAAAAATCAGGAAAACCGAAAAAGGAAAAGAATATAAATATTTAAAAGAGTCCAAAGTTCAAAGTCCAAAGCTCAAAGTTGGAGAGAAGATTGACGTTTCTGTTTTTGCAGAGGGCGATAAAGTGAGGGTTTCGGGCATCAGTAAGGGCAAGGGTTTTCAGGGGGCCGTTAAAAAATGGGGGTTTTCCGGAAGAAACGCCACCCATGGCGTTAAGCACGAGCACCGAACCGTCGGCTCGGTCGGCTCCACGGGTCCGGCCCGGGTTTTCCCGGGTAAAAAAATGCCGGGCAGAATGGGAGCGGAAAGGACGAGCGTTAAAAACCTGGAAATTTTGAAAATAGACAAAGAAAACAATTTAATTGCCATTAAGGGCGCCATTCCTGGGCCCAGGGGCGCGTTAATAGAGATTAGAGGAAAAGGATAATCATGAAAATCAATGTGTACAACCAGGCAGGAGAAATAATCGGCGAGGAAAATTTGCCCGAGGATATTTTTGGCGTAAAATTAAACCAGGATTTGGTGCACCAGGTATCAGTGTCGCAAACGGCAAACAGAAGGCAGGGCAACTCGGATGCCAAAGATCGGGCGGAAGTCCGGGGCGGGGGCAAAAAACCCTGGCGGCAAAAAGGAACGGGCAGGTCAAGGCACGGCTCCATACGCTCTCCTTTGTGGAAGGGCGGGGGAGTTACGTTCGGACCCCAGAAGGAAAGGAATTACAAAAAAACAATACCCGCGAAAATGAGAAAAAAGGCGCTTTTGATGGTTTTGTCGGAAAAAGCCAGGGGAAAGTTTCTGCTTGTCGTTGACAAACTGTCAGCGGAAAAGCCGAAAACGAAATTCGTCGCGGATACGCTGAAAAACCTGCCCACAGGGGGCAAAACGGTTTTGATTGTTTTGCCTGCAATGGATAAAAACCTGATTTTATCAGCCAGGAACATCGCCAAAACATCGGCAGCCCAGGCAAAAGACCTTAATGCCCTTGACGTTTTGAGTTTCCGGTATCTGGTAATGCCCAAAGAAAGCATAGGGGTGATTGTCGAAACGTTCGGACCGAAAGAACCAAAGAATTAAAATTATGTTGTTCAATCTTTTTTCCAAGAAAAAACAGCAGGATAAGGGCAGGATTGCCAAGGAAAAGTTAAAGAAGCCGAAAATAAAACAGGCGGCGGGCCAGGAAGCGGCCAGGCTTGAGATTGAAAAAATAAAAGAGGCGAGAAAGGAATTGAAAATAGACAAAGAAAAAGAAAGCGCAAAGCCGGAAAAAGCCGACACAATCCAGCAGCAGAAGCAAAAACCGGAGATTTCCGAACTTAAAATAGAAGCGAACAGAATTTTAAGGTCGGCGCAAATAACCGAAAAAGCGACCGCCCTGGAAAACATCAACCAGTATGTTTTCAAGGTTTTCCCAAAAGCCAACAAAAGCGAAGTGGCAAAATCAGTGGGGGCGGTTTACGCGGTGGACGTTGAAAAAGTAATGATGGTAAAAGCGCCCGCCAAAAGGAAACGGCTGGGAAGAACCCAGGGCTGGCAAAAGGGCTATAAAAAAGCGATTGTTTGCATAAAAAAAGGGCAGAGCATTGAACTTTTGCCCAGATAAAATTTGATATGTTGTCCCAGTTTTCCAAAAAAATATTAACCAAAAAGCGGCCCGAAAAGCGCCTTACTTTCATATTGAAACAAAAAGCCGGCAGAAACAACACCGGCCGCATTACGGTGCGCCATCAGGGGAGCGGGGTAAAAAAGAAATACCGCATGATTGATTTCGGCCAGGAAAAGCCGGACATTCAAGCCGTCGTTGAAGCCATTGAATACGATCCCAACAGAACTTGCCTTATAGCTTTAATTTTGTATAATGACGGAGTTAGAAGATATGTTTTGGCTCCGCAGGGGCTGGCTGTCGGGGACCGGATAATTTGCGCACAAAAAGCTCCTTTGGAAACCGGCAACCGCATGAAACTGAAGAACATTCCTATTGGGTCAACGGTTTATAACATTGAACTGGAGCCGGGAAGGGGCGGCTGCATTGCCCGCTCCGCCGGTTCTTCTGTCCAGGTGATGGCGCAGGAGGGCAGGTATGCGAATTTAAAAATGCCTTCGGGAGAGATGAGAAAGGTTCTTTGCGAGTGTTTCGCGTCCCTGGGCAGTTTGTCAAATTCCGAACACCGTTTTCAGAAAATGGGCAAAGCGGGCATTGCCAGAAAAAAAGGCATCAGGCCGACGGTGCGGGGCTCGGCAATGAACGCCTGCGATCATCCGCATGGCGGAGGCAAAAACAAGCAGCCTATTGGCAGGCACCCCCGCACTCCCTGGGGAAAAATCGCTTTGGGCGGGAAAACAAGAAAAAAGAAATGGACGGATAAGCTGATAATGCAAAGAAGGATAAAGAAAAAACGGAGATAATTTTCAATTTACGAATTTTCAATTTTCAAAAATTTATGAGCAGAAGTTTGAAAAAAGGTCCTTATATTGACGAGCGTTTGCTGAAAAAGCTGACTTCCGACAAGAAAGAAAGCAAAACCATTGTTAAAACGTGGTCGCGGGCTTGCGTTATATCGCCGGAAATGGTCGGGTTTACCATCGGCGTTCACAATGGCAAAGAGTTTATCCCGGTTTATGTAACCGAAGACATGGTCGGCCATAAACTGGGCGAGTTTTCCCCGACCACCAAGTTCGGCCGGCACGGAGGAAAAATGCAAAGAGAACAGGAAGCAAAAGCGCAGACAAAGGAAGCGGAGAAAGCGAAGGTTTAATAATTTCTAATTTTTAAACTTTAAGTATGGAAACCACGGCAAAACTCAACAGATTGCGCTTAGCCCCCCGAAAAATGCGGTTGCTGGCGGGGCTGATTAAGGGCAAGCGGGCGGAAAAGGCCCTGGCTCTTTTGGATTTTAATCTGAAAAAAGGCGCCCTGCCCCTGAAAAAGCTCTTGCAATCCGCCCTGTCTAATGCTAAAAACAATCTGAAGCTTGAACAAAGCGATTTGTATGTGCGGAAAATCTTCGTGGATGAGGGACAAAAACTGAAAAGATGGCGGGCAAGATCAAAAGGCAGGGGAATGAGAATAGAGAAAAAGACGTCAAGCATCACGATATGCCTGGCAGAAAAGAAATAACGATAATTTATGAGCCACAGAGTCCACCCAAAAGTTATTAAAATAAGAGAAACAAAGGATTGGCTTTCCCGGGGGTTTTACCAAAGGAATTTTCCGCAGCTGTTGCAGGAGGACTTTTTAATTCGCAGCTTTTTGGAAAAAAAGCTGGCCCAGGCGTCGGTGGAAAGCCTGGAAATTGAAAGAACGGTTTCCAACCTGAAAGTAATCATCAAAACGGCGAGGCCCGCTTTGGTGATTGGCCGGGGCGGCAAAGCAGTGGAGGATTTGAAACAAGGCCTGGAAACGATATTGCGCAAGTCAAAAAACGGCAAAGAAGGGGCGAAAAAGGACATAAAGATTGAGATTTTGGAGGTAAGAGAACCCTGGCAGTCAGCCGGTCTGGTTGCCCAATGGATGGCTGGTCAGCTGGAAAAAATGGTGCCTTTCAGAAGGGTTTTGAAAATGGCTTTGAGCAAAATGATCGGCCAAAGGGAAATAAAAGGGGCCAAAGTGGAGGTGGCCGGCCGGCTGAACGGCGTTGAAATATCACGAACGGAGTGGCTCAAAGAAGGCCGCCTTCCCCGCCAGACATTAAGGGCGGTGATTGATTACGGAACAGCCCGGGCTTACTGCACTTACGGGGTTATCGGAGTTAAAGTGTGGATATATAAAGGAGAGAGATTTAATTAACAGGAAATATGCCGTTGCAGCCAAAAAAAATGAAACATCGGAAATGGCAGAAGGGACGTAGAAAAGGCATGGGGATTGATGCCAGGGGCACGGAAGTCGCTTTTGGCGCTTTCGGTTTGAAGGCATTGGAAGCGAAATGGATAACTTCGGGCCAGATAGAAGCGGTTAAAAAAGTCGTTGCCCGCTCCTTAAAGAAAAAAGGCAGAATGTGGCTGAGAATCTTTCCGCAAAAGCCGCGCACAGGCAAGGGCGGAGAAGTGGGCATGGGGGGAGGCAAAGGGGCTGTCACGCATTATGTTTTTCCGGTTAAGCCGGGCAGAGTGCTTTTTGAGCTGGACGGCATCGATGAAAAAACGGCGCGGAACGTTTTTGCCAAAGTAACTCCCAAGCTTCCCATTAAAACGATATTTATCAAACGGGTATGAAAAGAGCGGAAAAAATCAAAGAGTTTTTAAGAATGTCAAAAGAGGGGCTGGTCCATTTGCTCAAAGAAAAAAAGGAAAAACTCAGGGAGTTGAGGTTTGATTTGTCTTCGGGCAAGGTAAAAAACGTCAGAGAGATAAGGGGCATAAAAAGAGACATTGCCCGCATTGCCACGTTGGTAAAAGCAAAAAGCATATGAAAAAAACGCTAAAAGGAAAAGTTGTTTCAAACAAAATGGATAAAACCATTGTCGTCCGCGTTGACCGGACGGTTTCTCACGTTAAATACAAAAAACGCTACAAGGTTTCCAAAAATTTCAAGGCGCATGCCGAAAACAGCAAAGATTTCAAGGTTGGCGACAAGGTTGTCATTGAAGAAACAAGGCCGGTGAGCAGGGATAAAAAGTGGAAAGTAAAGATATGATACAGCCACGTACAATGTTAAACGTAACCGATAACACCGGCGCCAAACTGGTTATGTGCTTTGGCATCCCCGGGGGCACCAGAAAAAGAACGGCCTCCATTGGCGACGTGATTGTCGGGGTGGTCAAGAAAGCGGAACCCAGAAGGGAAGTAAAAGCTCATCAGGTGGTCAAGGCGGTTATCGTGCGCCAGAAAAGCCCGTTCAGAAGAAAAGACGGCTCCTATATCCGTTTTGACGACAACGCGTGCTGCATTGTTGACAACAACAAGGCTCTCAAAGGCAACCGTATTTGGGGGCCCATTCCCAGGGAGTTGAAAGAAAAAGGTTTTGAAAAAATCGTCACTTTGGCGAAAGACGTCGTATGAAAATCAAAAAAGGCGACACAATCATAATAATGAAAGGCAAAGACAGGGACAAAAAAGCGAAAGTTCTCAAAACGTTTTCCAAAGAGAACAAAATTTTGGCTGACGGAATTAACATTAAAAAAGTCCGCAAAAGGCCGAAAAAAGAAGGCGAAAAGGGCCAGATGATTGCGCTGGCCTATCCTTTTCCGGTTGCCAAAGCGAAACTGATTTGCCCGAAATGCGGCGTTCCCTCAAGAGTGGGGTATAAAGTGAACGATAAAACGAAAGTGAGAGTATGCAAGAAGTGCAAAGCGGAGATATAGGGAATTTTCAATTTACTAATTTTCAATTTTCAATGTTTAGGAATTGAATCATTGAAAATTTATTGAAAATTGGTTATTGAAAATTGGAAATTAAAAATGTTGCGTTTACAACAAAAATACAAAAAAGAAATAATTCCGGCAATGATGGAGAGGTTCGCCTATAAGTCTGTTATGGCCGTTCCCAAAATAGACAAAGTCGTCGTTAACTGCGGTTTCGGCAGTATGACAGCGGGCAAAGGTTCGGGCGAGCGGGAAAAAATAGAAGAATATTTGAGCAAATCGCTGGCCGCCATTGTCGGCCAGAAGCCGGCTCTGAGAAAAGCCAGAAAGTCAATTGCCGCCTTCAAATTAAGAGAGGGGGTGGCGGTCGGGTTCAAAGCGACGCTGAGAGGGGAAAGAATGTACGGTTTTTTGGAAGAATTGATCGGGTTGGTTATTCCCAGAATCAGGGATTTCAGGGGTATTCCTTTGCGTTCGGTGAGCCGGACAGGCGTTTTGGCCATTGGCTTTAAAGAATTTACGGTTTTCAGTGAAATAAAAATGGAAAAAGAAAAAGGGATATTCGGTTTGGAAATAGCCATAAACACAACCGCGAAAACGAAGGAAGAGGCCGTTGAACTGTTAAGATTAATGGGGATGCCTTTGCAGAAAAAATAAAAATTCGCATATGGCAAAAAAATCAGACATAGAAAAATCAAACAGGAAACCTAAATTTACGAGCAGAATAGTCCGCCGGTGTTTCAGGTGCGGCAGGAACAGAGGATTTATGAGGGCTTTTGGCCTGTGCAGGATTTGTTTCAGGGAAATGGCCAACAGAGGAGAGATACCAGGCGTGAAAAAATCAAGCTGGTAAAATAAATTCAAAATTTAAAGTTAAAAATTTAAAATTGCAATTCAAAATTAAAAATTGTCGGAAGTTCAATACTTAAATTTTGCATTTTGACTTTTGCATTTTGAATTTGAGCGAAGCGATGGATCCCATAACCGAAATGTTCAACAGAATAAAAAACGCCCAGGCAGTCGGCAAAAAAACCGTTGAGGTTAATTTTTCCAATTTGAAAGAGGCTGTTGCCGAGATCTTGAAAAAAGAGGGTTTTATCGTTGACTGCAAAAAAAGAGGCAGGCAGCCCCACCAGTTCATAAAAATGGTTTTGAGCTACGGCAAGGACAAGCTGCCCGCCCTTGAAGGCTTCAAAAGAGTTTCCAAACCCGGCCAGCGGATTTACAAAAAAACCGTACATTCTTTCCCCTCTC
>JAMCXQ010000002.1 GCA_023474835.1 Patescibacteria group bacterium | reverse complement strand
TGGAACCATTATGCCGATGAGTATGCTGAACCAGAAATAATAAATCTAATTGGATAACGCAAATCAATATATCGTTTAATATATAATTCCCAACGCGGCAAACGCTGGACTTCATCCAAAAAACAATAAAGTGTGTTTGGCGAAGTTCGTAACGCAGTGCTAGCGACTTGTGCCCATTGAGCAAGCAATGTTTCAAATAAAATACCCTGATCTTTTTGCGGCAGTTGCTGAATAATTGGATCATCGAGCGAAAAAAAGAATATCCTATTTGTTGGAACTTTTTTGTTCTCAATTAAACAACGAATAATCTGGTTTATAATAGTTGTTTTACCTATGCGTCGCGGGCCATTGATTAAAAGGGCAAGGCCATGATTTGCCTCTGTGTGACGCATCGCCTGATCAAACGCATCGCGCTTGAAATCAGGAATATTAGAAATTGGGAACGACTTCGTCCGCCACCATGGGTTATATACTGAAAGTGTTTGCCGTAAGTTATGTATACCTAACGCTTCTAAGTATTTTTGTGGATTTTTAGGCATATTTTCTTATATTATAGCTATGTATACTATACTATACATAGGTATTCGTATTGTCAAGCGGTAAAAGCAACCGCCTGATATCATTAATAATCTTAGCGAATTTCTGCATCTTTTTCTACATGGAAAGCGACCAAAATTCAGCCGGCTTTGGCCTGGTTAACGCGCGTTAAGCAAAAAACCCAGAATACAGATAACCAAAACAAAAAGCCAAACAACCAGCGAGGAAAAAACGAGCCATTCCCAAAGCGTGGCGTTTTTCAGAACGAAGGACTTTTCTTTTTTCCTTTCGCAAACCAAATCCCCCAGCGCCCGGCCTCCGTATTTCGCTTTTAGTTTCAGGTATGAATAAACCGTCAAGAACGAAAAAACAAACACGGCCAAGCTGAAAACAGCCAAGAAAACGGGAAAAAGCTTTGAAACAAAAACAAGAAAAGTGAACAGCAGGGAGGCAACCAGTATGCAAACGAACAAAAGGTTGGCGATTGCTGTGTGAATTTTCCTTTTTCTGTCCGTCGGGAAAAAAGGAATGAAAACAGCAAGCAGGGCGGCCGCGGAAAAAAATGCCGACATTGCCGAAGCCAGCGATGTTTGAGGCAAAATTTCAAACAATGTCCGGCCAAGCAGCAAGCCGAACAAACCGAAAACAAAAAGGCAAACGTTAAAGGCGGAGCGGCCGCGCGATTTTTTCGCGCCGAGATTGCTCAGCCAAAAAGTAAGAACGGAATAATTTTTATATTGTTTCTCAACAACCAAAAACAAGACAGCGAAGTAAAACGGAAGAAAAACAAGAAAGGCCGAAAGTCCGACAATCAAAAACGCTGTATTCATAAATTCACTCTACTCCTGTTCCGGCTTTGTTTCAACCGCAGCGAATTGGGCTAAATTTTGGCTAATAGGGCGATTTGTGATAAAATTGAGTAATCGATTTATGAAAATTTCCCTTAAAATCAACGGCAAAAAAATAAAAGGCGAGAAAGGCAAAACGATTCTGGAAATCGCCAAGGAAAACGACATTGACATTCCCTCTTTGTGTTTTCACCCCGACTTGTCGATAAAAGCCAATTGCCGGCTGTGTTTGGTAACAATAAAGGGCTGTTCGTCCCCGCAAGCCGCCTGTTCAACTTTGTCAAGGGACAATATGGAAATTATCAGCGAATCTCCGGAGCTCGCCCGACTGCGAAAAACCAATTTGGAACTGCTTTTCAGCCAGCACCAGGAAGAATGCGGTGATTGCGTATGGCAGGCGAACTGCCGCATGATCAGGTTGGCCGAACAATACAAAATCAAGATAAACCGCCATACGGACCGCAAAAAAAACTTTTTGCTTTACGATTTTGCCCCTGCTTTGCAGTTTGACTCGTCAAAGTGCATTGATTGCCGCAATTGCGTTGACGCGTGCGCCAAACAGCAGGTTAACCACTTAAAAATAGCAAACAAGAACGACTTGCAGGAAATAATTCCCGATGACGATAACCCCTGCGTTTTTTGCGGCCAGTGTTTAATGCACTGTCCGGCGGGCGCTTTTGAAGCGGGGGGCGAATTTGAAAAAGTTGAGGAACCCCTGCAAAACAAAAACAAAACAATCGTTTTCCAGTTTGCCCCCTCCATTCGCACGAGCATCGGCGAAGAGTTCGGCCTGGAGCCTGGCACCAACTTAACCGGCCAGATTATCGCCGGGTTAAAGCAGCTGGGCGCCAATTATGTTTTTGACACTTCCTGCGGCGCCGACTTTACCACTTTTGAGGAAGCAGGCGAGGGCCTGGCCAAAATACAACAGAACAAGGCCCTGCCGATGTTAAGTTCCTGCTGCCCGGCCTGGGTGCGCTTTATTGAAATGTACTGGCCGCAGTTCGCGCCCAACATCGCCACCACCCGCTCCCCCCAGGTTATCTTGGGCGGTTTGGTTAAGACATATTGGGCCAGACAAAAAAACATTGCCCCCCAAAACATTGTTATGGTTTCAGTAATGCCCTGCATTGCCAAAAAATACGAAATTACCAGAAACGAGCTGGAAATAAACGGGCTCGCGCCGGTTGATTACGTTTTAACCACCAGAGAACTGGCCCGTCTTTTCAAAAAGCATAAAATTGATTTGCCCGGATTAACGCCGCAAACCCCCGACGATATCCTGGGAGATTATTCGGGTTCGGGCGTTATTTACGGAGCTTCGGGCGGAGTAATGGAGTCGGCTCTGCGAACCGCCTGCTTTTTAGCCGGCGGGAGAAACAAAAAAATGGAAATCGCCGGGCTGCGGGGCCAGCAAGGGCTTAAAACAGCCGAAATCGGCCTGGGAAAAATGAAAGTTAAAGTGGCGGTTGCTAACGGCCTGGAAAACGCCGTTGAAATTTTGAAAAATTTTGAAAAATTCAAAGATTTTGCCTGCATTGAGGTGATGGCCTGCCCGGGGGGCTGCATTGGCGGTGGCGGACAGCCCCTGTCCTCAACCCCCCAAATCAGAAAAGCGCGGGCGGACGGGCTTTACAGCATAGATGCAAAAATGCCGCTGAGGCTGGCGCATGAAAACCCGGCCTTAAAAAAAATCTACCAGGAGTTTTTAACCAGCGAGGAAATAAGAAAAAAGATTTGCCACACGGAATACAAGTAAAATTTACAATTTTCAATTATCAATTTTCAATCAATTATCAGTCATTTAATGATTTAATTTTCAAACGGATTCAATCCATTGAAAATTTTAACATTGTAAATTGTTTGAAAATTGAAAATTTGTAAATTGAAAATTAATTTTATGTTTCAAATAAAAATCCTTGCTCTCAATAAACCCACTGTTATCAGTTTAACGACTTTTGCAACACTCTTAGCCATTGCCCTTGCCGCTCCCTTGTTGCATCACCAGCTTATCACCGGCATAATCGTCAACGCGGTTTTGTTTTGGGCGGCTTTTACCTTGGGCTGGCCCTCGGCAATAACCATTGGCGTTTTGCCAAGCTTAATCGCCCTGTTGGCGGGCACCCTGCCCCTGCCCCTTTTGCCGATGATCCCTTTTATCATCGCCGCCAACGCAATTTTAGCGCTTGTTTTCTTTTCGCTGAAAAAGAAAAGTTATTTTTTGGCCGCGATATCCGCCGGCTTTTTGAAATTTGTTTTTCTTTTTTCAGCGAGCTCGGTTTTAGTGAGCATTTTTCGCGTGCCCCTGGCCAAACCAGTGGCCCAAATGATGTCCCTGCCCCAGCTCATCACCGCCTTGCTCGGGGCTTTGGCGGCTTACGTCATTATCTCATTTACAACGAAAAAAGTTGCGTTTTAATGAAAAAATGATATTGTCAGAATAGCTGAAAAAGCATACCATTATGAAGAAAAAAACCAAAATCATTTTAATTATCGTAGTTGTCTTGGTTGCCGGAACAATAGCGGGCGGAGCTGTCTGGAAAATAAAAAACGCTCCCAAGCCCTACGCCTTCACAACCGTCCAAAAAACAAACATAGTGCAGGAAGTGAGCGTTACGGGCAAAGTCAAACCAATAGAGGAGGCAAAACTTTCCTTTGAAAAAAGCGGCCAGATAGACCAGATTTACGCGCGGGTCGGAGACACGGTCAAGACAGGGCAGATTTTAATGAGTTTGGACGTTTCTTCCCTGCAGGCGCAAATGAGGGAAAGCCAGGCCCAGCTGGCAAAAGAGCGGGCTGATTTGGCCACGCTGAAACTTGGCGCCAAACCCGAAGAGATTGAATTGGCTCAGGCGGCGGTCAATAACAGCCAGGTGAGCCTTGAAGACGCAAAGCGCAATCTGGATAATACGCAAAGCAAGGCAATGGTTGACATTGCCAACTTCTACGGCAAAACAAAAGACGTTTTGAACGCCGCCTACTTAACGGCCGAGGACGCCGTCAACAAACAAACCGACGATTTGTTCAACAACGATTTCACCGATAATCCGCGGCTTTCCTTTATCGCTTTTTACGGCCAGACAGAAGCTTACGCAACGCAAGGAAGGGTAAAAAGCAACGAAGCCCTTAAAAACTTCAAAAACATGCTCGATAACCTGCCGGAAAACCAAACCGGGCTGGATCAGTCTCTCAACAGGGCCGAAGAGTATTTAACCACAATACGGGACTTTCTTTTCCGTTTAACCGAAGTTCTCAACAGCTCAACCGATCTTTCAGCAGCGGATTTGACGGCTTACCGCGGCTACGTGAGCACGGCACGCGCCAATATTCTTGCACAAGTGAGCAATATCAACACACAGGAACAAAATATCGCCAGCCAAAAGGCAACCAACCAGCAAAACATCGCCGCCAGCCAGACAAGCCTTAACAACGCCCAGTCCGCCCTGAACACGGCCCAAAAAGAACTGAACCTGAAAAAATCCGTTGCCACCCCCGAGCAAATTCAGGCGCAGGAAGCGCTTATCAACCAATCGCTGGCCGCCATTGAAAACATCAAGGCCCAAATAGAAAAAAATTCGCTCAAAAGCCCGATAGGGGGCATCGTTACCAAACAGGAAGGCAAAAAGGGAGAAACAGCCCAGGCGAATTTCAACATTGTTTCAATTATCGCCAACGCTGATTTCCAGGTAGAAACGAATATAACGGAGACCGACGTTGCCAAAGTGAAACTGGGCGACGACGCCAGAATAACTCTTGATGCTTACGGTCCAGACGCTGTTTTTGAAACAAAAGTAAGCAGCATTGACCCGGCCGAAACAGTGATAGAAGGAGTAGCCACCTACAAAACAACTTTGCAGTTTTTGCAAAAAGACAGCAGGTTGAAGCCGGGCTTAACCGCCAATATCGACATCTTAACGGCAAAAAAAGAGGGTGTTCTGGCTGTTCCGTACCGGGCGATTATCAGCAAAAACAGCGAAAAATCTGTTAAGGTTCTGGTCGGCGAAGACAAAAAAATAGAAGAAAGAAAAGTGAGCGTCGGGCTGCGGGGATCAGATGGCAACGTGGAAATCGTTGAAGGACTGAAAGAAGGAGACCAGGTGATAACCTTTGAAAAAAAGTAAATTGTGCCTTTCATAGAAATAAACAATCTGGAAAAAACCTACAAGGACGGCGATACGGAAACCCGCGCATTGTGCGGTGTTTCTTTTAGCATTGAGCCGGGAGAGTTTGTGGCGATAATGGGGCCTTCGGGTTCGGGCAAATCAACGCTGCTGCACATTCTGGGATGCCTGGACAAACTGACCAAGGGCAGCTATGTTTTCAACAACAGACCGATAGACAATTACAGCGAAAAAGAAATAGCAAAAATCAGAAACCAGGAAATGGGCTTTGTGTTCCAGTCATTCAATTTGCTGGCCAGAACGAATGTTCTGGAAAACGTGAAACTGCCCCTGCTTTATTCGGACGTTAAAGAATCGCTTTGGAAAGGAATGGCCCTCAAAGCCATAGAGCATGTCGGGCTCTCTCACAGAATTAACCACGAAACATCCCAGCTTTCCGGCGGGGAGAAACAAAGGGTGGCTATCGCAAGAGCCCTCATTAACGACCCGCGAATAATTTTTGCCGACGAGCCGACCGGCAACCTGGATTCCAAGTCGGGCAGCGACGTGATGGAAATAATTGAAACGCTCAACAACCAGGGCCGGACCATTGTTTTAATCACTCACGAAACCTACACGGCCGAATACGCCCAGAGAATCATCAAGCTGAAAGACGGCAGGATAGAAAGCGACAAAAAGGTTGAGGAAAGAAGAAAAGGAAAAAATAACTTTATCAAGTGAACTATGTCCTTTTTGAATTCTCTGAAAACCGCCGTAAGAGGGCTGAAAACGAATAAGTCGCGCTCGGCTTTGACTATTTTAGGCATTGTCATAGGCATAACGGCCATTATATTGATTATGTCGCTGGGCAAAGGCGCGCAGGAACTGATTTTGAGCCAAATAAAAGGGCTCGGTTCGGCCACCATCATTATTGAGCCGGGCAGAGAGCCGGAAGGTATGGCCGATTTCAGCTCTATGTTCACCGATTCCCTGAAACAAAGGGAGGTTGACGCTTTGCAAAATCCTAACAATGTTCCGGGCCTTGAGCAGCTTTCGCCTATGGTGATATTGTCAACATCGGTCAACTACGAAAACGAGGCGCATAATTTCAGCGTTTTGGGAGCCGCCAGCTTGGTTGCCGACATTGTCAATGTTTATCCCCAAACCGGCCAGTTTATTGACGATGACCAGATTCAGCAGATGGCGGCGGTGGCCGTAATCGGTTGGGAGGTAAAAAATAAATTATTCGGCGAATCAGACGCCCTCAACCAAAACATCAAAATAAAAAATATGACATTCAGGGTAATCGGCATTTTCCCGAAAAAAGGCAGCGTAGGAATGTTCGACGTTGACAATGCCATTATTGTCCCTTACACCACGGCCCAAAAATATCTCTCGGGCATAAACTATTACCACGAAATAGTGGTTAAAGCCAGGTCCGAAGCCGTTATCCCCCAAACCGTTGAAGACATAGAGACCACTCTGCGGGGCCTGCACAACATAACCGACCCGGAAAAAGACGATTTTCACGTTGTCACGCAGGAAGACATCGCCCAGAGGGTGAATACGGTAACTTCCATTTTAACGGTGTTTTTGGCCGCCATCGCCGCCATTTCTTTGGTTGTCGGGGGCATAGGCATTATGAACATTATGCTTGTTTCGGTAACGGAAAGAACCCGCGAAATCGGCCTGAGAAAAGCTCTCGGCGCCACCAACAAAGACGTTTTAACACAATTTATTTTGGAAGCGATAATTTTAACCGTGGCGGGCGGATTGGCGGGAATAATTCTTGGTTCTTTTTTCTCTTTTATCGCGGCCCTGATTTTAACCCGCGTGGTGGGCTCGGGCTGGCAGTTTGTCATATCTTTTCAGGCAATCGGCCTGGGGCTGGGCGTTTCCGCTTTTGTCGGGCTGGTTTTCGGCCTTTATCCGGCCAGCCAGGCCTCCAAAAAAAGCCCGATGGAGGCCCTCAGATACGAATAAACGGGATTTGCGGGGCAACAAAAAACCCTTTTGTAAAGGGTTTTTTGTTGCCCCGCCTTAATTGTTGGAATTTAACTCCAAGTGGGTATCCTATGGCAAAAGCCAGGGCCTTTGCCAAAAACGGATTCCCGATACAAATAGTATATTCCCCAATAAAAAGGCGAGGCTATTTTATTTTAAGCCCCGCAAAGCAACATTGTCAAATTTTTTTCAAACCTTTTCACTTCACTAGCGATAGCTGGCCAAGTGAAAAAGTTATAGAAAAGTTCAATCTAAATTATCAATCTTCGGCTTGAATATTTTGTAAAGCTCGCGGATTAAAGTCAAAACAACCGGAGCGGGCATAAAACTGTAAACGTCAAAGCCCTGGTTATTCTTGAACTGCCAAGGTTTTTTCGTCATTACCACTTCGTTGTTTTCGCCCAGTTCGTAATAAAATCCGGGAGTTATTTCATAATCGTCCGCGTATTTTCCGGCCTGTCCAATTGGAATGGAATTTTGCAAAACAATGCGGTTGACTCCGTCAAGCTCCATTGCCGAAGCGATTAAAGCCATATCCCCTTCGTATCTCTCTCTTTGAGCGCCAAGCCCGTTCTCGTCGCCCTCTTTCGCCGCCATTTTCGGGCCCGAGCAGTTCGGATTGTCGCATATCAGAAAAAATTCGTTCGTTGCCTTGTCAAAGCCGACTTTTGTGGTTGGCAGTAAACGCACATTGCGCGATTCATGACACTGAGGACAAATCCTGCGGTCCCTGATACGAGCGTCAATGACGTTTTCCGGTATATCAATAATCACCAAAACGTCGTCGTCGTCCCTTCGGTTTATCAAAGCCCTTAATTCCTGGATATTGCTCAGTTGGCCGGTGTCGCGGGGAAATCCGTCAATAAAAAGCGTTTTGTCGGCTCTGTCGGTTCCGCTGATCGCCAGCTCGGTTAAGGCCAAAACGCATTTGGTGGGCAAAAGCGTTTTTACGTCGCGGCTTTTCAAAGCAGTAACCATTTCCTCAATATCATCTTCGCTTTGCGCCACCCCGCCCAACCTCAACTCCTGCTTGAACGCTTCCAGCTTTTCGGGATTTTGCACCACCTCGTCTCTGTCCCTCACCAAATCCCCGATGGAAATATGATCGATAAAACCGGCTCCGAAAATTTCCTGGAATTTTTTAGTGTAAGTGCCCTTGCCGCTGTTTTTGGGCCCGATTAAATACACGGTTGCCTTGTTTTCCAAGAAATACTTTTTTAATTCCCGGATTTCTTTCCCCGCTTTTGCCTCGTAATAGGCCATTTCTTCTTCCCTTTTTGTCAAGTCAAACTGCCGGTCAACCCCGGGGACTTTTGTCGCCCAATAGGGGGCTGGATTATTTGCCGCGGTTTTTTCGTTGTTCATATTGATTGGTTTTTGTTTTTAATCTGTATTGTCTGGCCGTCGCCGACCATTTTTATGTCGGTTGAAAGGTCTGTCCTTAAAACATTTATAGCAAATCGGGCCAGATTTTTCAAGGTTTCCTTGCTGGGGTGGCCGTATTTATTGTTCCTGCCGCATGTAACAACCGCCCATTGCGGCTGAACATTTGCCAAAAAATCCGCTGAGCTTGATGTTTTGCTGCCGTGGTGCGCCGTTTTCAAAACGTTTACCCGCAAACCATCGCCATAATAACCGACAAGCTCTTTTTCTATTTTTTGTTCAATGTCGCCACTGAACAAGAAACTGTTTTTAATGTAGTCCATCTTCAAAACAATAGCCGTGTTGTTGACGTCATTGCCCGAAAACAGCGGCAAGGGCACTTACAC
>JAMCXQ010000021.1 GCA_023474835.1 Patescibacteria group bacterium | reverse complement strand
AACCAACCCCGCCAAACTTTTCGGCGACGGCAAAGGCACCGCGGAAGCTGAAAAAATAACTTTCAAAGACATTGCCGGTTTGGAAGAGGCAAAAGAAGAAATAGAAGAAGTGGTTGATTTTTTGAAAAACCCGAAAAAATATTACAAAATGGGGGCAAGGATTCCGCGGGGCGTTTTGCTGGTGGGGCCTCCTGGTTGCGGAAAAACGATGTTAGCCAGGGCAGTGGCCAACGAGAGCGGAGTGCCATTTTATTCAATCGCCGGCTCGGCTTTTGTGGAATTGTTTGTCGGGGTTGGTTCGGCCCGGGTAAGAAGCTTGTTTGAAACAGCCAAAAAAAATGCGCCGGCTTTGATTTTCATTGACGAGCTCGACGCCATCGGCAAATCCAGAATGCCGGGGCTGGGAGGCAGCCACGAGGAAAGGGAGCAAACCTTAAACCAGATTTTGGTGGAAATGGACGGTTTTGAACGGGAAACCGGCGTGATTGTTTTGGCAGCCACCAACACTCCCCAGCTGCTTGACTCGGCCCTTTTGCGGCCGGGCAGATTTGACCGGAGAATCGTGCTGGAATTGCCGGATGTCAAAGGCAGAGAGGCAATTTTAGCCATTCACTGCAAAGGCAAACCATTGTCAAGCGACATCAATTTAAGGGAGGTGGCTGAAAGAACGCCCGGCTTTTCCGGAGCCGACATTGCCAACATGGTCAACGAAGCGGCCATACTGGCGGCGAGACGCAACAAGGAAATCATCGTTCAAAACGATTTGTTGGAATCAATTGAAAAAGTTTTGCTGGGCCCGGAAAGAAAAAGCCATTTGCTTTCGGAAAAAGAAAAAGAAATTTCAGCATATCATGAAGCCGGGCACGCTTTGGTGTCGCACTTTATGCCATGCGCGGAGGAAGTGCGCAAAATCTCCATTGTGGCGCGCGGTATGGCCGCCGGCTACACCCTGTCTCTGCCCAAGCAGGAAAAAAGAATAAAAACGAAATCGGAATTTTTGGCGGAACTGGCGGTTCTTCTTGCCGGCTATGGCGCCGAAAAAATCGTTTATCAGGAAATTTCAACCGGAGCAAGCAATGATTTGGAAAAAGCGAGTTTTCTGGCAAGGGCTTTGGTGACAAAATACGGAATGTCAAAATTCGGCCCGGTTGTCTGGGGCACCAGCAATTCTCTGCCGGTTTTCGGCTGGGAGCAGGAAAGCGAAAAAAACTATTCGGAAAAAGTGGCAGGCGAAATCGACAGAGAAACCGAAAAATTCATCAAAGAAGGCGAAACAGCCACTTTGAAAATCTTGCGCCAAAAAAGAAAAATTCTCAACAGAGTGGCGAAAGTACTGATTGAAAAAGAAGTTTTGGAAAAAGAAGAGTTTGAGGGATTGATCGGAAAAAAAGAAAAAGCGCAAAAGGGGCCTGTAGCTCAGCGGTAGAGCAACCGCCTTATAAGCGGTAGGTGGATGGCTCGACCCCATCCAGGCCCAATAATACAGCCGGCCCGCCTACGCTAAGCTTTGACGGGCGTAAGATAACTAATTCACTTCGTTCATAAGTTATTCTAACGGGCGATTAGCTCACTTGGTTAGAGCGTCGCATTGACATTGCGAAGGCAACAGGTTCGACTCCTGTATCGCCCACTAAGTAAAAAACAAAAAAAATATGGAAACAAAAATAAAAAATTTCACCCAACAATACCTTAAAACCGACTTGCCGGACATAAAGCCCGGCGACACCGTTAAGGTGCACCAGAAAATTTCTTCTTTTTCCAGAGCCTCCGCCTCTGCCAAAAAAGCCGCAAAAAGCAAACCAGCGGATAAAAAAGAGGGCGAAAGAATCCAGGTGTTCGAGGGCGTGATTATCGCCATAAAGCACGGCAAAGGCATAAACGGGTCGTTCACCGTGCGAAAACTTGTTGACGGAGTCGGCGTTGAAAAAATCTTCCCCCTGCACTCCCCCACCCTGCAAAAAATCGAAATTGTTTCACATGGCCGGGTGCGCCGGGCGAAACTTTATTATTTGCGGCACCGTGTGGGCCGCTCCGCCAAAGTGAAAAGAAAGGACGTCTCTGCCCCCGAATCAAAAAAAGAAACAAAAACCAAAGAATAAGCCGCGGCTTATTCTTTGGTTTTGGGCCCGAGTGCTGAAATTGGCTATACAGGCCAGCCTAAGGAGCTGGTGAGGTAAAACTCGTGTGGGTTCGACTCCCACCTCGGGCACGGACGATTAGCTCAGATGGGTCAAAGCCAACTGCTTGGCTTTGACGGCCGATTTAGGAAATCGTCCCCGATTTCCGTTAAAAATCGGCCAGGTATTCCTTAATTTTTTACAATATTTAAGCCAACTGTTTGCCTTTCAACGGGAATTTTAGGCAAAGCATCGGAGCGAAGCGGAGCGCTTTGCCGTAAAAATTCCCAGGCGCATTATTGAGTTCACCCCGTTAAATTTTGGGCAGTTAGCTCAGTGGGCCGAAAACAAAGTTTTGTTTTCGGCGGGTTTTTTAGGCCGCCTATGGCGGCCGTTAAGAAAAACCCAGGATTCCTTAATTTTTTACAATATTCAAACCAATTTCTTAATTAAGCAAGGACGATTAGCTCAGTTGGCAGAGCGTCGCATTTACACTGCGAAGGCCGCGGGTTCGAGCCCTGCATCGTCCACACTCATTCAATCAAAAACCCCGCTTTTTGGAAACAAAAATTATTTTCAAAAAGCGGGGTTTTCAGTTCAAGAAGAAAACTATTTCTTCTTTCCCTTTTTTTTCTTTGCAGGCATCGTAGTAAATATAATCTTAAACTTTGGTTGAGACAGTCGACGATGCTGTCTTTTGTATTATTCTATTGTCGCACTGAAAAAAATGATGTCAAGCTGTGGATAACTTATTTTAAATATTGAATTTCTTCTTTGAGCGAAACGCCGAACTTGTTTTTCACTTTTTGTTTTGCCAGTTTAATAAGCGAAACAACGTCTTTTGATTTTGCTGTGCCGGCATTAACAATGAAATTGCGGTGTTTTTCGGAAATCATCGCCCCGCTAGTTTTTTTAGCCGCCAATCCGGCTTTTTCAATCAGCCAGCCGGCCGGAATCTCGCCTTGTTTTTTGAACTTTGCAAATTCAGGATAACTTCTGAATAATTTTTCGTTCCCCGCTTTTAACTTTATATTTTTAAACACGCTGCCGGCCGACGGCTCAGCCGGATGATGCGACTTTCTGTATTCTGAAATTTTTTTAATTTCATTTGCTATTTCCTTTTTATTTTTCTTTTTTAATTGCAAAACCGCCGACAAAATAATCAAGTTGCTGTTTTTCTTAAAAATACTTTCTTTGTATGAAAATCCGCATTCTTTGTTTTTAATTTTAATAATTTTAAATTTTTCATTGTCATTTTTCATTTTTAATTTTTCGTTTTTCATTTCTATCGCTTCTACCTCCCTCACCGCGTCTCCCATTGTTTCACCGAACGCTCCGGCATTACCCCTTATCGCCCCGCCGACCGTGGCTTGCGGTATGCCCGCCGCCCATTCCATTCCGGCCAGTCCCTCTTGCAGGCAAAACATCAGCAAATCCGCCAGCTTCACCCCTGCCCCGCATTCTAAAATTTTAGATTTTAGATTTTGGTTTTTCATTTCTAATTTTTCATTTTTCATTTTTATCACCAATCCCCCAAACCCCTCGTCGCTCACAAGCAAATTGCTTCCTCCCCCCAAAACAAAAAACGGCAAATTCTTTTCGCGCGCCCATTGCAGCACATTAACCAATTCTTCTTTGCTTTTAACTTCAACAAAATACTTGGCCGGCCCGCCGGTTTTGAAAGTGGTATAATTTTTCAGCGAAACGTTCTTTTTTATTGCCAGTCCGTTGGCTCTCATGGTTTTTTGATGTTATAATCCGATTATAGCAAAAATTTATGGCAAAAACAGACATTATTGAAAAACTAAAGCAAAACGGACTCGCGGGCAGGGGCGGGGCGGAGTTTCCGGTTTGGCAAAAGTGGCAGGCGGTAAAAAACGCCAAAAACACGCCCAAATACATTGTTTGCAATGCTTCCGAAGGCGAGCCGCTCGTTTTCAAAGACAGATACATTCTAGAAAATTATCCCGATGAAGTCGTAAACGGCATTAAAATCGCTTTATCAGCCATTACGCCCTCCTTTGCTTACATTTATCTTAACAAAGATTATTTCCAGCTGTTCAAAAAAACCCTAACGGAGTTAATCGGCGACTCACCGATTAAATTGTTTGAAAAACCAAACGGCTACATTGCCGGCGAAGAAACGTCTCTGCTCAATGTTATTGAAGGAAAGCCGGCGGAACCGCGCTTAAAGCCGCCCTACCCCACAGAAGCCGGACTTTGGGGCAAACCCACTTTGATAAACAACGTGGAAACGTTTTATTGGGTAAGCAAAACGGACAAAGGCGAATACAAGGGCAATCGTTTTTACTGTATAAACGGAGACCCTTCGGCAAGTTCAGGGCAAGCGCCGCCTAACCCCGGAGTTTTTGAACTGCCCGAATCTTTAACCATTAAACAGGTGTTGGAGCAAACCGCTAACTACCAACTGCCTGCCACCAAATATTTCTATCAGATTGGCGGGGGAGCGGTCGGAACCGTTATGCTGGACAGCGAGTTAAACCAGCCAATGAAAGGCACCAGTTCAATAATTGTTTTTGACAAAGCGAAAACCGATATTTGGCAGCTAATGCGGAAATGGGCCGAGTTTTTCCACAAAAACAACTGCGACCAGTGCGCTCCCTGCCGCGAAGGGCTTTACCGGATTTTTGAAATAATGTCGCAGGATAAGGAAAAAGTCCTATCTGAAAAATCAAAGCTTAACGATATTCTTGAAGCGCTGGAAAAAACCGCGCTCTGCCCCCTGGGCAGAATGGCCGCCGCCCCCTTCAAAACCGCCATCGCTAAAATCCTGTAAAAATTAGCATGTGCCCGACGAAATTTCCTCAAAGAGATCCTGGTAATCGGCCGCGGTCAAATGCCAGCTGCCGGGCAATAACGGATTGTCCAAATCATTGGCTATCAGATAAAGAATAAAAGCCATTAAAGCCACGCTCAAATCAAAAACATAAGCCAGATACATATTCTTAATTCCGATAAAAAAAGACAGAAGTGATAAAAGGAGAACGCCGGCAAATATAAAGTTTTTAATGGATTTTGGCGTATGGTGAGAACCATACCTTAAACGGTTTTCCCGATTTTCCAAAAGCTTGGAAAAAGTGGAAAAAGTGGTCGGCATGAATTGATTGTGGGCTTGGAAAATTTCAAAAATCCCCTCTCTTAAATCGCAAAGCGACTGCTCAATTGCTTGGCTTTTTTTTCTTTGTTCGCTCTGCCATAATCCGCCCGATGACATCACCCGCAAATAATCACTGATCGCCTGCTTGAACCGTGTCCTGACTGCCTCAGGAAAATGCGTTGACCACAAGAAAAGCTCCCTTAAAGCGCCGACTTCGCCCTTGACCGAATCCTGCAAATTATTCCAGTTTTCCCATTCTTTTTGTATCACAAAACCCGCCAAAACAGCGAACAAGGTTCCCAAAGCGGCGTAAAGCCAGGGCACCCCGCCCAAATCAGCCAGCACTATTTTTTTGTCGTAATAATGGCCGGTTATCCGGATAAAATAAAAAAGGCCGGAAAAAGCCAAAACGAACTGCGCTATTTTCTCAAAATATTTCATATTATCTTTTTTAATGCGGCTGCATTCTACAACAAAACCGGCTAAAAATCAACAACAAGCGGCCCGGGCCGCAAAATTTTCAGCTTTCCAAAATATCCTTAAATTTTAATTCGGCTTTTCGCCTGTGCGAAATTTTGTTCTTTTCTTCTCTTGCCATTTCAGCGAATGTTTTATCGTACCCGTCGGGCTGAAAAATACAATCCCAATGAAATCCGTTATCGCCCCGTATTTTAACTATTTTTCCAAAAACACTGCCCGTTACAAGCCCAATTCTCCCTTTTAAGCAATAGCCAACAACGCAAACCGCCTCTGCTTTTTCGCCCTCGTAAGCCATAACAATTCTTTCGGCCGGCAGCCATTTTATCAAAGCCCCGACCTCTTTTCTATCGCCCAAATATAAAGCCGCATCTTCAACAAAAAAATCTCCGGAAAACTTTTTTCTGGCCTCTTTTATTTTCTCCAAAGCAACTTTCTCGGGCTCAATGGCCTGAATTTCAGGCAAATCTATTTCCATTTGTTCAATCTCAATCCCTAAAATATCTCTCGCTTCCGCCAGCTTGTTTTTGTTGGATGTGATAAAATAAATCATATTTAAAAATTATTTTTCCCATTTTTTTAATTCTCTCTCGTGAAAATTTCTCCCTCCAGCAACCTTACGGGCTTAAAATCAAAGTCCGCCTTACTGCGTCAAACTGGTTAATGAGCGCCTGGCGGTCAAATTCCCGCACAGCTCCTTGGGGGTAGTTGCCAATGTTGGTTGAGTGGATAAAATACCTTACTGCCACGCAGGGATTGGTGCCAGGTATGGCCCAAACCGTTTCTTCGTAAAAATTGCCCGCTCCCGCGCCGCTTGAAGAAGCCACTGAATATTGGGTGTCGTTGTCAGTAATCTCAGAAATGCCGTTGTTGGTTGGCATCAGGAACAATCCCGCATCGCAACTTGTCGCGTCAGGAATTTCTTCCACGGAAATTCCAGTATCAAAGCTGGAAAGATTGGTAAGAGTGGCCATAACTGCCGGAATAACAAATTTTACCCCGTTAATTTCCTTGCCCGGGCCAAGCTCCTGATATTGATAAGATGAATCGACCGCATACCCCGCGGGATAACGGATTGAAAATGCAAAAGCCGAATTGGCATAAACTTGGGGCAAACCGCCGGAATCCGGCGCCGTGGCTATACAGCCTGCATATGTTTCAACGTTATTTTCCGTGAGAAAAGCGCCGTTGCCCTTGCTCCAAAAAATAAGGGCTTCGTTGCTTGTGGCATAACGGATGCCGCTTCCTGAAATGGTTTGGGACAAAGTAAGCCGGCGGCCGTCGCTCAAAACCAGCTCCACGCCGCCCCTTGGCGCAGGCGGCTCGCCGGGCCGGGGTTGCGGAGCTTCCGGCCCCTGATAATACTTGGCGCTGACGGCTTTCCCGCCATCGCACAAATAATCAGCCCGGCCCACGAAAGCAGGGCTAACGGGCGCGGCCGCTTCATTGTTTGGGGATTTTTTTTGATAAAACGCCCCGAACCAAACAATAACGCCAGCCAGCAAAACAACAATTACGGTTATGTAAATTTTTTTCATATTTTTATTGCCATATTCTCCAGATACGCCTGGGCTCCCTTAAAAACAGCCAGCTTAAAATACTTGTTTAGGGTTTCTTTTTCCAATTTAATCCATTCAAAGCCAATGTGCTCTTCGCTTATTTCAATTTCACCCGACTTATAGCTTGCTTCAAAAAATATGTTGAACATATGAACCAGCCCGCCTAACGGGCTTTTTTTGTTGGGATTTTCATTTCTGGCAAAAGCCACCGGATTTAAAACCAGATCATAATCAACATTGCCGATTTCTTCCCGCAGTTCCCTTTTTACAATATCCGCAAACGGAGTTTCAAATTCGTCAATGTTGATTCTGCCCCCGGGCAAATCGTAAAACCCGTCGTATATTCCGCCCTTCGCGGCCTTCAGCCCCAAAACTTCTCCTTTTTCGTTTTTCAAAAAAACCTTTAACGAAACCTGGTAAAAATCTTTTTCGCTTGGCATAAATTTATTTTAACTTTTTATCACCCAAGTCCTCAAAAAATCTCAATAAATAGCCGTCGGGGTCTTTCACCAAGAACTCTTTATTACCAACTAAACGATTGTTCCGCCGATACCAGTTTTCCTGCGGCTCAACGAAAACAGAATAATTATTTTTCTTCAACGATTCAAATATTGTGTTAATGTCCGCCACTTCCATTTGGAAATTAACGCCGCGGCCAAAAGGATATTCCAATTTACCCGTGTCCCAAGCACCGCCTTTGGTCTGCTCAATCATAATCTGATTGCCAGCCAAAGAAAGGAAAACGAACTTTGATTCATTCCTCATATATTCAACCTTAAATCCAAGAACTTTTGTATAAAACTTCAAACTTTTTTCAAAGTTTGAAACGCTCAATTCGGGAATCAACTTATTAAATTTCATAAATTTATTCTATCCCCAACCTTTGCCATACCAAAACAATGGATAACGCGACTAAAGCTATGGTTAGGATAATCATAGCGGCATTTGCTCTTTGCCCAGAAACATCCGCATTTTTAGTATTTGCTTCGGTTACGCCGCCAATAAAAAAAGTGGTAATGGCATTTCAATTATTGGTTGTTCTATCTTCCAACTTTCCTTTGTAACCAAAACGCCAAAACCATTTTGTTTTCCGTGTGCCTCTAAAAATGTACGAATTGAACCACGATGTTGACTTCCTGCCTGATTTTGATAAGCGACCTCAACGGGCATCATGCGACTACCGACTCGCACTATAAAATCCACTTCCTGTTTGCCGCTTGATTCCCGATAATACGACACATCGGAAATTCCTGGAAATAGCCGGATTACATTGTGGACAAGTGTCTCGGCGATTCTACCGCGCTCCTCTCCTTCAAGAGAAGCGGAAATTTTTGTTATCCCTTGCATTAAAACAAGATCAACCGCATATAATTTAGCATGCGTGGAACGTAATCGTACCGGCTTACCGGTAAATCGTTCAACTTTGCGGATTAATTCTGTTTGTAAAAGTAATGGTAACGCTTCAGTAAGCGTAACTCGCGTGGTATGAATCAACGACGCTAATTCCTCTAAATTATACTCTTGGCCTGTTCGGGCAAAAGCATAACGCAAAAACTGATGAAATATCTCAGGTCGTCTTATTTCTTTTACAAGACGCAAATCTTCAAGTGTGACACGTTCAACAAACTGTTGGTCAATAAATGCAGAACGCTCCGTAACAGTCCCCATAAACCACAATTGAGGAAAGCCGCCTTTTTGAGCATACTCATCGGCATAATGGTTCCACTGTGGAATAGTATCTGTCTTTATATATCCTTCCAAGCGCCGATTAAATTTAACTACCGACGAATAATCGCCGATATCCAAAACATCTTCTGCTAATGCAGCCAAAAAACCTTTGTGTTCTGAATAATGAAATCGCACAAATTCGCGAAAAGTAAACGGCGGTAATGATATATTCACTAAGCGCCCAAGCAAGCTCTCAAGCGACCTTCTGAAAATTGTATGAGATGCTGAACCAGAAATAATAAATCTAATTGGATAACGCAAATCAATATATCGTTTAATATATAATTCCCAACGCGGCAAACGCTGGACTTCATCCAACAAATAGGATATTCTTT
>JAMCXQ010000006.1 GCA_023474835.1 Patescibacteria group bacterium | reverse complement strand
ATAGGTCGGTTGTAGAACACAACCTTGATAGGCCTTAGGTCTAAGCTCAGCAATGAGTTCAGCCGAGAGGTACTAATAGACCAATTTTCCCTTAAACCCCGTTAGGGATTTATCAATGACATTTTTTGCCTTTTTGAACATGAGCAATTGAACGCCGAAGTGGCGGTTATGCTGGAGTTGTCCCACCCGTTCCCATTTCGAACACGGAAGTGAAATGCTCCAAGGCCGATGATAGTGCTTTGCGCGAAAGTAGGTAGCCGCCACTCTGGCGCTCAATCTTTTGAAAGCAAAAACCTTTCTGCAATTACGAAGGGTTTTTGTTTGCCTTGCTTGCATTTTTGGGGTCGGCGTTTCATAATGGCTAAAACAATTATGAAAACAAGATTAAAAGTTTTTTTGGCGGTTTTGGTTGTTGCGGCAATTCTGGCAATCGCCAGGCTCGCGGGCGGATTTTTGCAGGGCGGTTTTGGCAGGGTTTTCTTGCCTGTTGAAAAAGTTTTCTGGCAGGCGGGTAAAAATATCGGCGGCTTTTTTTCCGGATTTTTTGAGGCAAGCCGTTTGAAAAAAGAAAACGAACGGCTTTTTAACCAGACGTTTGTTTTAATGGAAGAATTACAGAGATTCAAAACGCAAAAGCAAGAGAACGCTGATTTGCAGGACATTATGAGTTCGGGCCTGGCAAAGGAATTTGATTTGCAGATTGCTCAGGTCGTTTCGCAAGGCCAAAATGACGTTTTAACCATAAACAAAGGCGAAAAAGACGGCCTGTCGGAGAAAATGACCGTTTTGAACCAGGCGGGCGTTTTGGTGGGAAGGATTAAAAAAACATTTTCCCGTTTTTCGCAAATTGAGCTTATAACCTCGGCTTTGATTGTTTTTGACGTGAATGTCCAGACAGCCAGTTCTTCCGATGTTTTGGGCGCCTGGCAGGGCGAAGGCTCGGGCAAGGCGCAGTTGAAATTAGTGGCAAAAGACAAAGAAATTTTGGCGGGCGAAAAAATCTTCACCGCGGCTTTGGGAGGCAGTTTTCCAAAAAATATACTGGTTGGCGAAATAGCGGAAGTCAAAAAAACCGACGCCCAGCCTTTTCAGGGAGGAACAGCAATCCCTTACTTTGAAAAAACCAACTTGGATAAAGTGTTCGTGGTAACGAATTTCGAAGGAGCGCAGTAAATCATAATATGTTTTGGCATAAGGTGTTTTTTTTGCTGGTTTTGGCAGCTTTGCTGTTCGTGATCGGGCAAAGTTTTCTGCCGCATTTTTCCGTTTTCGGCGTTGTCGTTGATTTGTTGTTTTTGTTTGCGTTTTCGCTCAGCTTTTTTTCCGGCCGGAAAATCGGCGTTCTTTCCGCTGTTTTTTGCGGTTTTTTGCTTGATATGGCGGGTTCCGGAGGTTTCGGCGTTTTTATTTTAAGCTTTTTGGTTTTGTCTCTGGCTGCCGGAGAATTCGGTTCCCATTTTCAAAGAAACAGCGCCGTCGTTTTTGTTTTTTGCCTGGCAATTTGTTTTTTTCTCGTTAATTTTCTGCCCCTGTCCTTAGGTTTTCTAATTGATTCGGTTAGCGGAGCTAATCCGGTCTGGCGTTTTAATTTTTTCCGGCCGGCTTTACTGGCTAAGTTCGCCTTGGATTTGTTTTTCGGTTTTTTTGCCTTTTTGCTTATGAAGCCGGCCCAAAAAAACAACGGTTTTGTTTTTGGGAAGGTATAAACGTGAAAGAATCCGTTTGAAAATGAAAAAACTCATTGTTAAAAAAGCAATTTCTGAAATTTCGGTCGAGGACGTCCTGCTTGATAATCTGGCTTATCAAAGAGAGAAAGAGTCGGGCGGCCCGAATATAAAAATGGAAAGGCCCCTGAAAAGGGCGAACTTTGCGTTTTTACTTTGTCTGGCCTTTGTTTTTTTGGCGGCAGTTTTCGTTTTTTGTTTCAAGTTTCAGATTGTCTCTCATGCTGAATTTGAACAACAGGCGCAGGCCAACCGTTTTGTCTCCGCCAGATCGGTGGCGGAACGGGGCATTATCTATGACCGTTCAATGCGCCAGCTCGTTAAAAACGAAATCGGCTTTGACTTGTTTTTCCATCCGGAAAAAGCCAGAGCGCCCCAGGCCGGCAAGCCCGCTGCCGTTGATGTGATAGCGGACATTTTGCGGGAAAAACCGCTTGAAATCCAGAAAAAAATAGACAGCGGGACAAGCGAAAACCTCCAAGAGGGCATTTTGCTGAAAAAAGATTTAACCAATCAGGATTTGGTGGTGCTGGAAACAAAACAGGAAGAAACCCCTTATCTGGAGGTAAAACGAAGGTTTGTGAGAACATACGACAACGATATTTGTCTGGGCAACACTTTGGGATATTTGAGCAAAATTCCGGCCGACGAATACGCGGTTTTGAAAGACCAGGGCTATTCCATTGTTGATTACATCGGCAGGGCTGGTTTGGAAAAAACCCAGGAACAGGCTTTAAGGGAGAAATTGGGCGTTTTGCAGATTGAGCGGAACGCCCAGGGTAAAGAAATTTCCCGCGAGCTTGTCACTCTGCCCGAGTCCGGCGATAATGTTGTTTTGGCTTTGGATTTGGATTTGCAGAAAAAATCGTACGAGGTTTTGAAAACGGCCCTGGACGAAATCGGGGTGCAAAAGGGAGCGGTGGTGGCCTTGGACCCGCAAAACAACGAGGTTTTGTCGGCCGTTTCCCTGCCTTGCTTTGACAATAACCTGTTTTCCGGAGGCATTTCGCAGGAGGATTTGGCAAAAATAAACGCTGACCCGCAAAACCCCCAGTTAAATCGTTTTTTGGCGGGCGTTTATCCGACCGGCTCTATAATAAAGCCGTTCATCGCTCTGGCTGCTTTGGAGGAGGGCGTCATTACCGAGAGCACAAGGATTTATTGTCCCCAGGAAATCTGCATTGAAAACCAATACAACAAAGAAATAGCCGACTGCTATCCCGACAACAAATTTCACGGTTGGTCGGACGTTAAAAGGGCGCTGGCCGAGTCAATCAACCCGTTTTTTTACATTATCGGAGGCGGGTACAAGGCGCCAAGCCCAACGAGCAAGTTTTTCAATCTGGATTTGCCCAAATCGTTTGTCGGTTTGGGCGTTGAGCGGATTGACAAATATCTCAATCTTTTCGGTTTGGGCCAGGCCACCGGCATTGACTTGCCCGGCGAGCAGGAGGGCAAAGTGCCCAGCCCCGCGTGGAAAGCCCAATATTTCAAAACTCCGGCCACCCAGAAATGGCTTTTGGGCGACACCTATAACCTGTCAATCGGCCAGGGATATATGCTGGCCACTCCCTTGCAAATGGCCGTCGCTTTTTCGGCCATAGCCAACGGAGGCAAATTATTACAGCCGAAATTCGTCAAAGAGGTTGTCTCATCGGACAAAAGCCGGACAACGGAAATCCCCGCCAGCCTTGTGCGGGAGAATTTCGTTTCAAGCGCGAATTTACAGATTGTGCGGGAAGGAATGAGGCAGGTTGTTGCATCGCCGGCCGGCTCAGCCGCTTATTTGAACTCCTTGCCTTTTGAAGTGGCCGTGAAAACCGGCACGGCTCAGATGTACACAAACTCAAAAGTGTACGACAAATGGATTGCCGCTTTCGCGCCCTACGACGACTTGCAGAATATCGGCAAAAACCCGCCCAAAATCCTTCTGCTTGTTTTCGTGGAAGGGGCGCCCGACGGCACGCCCAATCTGGTGCAAAGAATCGCCAAAGACATTCTGGATTGGTACTTTTTGTATAAAATCAAGACATAATTTGAATTTTTTGTTTTTATAAACTACAATTAATTAAAATAAGCTATGTCCACAATAAATGAATTAAAAAAAGTGCGTTTGGAAAAACTGCGCAAAATTGAATCGGCCGGAATAAATCCCTATCCGGCAACCTGCAAAAGAACTCATGCCATTGCCGAGGCATTGGCTGATTTTGCCAAATTGAAAAAATCGGAAAAGGAAATCACGGTGGCTGGCCGGATAATGGCGCAAAGAGGGCACGGCGCAATGATATTTTTGGATTTGAACGATGGAAGCGGGAAAATCCAGGCGCTTTTGAAAAAAGACAAATTAGGGGAAAAGGGCTTTAAGCTTTTTGGCGATGTTTTTGACATCGGCGATTTCGTGGAAATAAAAGGCGAGTTGTTTTTAACCAAAGCCGGCGAAAAAACCGTTGAAGCGAGCGATTACAAAATGCTCACTAAATCGCTTCTACCCTTACCGGAAAAATGGCACGGCTTGCAGGACATTGAGGAAAAATTAAGAAAACGATATCTGGACATTTTGTTGAACAGCGAAACAAGGCAAATGGTTGAAAAGCGGGCGATTTTCTGGAACGCCATCAGGGAGTTTTTGCTGGACAGGGGATTTTTGGAAGTGGAAACCCCGATTCTGGAAAACACCACCGGCGGCGCGGACGCGCGGCCTTTCATAACTCATCACAATGCCCTGGATATTGACGTTTATCTGCGCATTTCCGGCGGGGAATTGTGGCAGAAACGCTTGATGGCCGCTGGCTTTGCCAAAATATTTGAAATCGGCAGGGTTTTCCGCAACGAAGGCATGGATGCGGAACATTTGCAGGATTACACGGCCATGGAGTTTTACTGGGCTTACGCTGATTACGAACAAG
The DNA here is from genome assembly GCA_023474835.1 of Patescibacteria group bacterium. Taxonomy (GTDB): domain Bacteria; phylum Patescibacteriota; class Minisyncoccia; order Minisyncoccales; family CG1-02-41-26; genus JAMCXQ01. The sequence goes on along the minus strand of JAMCXQ010000006.1, from coordinate 5,272 downwards.
GTATGAAATTGGTTGAAGAAATGTACAAATACGTTGCCAAAAAAACTTTCAACGCTTTGAAATTCAAAATAGGCGAGCACAATGTTGACTTGGCTAAAAAATGGGAAAAATACGATTATTGTTCAACCGTGCAAAAACACACCGGCGCTGATATTTTACAGGCAAGTTTGCCTGACATTGAAAAAGCGCTGAAAAAACTGGGCATTGAATACGACAAAAACGGCTTCAACCGCACGCGTGCCATCGACAATCTTTGGAAGTATTGCCGAAAGCAAATAACCGGCCCGGGATTTTTAATCAACGTGCCGGTTGTTTTGTCGCCTTTGGCCAAGCGTTCCGACAAAAACCCGGATTTAACGCAAAGGTTTCAGGTTATTTTGGCGGGCAGCGAAATGGGCAACGGTTATTCCGAGCTCAACAATCCCCTTGACCAGGCAGCCAGATTTGCCGAGCAGCAGAAACTGCGCGACAAAGGCGACGAAGAAGCGCAGATGTACGACCGCGATTTCGTGGAAATGTTGGAATACGGAATGCCCCCGACGTGCGGTTTCGGCTTGTCCGAGCGTCTGTTTAGTTTTTTAATGAACAAGCCCGCCAGAGAATGCCAGATATTTCCGCTGATGCGGCCTAAAGAAAATCGGTAAGGGGGTTTTACAATTTGCCATGTCAGAAGAAAAACAATATCCAAAAGTGGGGGTTGGGGTGATGATTTTGAAAAACAAACAGGTGCTTTTGGGCAAGAGAAAAAACGCCCACGGCGAGGGCGAATATTCTTTTCCGGGCGGGCATTTGGAGTATATGGAATCTTTTGAAAAATGCGCCATAAGAGAAACAAAAGAAGAATGCGGCATAGAAATCGCCAACATCCGCTTTCAGATGCTGGCAAACCTGAAAATTTACGCCCCCAAGCATTACGTTCATGTTGGCATGGTATGCGACTGGAAATCAGGGGAGCCGCAGGTTCTGGAGCCGGACCGGATGGTGGGCTGGCAATGGTATGATTTAGATAATCTGCCCCAGCCCATTTTTTTAGGGACCAAAATTATCATTGACAGTTTCAAGTCCAACGAGCATTATCTGCGTTTGGATTGATTTTTCGGGTCCCCAAAGAAAATAGTCCTCACGGGCTGTTTTTTAATAGTTGCAAAACTCTGCCGAAAGCGTAAGATAAAATAAAAAAATATGGCAGAAAACAACCGTGAAATTGAAGTGAAGTTTAAAACAGAGAATCGTTCGCAAATGCAAGAAAAAATAAACGGCCTCGGGGCTGTTTATGCGGGCGAAGCGTTCGAGCGGACAATTCTTTTTGATACGCCCGCTGATTCCCTGCGGGAGCAGGGAAAATTTCTGCGCTTAAGAAGCGGATTTAAGAATGTTATCACTCTCAAAACGAAAATTTCCAACCCCGACTTCAAAGAGCGTGAAGAAATAGAGCTGGAAATATCCGATTTGCCGAAAATGAAAATCATTTTGGAAGGCCTGGGCTTTTCCAAGAGGCGGATAATGGAAAAACGCCGCCAAAAATGGAATTTGGGCGAGGCCGAGATTACGCTCGACGAACTTCCTTTTGGCGATTATCTGGAAATCGAGGCTTCCGAAGCCCTGATTCGCGAAATTGCCGCCAAGTTAGGGTTTGATTTTAATGATAAAATTACTCTTTCTTACTGGGGTCTCTGGCGGGAAATCGCCAAACCCCAAGAATCAAACCAGGGCGACATTGTTTTCAAAAAGTAATGTGCCAGTCGCCGGGCCGCGGAAGGCCCGTTTTCTCTTTTATTGAAAAATAAAGCCGTTTTTGGAGAAGCGAGAAATAAAACAAAAATATGAAAAACCTGGAGTCAAAAAACAATAAATTTTTTGCTGGCAATTGGGTTGAGGCCGGAAAGGAGCACAGGGGCTGGTTTATAGGGTCTTTTTTTGAAGACGGCAGCCCTCTGAAAACGAACGACATAGAAGTATTTTATTGCGAGCATAGGGCAGGGGATAGATGCAGGGCCCATTATCACCAGAAAAAAGTGGAAGTGATTCTGTTTTTGGAAGGAAACGCGAAGTATGCCGTTAATGGCAGCGAGATTATCCTTAAAACCGGGGATTTTTTGTTTGTAGACAGGAACAATGTTATTGAGGGAGAATTTTTGGAGCCTACAAAAATTATCAGCATGCATTCTCCCAGCATAGCGACCGACAAGGTTGTCATTTGAGAAGCGATAAACGCGGAAGGCCCGTCCTTTCTTTCTTAAGTTGCGGGCGGCGGCAACTGTTTTTCCGCTATAATGATTTTATGATTGTTCAAGCAGCCGGGTATTTGTCTGGGATATCTATATTTTTGTCTTTTGTTCCTTATATCAAGGATATTTTTGCTGGGAAAACAAAGCCGGAAAGGGGGTCTTGGCTGATTTGGAGCATACTTGGTTTTATCTCTTTTTTCTCGCAGCTTGCCAAGGGAGGAGTTTATTCTTTGGTTCTTGTCGGTACTCAGGCGGTAGGCGATTTGTTTGTTTTTATTTTGGCCGTCAGGTACGGGGTAGGGGGTTTGAAAGAGAGGGACATTGTCGGTTTGGGCGGGGCAATGATTGGTTTGGTTATTTGGTATTTCACAAAAGAGGCGGCAACGGCTTTATTTATAGCCATTTTCATTGACGGGGTTGGGGCTGTTTTGACAATCATTAAGTCCTATGAAATGCCGGGAACGGAAACAGTCAGCGCGTGGGTTTTTACTTTTCTCGGCGGTTTCTTCGCTTGCATAGCCGTTGGCAGTCTTAGCCTTATTTTATTGGCTTTTCCGGTTTATATGTGCTTGATATCTCTTTTGATTATTTTGGCGATAAGGCTGGGGAAGCGGCGTTTGCCCTTGGCTAAATAATCTTTCTTGATTTGTTCAATGATTAAATCTATGCAAAACTACGCGGTTATTGACATAGGGACTTTGAAAGTAAAGTTTTTGGTGGCGCAAGTTTTGGACAATGGCGGGATAAAAGAGGTTTATTTTTCCAATAACCTAACGTGTTTTGGCTGCAATATGGATGAAACCGGCGGCCATATCGCGCCGAACAATTTGCAGACAACGATTGGCGAGCTTTTGAGGTGTAAAAAGCTTTTGTGCGATTATAGCGTTGTTAAGTTTAAAGTCGTTTCCACCCATGCTTTAAGAAACGCCAAAAACAGGGAAGCGGTGAAAAAGGAAATGGAAGAGAAAACCGGTTTTGAAATAGAAAATATTTCCCAAGACCAAGAAGCCCTTTTGTTTTTTAAGGCGGTAATGAACGGGTTTCCTGATAATAAAAAGGAATACACCGTGGTTGATGTGGGCGGCGGTTCGGTACAGATATTAATCGGCAATAAAAAAGAGCTGAAACTAACACACAGGATGCGATCAGGCGCACAGTTTTTGCACGAGAACTTTACCCAAAATCCGCACCTTGAAGAGAGCTTTACTACTGAACAAGATATTGAAAATATGCGCCGTTATCTTTTGGAACAGTTAATACCCTTGCCCGGAGGCCTGAAAACGCCGATTATCTATGGCTCAACCTGCATTATTGATTTTATGAAGGCAATAGGCGTGCCCCTTGATGGTTATTCAGAATCAAAAACCCATCCTTTCAAAACCTACGCCAAGGTCCTTGATGATTTTATTAAAAAGGTTTTGCCATTGAGGTACAGAGAAAGGGAAGAAAGGTTTCCTTTTCAGCAGGGCTATACCTGGGGAATGGACAAGGCATTTTTGAACATAACCACTTTGGCTGAAAAAATAGAAAGTCCTTTTATCATTCCCAGTAATGCAAATGTTAGCCAGGGTATTTTGTACGACTTATTGGATTGAAATTCGTGTTCTGTCGCCGTTGTTGCTGGCGAAATTGTCTTATGGAAAAGCAAGTCAGACAATCAAATATTGGGGTAGGGTGCAATGTTTTCCTTGTGTGTCAGAATAAGCTTTTGCTCGGCAAAAGGAGAAACGCTTATGGAGCCGGTTCCTGGGGCTTGCCGGGCGGTCATTTGGAGCGCGGGGAAAGCATGAAGGCCGCAGCGAAAAGAGAGTTAGAAGAAGAAACGGGTTTTAGGGCGCGTAATTTTTCTTTCGTGAATTTAACCAACGACGTCCGCGAAGACCAGCATTACGTTCAAATAGGTTTTTTGGTTACGGACGATTTGGCTGGTGAGCCGGAACTTAGAGAGCCGGAAAAATGCGAAGAATGGCAGTGGTTCGCTTTAAACAACTTGCCGGAAAATATTTTCGTGGGGCATAAAGAGCAAATAGCCGCTTTCCTGGCAAAAAGGATTTTCAGCGAATAACCGGTCGGGCCCAGGGTGTTAAACGATTATGGAGAAAAGCAGCAAACTGAACGTTTTTTTGGAGGTAGCGGCCGGATTGAACAAAACGTTCGGCGCGACGCCGGTTCTTTACGGTTCTTTGGGACCTTACAAAATCATCGGCGGAATGGAAAAAGCCTAAATCAATCCCGATACTCTGCCAATATCGCGAATCGACAGCGCGAGGTTTAGGGAACTAACCGCCCAACAATACTCGCGGGTTTATCAGGCAATGCTGTGCGACCATTACCGTCAGGAAAAGCGCGGCGGTGCCGACAAAAAAAAGATAGATTTAATTAAAAAATTCTTAAGTGATAGGAACTCTTGAGGGCTAATATTATGCAATTCGGAGATTATAAAATATTTGGATAAAATATAAAAATATGAAAAAAGTTTCAGTGGAGAAGGCCTTTGATAAATTTAAGCCGGAGAGCTGCGTTTTTGTAATTTCCGTTGATAAAAACAGCGGGCCCAGCGGGATGATTGCCGGCTGGAAAATGAGGTGCTCCTGGAATGTCCCCTTTTACTTCGCGGTAGCTTTATCAAAATCAGGGCACACTCACACATTGATAGAACAGTCCAAAGAATTCGTTGTGGCGGTACCGAACAAAGAATTGGAAAAGCAGGTTGAGTTTTTTGGTTCGGTTTCCGGCAAAGACATTGATAAATTCAAGGTAAGCGGCATAGAAACCGCCCCGGCAAAATTCATCAGGTCGCCTTTGCTGAAAAAGGCCACGATAAACCTGGAGTGCAAATTGTACAAACAAATTGATTCAGGCGACCATATAATTTTCATCGGCGAGATACTGGCTTGCTATATTAACGAGAATAAGAAAGTTTTGTTGAATATGGGAAAGTTGAAAGGTAAAAGAATTTTTAAGGAATTCTAATATGTTGACATAACCTGCCCAAATGTTGCGGAAGATCTGCCCTTTCCTTTTATTTATGGAATTAAAAATTC
>JAMCXQ010000018.1 GCA_023474835.1 Patescibacteria group bacterium | reverse complement strand
AAAATTCTGGTCAAAGTTATTGAGTGTTCCGTCAATGTCGGCCAGCTGCGTTTGTTCCTCTTGGAGAGCGTATTTTTTTACCATCTGCAAAAATAAGGGCAAAACTGTTTTCACCTCCTGTTTGTTTAATGACACGCGATAACGGGTGGTTTGCTGCTGATTGACTGTTTCTCTGCCCAGCTGTTTTTTTATCCGCAAAATATCCCTGCCCTGAACCAGCGTTTTGAGCTCCGCGATAAACTCTTCATCCTGCTCGAGGCCGGATTCTGGGTCTATGGAAGTTGCGGAGCTGAAACTTCCGCTGTTGATTTTAAGCCACTGGCCCTGGGCTTTGGCTAAATCGGGCATAAAAACCGCCAGTAATTCGGGCACTTCGTCAATTTTTAAATAGCCGTTGCGGCCGAAAGAAATAAACTGCCCTTTGCCGCTGGTTGCCACGCCCCCGATGTCAACGGACGTCTCAAAGCTGGTTTGGCTTTTTGGGTTGTTTGCGTTTGTTTTATCTAAAAGAGTGATGAAAGCCAAGTCCAGGCCGATTTCACCCGGCCCGCCCCCGCCAAGCAAATCCTGCCAAGAACCCGCTTGGGCGCCCTGTTCCTGTTGGGGCATTTGCAAAATAATGCCGGCTTTGCCGTCTATTTTCATTGATTTGGCCGTTGACAGCGCTTCAATGGATTTGGTCATAACCGACATTGGTGCTATTGGGTGGAACGGATTCCACGAAGGATTCCATTCGCCGCTTGCCAGCAAACCTGTAACGACCAGAGCGGCAACGATGACAACGATAATAATTTGTTTGAATATTTTTATCATATTTTTTATTTTGTTTTTAATTTATAATTACCCTGCTATTTTAGAAAAGACCCTACTATTTTCGTAAAACCAACGTGCCACTTTCGTGGGGCAAACCCCTGATTTTTTTTGTTAACAGATAAATCATTGACGATCGAAAATTATTTTCAATAATTTGTTGAAATTTTATCACGCGGCCTGCTTCATCTTGTTCAGTACCTTTCAAATACCCGATATCAAAAGGAAAAATCCGCGCCTCCCCGCCAGATATTAAAACACGGCTTATTTCATTAAAAAATTTCTCGAACATTTCCAGGTCATAAGCGGGTTTATATTTAAATTTGTCTTTCAGAATAGAGTGGTATTTTTCCACCTCCCGTTTCATATCTTCTAACTTTTGTGAATCAAATTCCGCTGACAGCCCGTCTTTCTCCTTCTCCTTTTCCAATTCTAACAAACATTTTTCCCAGCCCAATTGCCTGTATCGCAAATAAATTTTATGCGCCTCGCTTTCGCGCTCTTCCAAAAAATAAGGGATAAGCTCGTTGGAAACTACCAATTGAAAGGTTGTATTTCTAAACGGCAAAGATAATACATCGGCCACAACCGCCCGAGATTTTTTTCCGCTGGCTGTCAATACTTCATCAATCTGTTTCTTACTAAAGCCGCTGGCTTGCCAATCGCGGACAAATTCTTTGAGCCTTGTCTGTAAAAGCGGCTCGTATTTGAAATCCAAACGAATACCTTTAGGCTGAATTGCCATGTTGTGATCTTCCTGATAATATTCAAGCGCCTTATTCAGTTCAATCATCACCGGACTCTCTCCTGCGCCCAAATCTAAAATATACCCCTTATTTCCAGCCAAAGTCGCCACTAACTCATTAAATCTTTCCTGTATTTCTTTGTACAACACTTCTTCTGTGATTTTTTCCGCCTCTATGCCTTTCTCACCCAACCACTGTAGGCTCCACAATCTGATAATATACTCTTCAAGGCTGAAAGCAGTAGAAGGAATTTCGTATTCTTCTGCATCTTGTTGTTCTGGTGCCTCGGACTTAAAAGATTTGATATGTTCAATGCTCATAATCCCTTGATTAAAAGCTCAACCGCAGTGGTTATTATTTTTGTTTTATTATACTAAAAGCGACAGGGTCAATAGATATTTTCTGTCCTCTCTTTATTTCCCCGGCCAGCAATGCTCTGGCTAAAACATTTTCTATTTTGTCCTGTATAACTCTTTTCATTGCCCTTGCCCCGAAAGCAGGGCTGTAAGAAAGCTTGACGATTTCCGCTTTCAGCCCCCGGGTAATCTGCAAATCAATGCCTTTGTCAGCCAGATTTCTGGCTATTTGGTTGAGCATCAGGCCGGCGATTTCAATTAGATGGCCGGGGGTTAACGGCTGGAAAGCGACAATCGCGTCAAACCTGTTGGCAAGCTCGGGCCTAAAAATCCCCTGCTTCAAAACATAATCAACCAGTTCTTCCTGAAGCAAAGCCCTTGTTTTCCCCTGCTGGATATTCTCCCGTATGGTTTCCGCTCCGGCGTTGCTTGTGGCAATGACAATGGTGCTTTGGAAAGAAACTTTCCTGCCCGAACCGTCGGTAAGCCAACCCTCATCCAAAATCTGCAAAAACAAATTCAGAATATTTTGATGCGCTTTTTCAAATTCGTCAAGCAAAATCAAGGAAAACGGCTTATCTTTTACTTTTGTCGTTAAAATGCCCTCTGTTTCAGCATTGCCGATAAGCCGCGAAACATCACCAGTGTTTTGAAATTCCGGCATATCAAGCCGTATAATGTTTTTCTCGCCCCCGAAATAAACGTTGGCTAAGGCCTTGGCGGTTTCAGTTTTGCCCACTCCCGTGGGCCCCAAAAACAGAAAACTGCCCATAGGCCCCCTTCTTAAATTAACCTCGGCCCTTGCCCTTCTTAATGCCGAAGCCACAGCCGTCAACGCCTGCTCCTGGTTGACGAGTTTTTGACGCAAAAGATTTTCCAAATTAAGCAAAATGTCTTTTTCTTTGCTGGCTAACGTTTCCACCGGAACGGAAGTTTTTTCCGCCACAACTTTTTGAACGTGCTCGGGCCGCAAGATATAATCCTTGGTATTATGGGCCAGGAACGTCATCGCTTCGTCAAGCAGCAAAAGCGCTTTTTGCGGAAAGGGGTTTTGGCTGAAATACCTGCCCGACATTTTCATTATTTCCCGCAAAGCCCGAAAACCGATGAACTTTTTGTTTTTCTGCTCAAAAAAAGGCGCGTAATTTTCCAAAAGCCGCAGTGTTTCGCCCTCCGACACTTCCTGCACTTCCACTTTTTCAAACAAATTGGCAACCGCCGAGTTTTTTTCAATGATGTTGTGAAAGTCCGCAAAAGTGGTTATACCAATAACCTGGAAATCGTTTAAGGCCAGATATCTGTTGAGAATTCCGGAAATGTTGATAATGCCCGGGCCGGCCGGCTGGCCTGTGAAATTATGAAAATTATCAATCACCAAAATAACGTTGCCCGCCCCCACTGCTTCATGAAAACAAATTTCCAGGAGAGCTTCGGCTTTTTCCGGAGAACCCGAGGAAGCAACCAGCCCGCCAATGTCAAACTGCAAAATTCTTTTGAAATTTATCCGCCCTGTTCCCTGCCTTAAAAACGCTTTTTGCGCCAACGCTTCAATAATGCTTCCCCTGCCCACTCCCGGCTCCCCCACCAGCAAAACGTTTCTTTGCTGTTCTTTGCTCAAAATCCTTTCCGTTTCTTTCAGCTCCGCCTCGTGACCGATAATTTCGCGGAAAAAATTACGGGCGACTTTATCCCGCCAGTCAAAACAAAATTTGTCCAAGGTTATAGTGTAGCCGCTCGCCCAGTCCCGACCCGCCGACCCCCGTTTTAAGAGGTTTTCATAGCTCCACCAGCATCTTATTCTTTTTTGCCGGTTTATTGTTCTTTGGCGCCAATGAGCTAAATTTTCGATATCGTCAGGACGCAAATCCCGCTCCGCTAAATAATTCTGCCACACCGGATCGATATAAGAATAAGCGGAAAGCATATCACCCGCTCCGACAACTCCGGTTTGCTGGTTACTTGCGATTTCAACGGCTTTTAAAATAATTCTTTCAAAATCCGCGCCCGGCCCTTCTTTTAATTTATTGGTTTCCTGCTTGGCGATTTTCTGCGCTTCTTTCAAAGAAAGCTCCGCCCTTTGAAAAATGAATTTTATTTCCTCTGGCCCGGCTTTGAGCAAAAAATACAAAAATCCGTCTTTCAAAAAAACGGAATGGGCTTTCTTATTAAAAAGGGTTATCGCTTTTTTGCAGATTTTGGCTGTTTCAAAATCCAAAAAACCGGCAAAATTGAACTGTTCGGGCGCTTTTATGGCTTCCTGTAAACTATAAAACAGTTTGGGGCTTTGCAGTTTATGTTTGAAAAAAAGCCCGGCCTCCCAAAGCAGCAAAACAAAAAACATTAAAATGCACACAACGCCAAGCAAAGAGGCGTCTGTATCTATGGATGCCCGAAAACCTTTGTCCAGGCCGTTTAAAACCAAAGAGCCCAAAACAATCAAAATAACCACTAAAAGCAGAGTTTTAATTGCGGCCAGCGCCCGAAAAAACCATTCCCATTTAACCGCCCTGTAAATCGCGGTTTTTTGTAAGTTGAAATACATATTTCAAACAAGCAAACCGATTCCGTAAAATAAAAACGCCAAAGCGATAATCGGCAAAAAAATCCAAACCAGCAAAACTGCCAGGCCAACAATAAAAATAAAGATTTCAATCGCCAAGCCGATTGCCAGCAAAACCAGACGCATAAAAGCCGCTAAAATTCTGGAAATCAAATTGCCCAGAAAAACATTAAAATAAAGCTTGGGATCGAATCCCCTGCCGTAATCGCTTTTCATTCCGTGCCAGTGGCCGAAAAAATGCCTTAACATCTGGCCGAAAGAAAAATAACTGGCATTTGAAAACAAAAAATTGCGCCAGCCAAGCAAAATGGCTTTTGACGCCCCGACAAAGTGCCAAACGAACAAACCGAAAATAATATTTCTTTTTTGAGCGACTTCCAACATTTTCATTTAATTTTTTACCGGTTTTTCACTCCGCAACAATCCTATGCCGGCACCCGCCAGCTTTCCCGCGCCAAGAAACAAAATGCCCATAAAAATCGCCCAGACAGTCAGATTCAAAACCCTGTTGATAAAGTCGGTTGGCAACATTTTGTTTATTTGCTCTCCTACCACTGACTGCATTTGCTCCTGCATTACTGCCTCAATGTCGTTGCCTGTTTTGCCGGTTTTTACTGGCTGGCTTGTTGAGGCTGTCTGCGCTTGCTGGCTTGTTGCTGTCGCGCTAAAAATAACGGGCGCGGGATTTTTACCGGTAAAAATTAAATACGAGGTTATTATCCCCCATAAAATTCCGGCCACCCCCAAACCCAACAGAACATAGCCGATGATTTGTTTTGTCATATGATTTTGGTTTTTTAATTAAGTGCGCGATGCAGGAATCGAACCTGCGGCCTTACGGATGTGAACCGTACGCTCTAACCGACTGAGCTAATCGCGCATAAAAATCTAATTGTGCCTGGGTTTTTCTTAACGCCCAGCAAAGCTGGGCTAAAAAACCCGTCAAAGACAATACTTTGTCTTTGACCCAACTGAGCTATGCGTCCTTGTTTTAATAAATAATTGCCCTTATTGATTGCAAAAAACACTAAAAGGCGGTATTTTTACATTGTATCATTTTTAATCCTGCAAGCAAGTTTCTATGCTCAAGGTTTTTGAGTTGAAATTCAACAATTACGACGGAAACGGAACCGGCCAAGCCGACACTTTTTGTTTTTTTCCGAGCCAAAAAACGGAAAAACGGCTGGGCGTTTTGTGTCTGCTGTCCGAGTTGAGAAATCCAGATTTTCACAACAGGCAATTATTGGAAAAATTAACCGACGTCATAGCCAAGGAGCACCGCGCCAATATTTTTATGCCTACTCAGGCATTCCAGCAGGCGCTCAACAAAGCCAATGAATTTTTGCAAAATGAACTCCAACAAAACAATCCCAGCTGGCTGGGTAACCTTAACTTAACCGCTATTTCAGCTTCCGACAACCATTTGTCGCTGAAAATTTCCAAAACCGGACAACTAAAAGCTCTGCTTTTCCGGGGTGAAGAAGCGTTTGACATCGGAGGCAATTTGCGGGAAAGCCAAACCAGCGGAAAATTCTTTCCGGAAGTGATTGAAGGCAAGCTGGAAAATAGCGACCGCGTTCTGGCGGCCACCAGCGAGGTTTTTGAGGCGCTCAAAAACGAAGGCATTGCTGAAGGCCTGGCTTTCGCCAAAAACCCCAAAGAAATCAAAAAAATCTTCAAACAAAAAAAGAAAATATTAAAGCAGTTTTCCGGCGCCTGTCTGATTATTTTCGTTAAAAAAACATTTTTTTCAAAAACCTTTCATTTTTTTGACTCTCTCTCCGCCAATCAAAAAAGAGCCGTTATCGGCTCTGTATCTGTAATTATTTTGGCCCTGCTTTCTCTTTTGGGCTACTTTGTGTTCTGATTTGGTTTCAGTTTATTCCATATTCCCAGCCGGGCTGCCAGGAATGAGTATTGCGCCAATTATCGCTAATCGCCTGCTCCCAGGTTTTGTTTCCCAGTAAAACATCTAAAGCCAGCTGCGGTCCTTCATGAGCCAAAAGAGCCACGTGTTTGCCCGCATAATTCTTTTTCAAAAACTCAAGAAAGTCGGCCATTCTTTTTTCAACGTCCTGGTAGCTTTCGCCGTTAGGGTATGCCCTGACAATAAATTCCTGCATCTTGTTATCTTTAAATTCAGAGGGTTTGCCGTTAAAATCGCCGTAATTGCACTCTCTCAGCCGGACATCCGGAATGATTTTATATTTGCTTGCAAAACCAAGCTCGGCCGAATCAACCGCCCGCTTCAAATCAGAACAAAAAATTACATCAAAATTTTTATCAGCAACCAAATCGCCCAGCTCTTTGGCTTGTTTTATCCCCTTTTCCGACAACTCGCCGCCCAGCCAGCCGGTTGATAGATCTTTTTCGTTGTCAATTGTCGTGCCGTGCACGAAATAAGTGATTTTTACTGACATAATTTTGAACTTTTAATTTATTCAGTACCCCCACTCGGACTCGGACCGAGAACCAGCACCTTAAAAGGGTGTTGCTCTACCAATTGAGCTATGGGGGCTTAACAGCCAAGCTGTTGGCTGTTAAGGGGAATTTTAGGCAAAGCATCGGAGCGAAGCGGAGCGCTTTGCCGTAAAAATTCCCGGGGATTCCTTAATTTTTTTACAATGTTCAAGCCAATGTTTTGGCTTTGCCGGGTGTTTACCTGTTGTTGTCGGTATCTAGTACCGACAGCGGAAAGTTTTGTTTATTATAACCCCTCTTTTTTCAGCTCCTCCAACAACTCTTTCTGTTTTTTTGTCAGTTTTTTGGGCGTTTGCACAATCAACTCCACAAATAAATCGCCTTTGCCCCAGCCGGTAAAATTGGGCACGCCTTTTCCGGAAATTTTCAGGATTTTCCCGCTTTCAGCTCCGGCGGGAATTTTCAAAGAAATTGTTTTGTTGTCCAGCGTTTTCAATTCAACTTCTCCGCCCAAAACCGCCTGGGAAAAAGCAATCGGGGAAAAAGTGAACAAATTGTCGCCTTTTCTCTGGAAAAGCGGGTGCTTTTTAACGACAATCTGAATGTACAAATTGCCCGGCTTGCCGCCTCTTTTGCCCGCTCCCCCTTTCCCGTCCACACGCAAAGTCTGGCCCGAGTCAACGCCCTCTGGAATATGAATTTTTATTTCCTCTTCGCCTTTCAAACGGCCTTCTCCACGGCAGACATTGCAGGGTTTTTCCGGTATTCTGCCCTCGCCCTTGCATTCCGGACAAGTGACAAAACGGCTCATTGAGCCGAACATTGTTTGCCTGACCTGCTGAACCTGGCCAACCCCGCGGCAGGTAAAACACTCTTTTAAGTTTGACCCGGGCTCCGCTCCCCTGCCCTCGCATCTTGAGCACATAACCATTTTAGTCAGAATGATATTTTTTTCAACGCCAGTCAAAACGTCGGCCAAATTTATTTCAACCGAAATCTCAATGTCCGAACCCCGCCTTGTTTCTTTTTTACCCGAAGACGCGCTCCTGCCACCGCCGAAAAAATCGGCAAAAATATCGCCCAGGCCGAAATCAAACCCTTCGTTGTTTTTTCCTCCCGACTGCCAAAAACTGTTGAAATCAAAACCGCCCTGGCCTTGGCCTGTTTGATTGTCAAAAGTCCTGCCGAACTGGTCGTATTGCTTTCGTTTTTCCTCGTTGCCCAAAACCTGATAGGCCTCGTTGATTTCCTTAAACCTTTGTTCGTTACCGCCCTTTTTGTCAGGGTGGTATTGATGGGCAAGCTTGCGATAAGCCCGCTTCACTTCTTCCTGGGAAGCGGTTTTATTAACGCCTAAAATTGAATAATAATCGGACATACGAAAATTTTCATTTTTAATTTTTATTTTTCCTTATACTCTCCTTCCTCAGCTTCGGGTTTTTTGTCGTTTTCCGGCTTGGCTTGGCCTGGCCCGCCTTGCTGTCCCTGCTGGTTTTTGTACATTTCCGCCCCTATCCGCTGAATGGCCTGCGACAAATCTTCCGTTTTCTTTTTTATGTCATCCATATTATCATCATTTTTCGCTTTCTTCAAATCATCAATACTGTCCTCTATTTCTTTTTTCTTGTCCGGGGCGATTTTATCTCCCGCGTCTTTCAGGGTTTTCTCGCAGGTATAAATCAAATTTTCAGCAATGTTCCTTGTTTCAATCAAATCTTTTTTCTGCTTGTCTTGTTCGGCGTGCTCTTCCGCCTGTTTTTTCATTTTTTCAATGTCTTCCTTGGAAAGCCCGCTTGTGCCCTCGATTTTTATTGACTGGGTTTTGCCGCTTGCCTTGTCTTTTGCCGACACGTTCAAAATGCCGTTGGCGTCAATGTCAAAACTGACCTCAACCTGCGGAATGCCGCGCGGGGCAGGAGGAATACCGTCCAAAATAAATCTGCCCAAAACTTTGTTGTCGTCGGCCATTGCCCGCTCTCCCTGCAAAACTTTTATTTCCACCGAGGGCTGATTGTCCGCCGCGGTTGAAAAAACCTGGCTTTTCACGGTTGGAATGGTGGTATTTTTGGCTATTAAAACCGTGCTTACTCCCCCCAGCGTTTCAATGCCCAAAGACAAGGGGGTAACGTCAAGCAGTAAAACGTCTTTCACTTCTCCCTGCAAAATGCCACCCTGCGCCGCGGCCCCCACCGCCACCACTTCGTCGGGGTTAATTTCCCTGTTCGGTTCTTTGCCGAAGAATTTTTTTATTTCTTCCTGGATTTTGGGCATTCGGGTTTGCCCGCCCACCAAAACAATTTCCTCGATGTCGCCGGGCTTCAAGCCCACCTCTTTTAAGGTTTGCTTCAACAGGTCAATGGATTTTTCAATGTAATCGCCAACCATTTTTTCCAGCTGGGCTCTCGACATTTTCAAAAGCAAATGTTTGGGCCCGGCGGCGTCGGAGGTTATAAACGGCAGATTGATTTCCGTTTCCAGGCTGCTTGACAATTCAATTTTCGCTTTTTCAGCCGCTTCTTTGATTCTTTGCAAAGACAAAGTGTCGCGGGACAAATCAATGCCTTGCTCTTTTTTGAACTCGCCGACAACCCAATCCATTATGCGCTGGTCAAAATCGTCCCCGCCCAGATGGGTGTCTCCGCCCGTGCCCTTCACTTCAACCGTGTCGTGCGAAACGTCCAGAACCGAAATATCAAAAGTGCCCCCGCCGAAATCATAAACGACTATCTGCTGGTTTTTCTTTTTATCCAACCCGTAAGCCAAAGCGGCCGCGGTTGGCTCGTTGATAACCCGCAAAACTTCCAGACCGGCGATTTCGCCCGCCACTTTTGTTGCCTTTCTCTGCGAATCGTCGAAATACGCCGGACAGGTTATAATCGCCTGGGAAATTTTCTCGCCGGTTTTCGCTTCGGCATCCTGTTTCAGTTTTTGCAGGATCATTGCCGAAACCTCCTGGGGAGTTACCCATTTGTCGCCCATTTTAACTTCAACCCCGCCGTCCTGCCTTTCCCGGATTTCATAAGGCAGAAGTTTTTTGTCTTTTTGCACTTCGGGGTCCTGGAAATTTCTGCCAATGAGCCGCTTCACCGAAAAAATGGTGTTTTGCGGATTGGTGATCGACTGGCGCTTTGCCAAAACGCCGACCAGCCGCTCCTGGTTTTTCGTTAAAGCGACGATTGACGGAGTGGTCCGTCCGCCCTCTTTGTTTTCAACTATTTTCGGGCTCCCCGCCTCCACGATTGCCATTGCGGAATTGGTGGTGCCCAAATCAATGCCTAATATTTTGCTCATAAAATTTTAATTCAAAATGCAAAATTAAAAATTAAAAATTGCAATTCAAAATTTTAAATTTTAAATTTCAATTTTACATTTATCATTTTAAGTTTGTAATTTATTTATTGACTTTCACTTTCGCCGGCCTTAGTAATTTGCCGTTGATCGTGTACCCTTTTTCTATTACTTGGGCCACCCTGCCT